>JAHYYL010000001.1:0-88761 GCA_019424965.1 Collinsella sp.
CCAGACCGGAGGGGCGCCGGGGGCGGGAATCTGGGCGTACACATTTCCTACACAATTTTGGATCCGACTAACGTTTGCCAGCCGTTAACTACCGCTCGCCGAGCATCTCTTTATATGAGGCAGTCTCATGGTTAAAGCGGATACGTCCCCCTAGCTAAAGCACAGCCAGCATCGAGCAACTCATCACGTTCTTCCACCGAGAACCCCTCGGCGTAGACGCGCACCACTGGTTCGGTCCCGCTAGGACGGACCAGCAGCCACGTATCATCCTCGAATGACAGACGCAAGCCGTCCATATGACTAACGTTTTGCGGCACCTTGCCACAAATCGACTTGGGGTTTACGCCCGGCAGCAGGGTTCGTAACGTTTCGGCATCTTCGGCCTCAAGGCGCAAATCGCGTCGACCGTAACTCGTCTTACCAAAACTGTCCTCGAGTTGGTCGACCAGAACGCCCAAAGGCGCGTCCGTCTTTGCCATAAGCTCACACAGAATCAGACAGGCGAGGATTCCATCGCGCTCGGGCATATGCGCGGCGATGCCGATACCACCGGCTTCTTCGCCGCCCATGAGGACGCCGCCCTTCTTCATCTCCGCCGCTATATATTTGAAACCGACTGGTTTGACGGTCACGCGGCAGCCAAGCGCCTCGGCAATGCGACGCACGAGCGTCGAGCATGAAAGATTGACGACGACGCGCCCCTCCAAATTACGAAATTGAACCAAGTCGCCTAAAACGAGCGCCATGATCTGATGCGGATGTATATATCTGCCGCGCTCGTCAACCGCGCCGATACGGTCGGCGTCGCCGTCGGTCACCAGGCCAGCGCAAGCTCCGTCCTCGATAACCATGCGCTCGCAAGTGTCCACCCAAGGCTCAACGGGGTCGGGGCAGATATCTTCTTGATCAGACGCCTGCCCGGCGTGAATCTCGTGCACCTCAACGCCAAGCTCGCGCAGCAAGTCGGCTAGATAGCCCTGGGCTGCGCCGCCCATGGGGTCAACAACCACGCGCAGGTGCGCGGCGCGGATGGCTTCGGCATCGACAAACGATGCCACCGCTTGCATATAGTCAGGAATGATATCCGCGGTGCGATATTGCCCCTCGATCCCCATTGGCTCGGGAGCCATGGTCTCTTCGAGCTCTTCGATGACATCCTGGTTGGCGGTCGAGCCGTCACCCATGCGAATCTTGAGACACAGATAACCCTGCGGATGATGGGACCCCGTCACCATGAGCGCGCCGCACGCCTCACCGTCATAAGCCGCCGCCCACGTAAGGGCAGGGGTCGGAACAGGTCGCGAAGCGAGCACGGCGTCTAGCCCGTGCGCTGCTAGCACACCCGCCGCAAGCTCAGCGAACTCGCGCGCCAGGGGCCGAGTGTCGAACCCTATATATACCGTTTTGCCCGGATTGGTCTTTTGCCACAACTCGCCGACGGCATCGGCGATACGGGCAACGTTATCGGCAGTGAAGTCCTCATCGACGCGAGCGCGCCAACCGTCAGTTCCAAAATGAATTATCGCGCACACGCGCAGACACCTCACAGTGTTTGGATCATGGTACGCATGAGGTATACCCGCGATACACGCTCGGCAACCTGCCGGCACCAGCATTCACCATTTGGGCAAATGCTGCCGAGGACATGCAGGCAATAAAAAAACCGCCCCGTATGGAGCGGTTTTGCCCTTTATATATCGAGCGCCTCGGCCATCGCTGCCGTAGTGATTGCCGTAGTTCCACAGCAACTGCCCACCATTGCGGCACCGGCATGTCTCCATTCGATGCATGCGCGCGCGAAAGCTTCGGGGTTCTCGTGCCATACGGGGCCATCCTGAGTCTGGACCGGATCGCCCACGTTGGGACGCACCGTGACGGGAGTAGTCGCCGATGCAACCATCCTGGGCACCGCCGCGTTCGCGGCCGCAAGCGAACAGCAATTAACACCAACCGAGTTTGCGCCGTGTTTTTCGGCGTACAAAACGGCTGCCTCGATGTTGAGGCCATCGCCCAACAGGTCGCCCTTATCGTCAACGACAAAACTCACCAGAACAGGCATGCCGTCGGCGGCATCTCGGGCGCCGGCAAGCATGGGCTGCAAATTACGGATAGACGTCACCGTCTCGATCAGCAGACCGTCAACACCAGCATTGAGCAAGGCGTGCGCCTGTTCGCGCGCAATGCCTCGGATCTCACGAAACTCGGCCGAGTCCTCGGCAAACCACTCAATACCGATCGGACCCATCGAGCCCAGCAGCAGCTGAGGGTGCGCCTGGCGGGCATCGTCGACGGCCCCGCGATTGACCTCCGCCACGGACGGCGCAATCTGGTCGTGCTTGAGGGCATAGCTTGATGCCTGAAAGGTATTGGTAATGAGTACCTGCGCGCCGGCGGCGACATACAAGCGATGGATACGAGAAACGGTCTGCGGCTCTGCCAGATTCCAAAACGCCGGTGGAATATCGGCGGCGTCGTACTCACTCAACAGAACACTGCCCATGGGGCCCTGCGCCAACAAGGTCTCGCTCGACAAGCGGCGCGTAAGTTCCTCGGCACCAAAGCGATTGTAATAACTCGTATCCATATATATCCCGCTATTCCTCGACGCTGATTCCCTGCTTTTCGAGATAGGCGAGCCAGCGGTTCATCGTGTCCTCGGATAGCGCATGCTCCATCATGCAGGCCTCGGAATCGGCTCGCTCAAATTCGACACCGAGCTCCTGAACCAAAAACGTGCGGACGAGGCGATGACGGTACCAGATAGCCGTGCCAACCTCGCGGCCGCGATCGGTCAGGACTACCTTGCCGTAGTGCGATTGCTCGACAAGCTCGGATGCCTTGAGCGCCGAAACCGCTTTATTGACCGATGCCTTGGAGACGCCAAGGCGCTGCGCGATGTCGACCGATCGCACGCCGTTGGTTTCCCCCTCTTCGCTTTCAATGCGAACCATGCACTCCAAGTAGTCTTCGTTCGCCACCGTCAGATGTAGTTCGCGCGAGCTATTTGTCGTATCCATGATCTTCCGTCCCTTCTGCATTCAATGGCTGATTCTACCCCATCCAAGCGTCGCGGTATGCCGTGGCATACCGTGCTAGAGTTCTTGTTGCACACGACGACCAAGATTGGAGCGGTCTTTATGGAAAACACCACCACGAACCCCGATGTCCTCGAGCGCTTTTTGCGCTACGTCCAGATCAACACGCAGTCCGAGGATGCAAACTGCGACCAGGTACCCTCGAGCGTCGTTCAGTTTGACCTTGCCAACGTGCTGGCTGAAGAGCTGCGCGAGCTTGGTGCGGAAGATGCCCACGTGACCGAGCATGCCTATGTCTGCGCGCATATCCCCGCAAGTGCGGGCGCTGAGGACAAGCCCGCCCTTGGCCTGATCGCCCATCTCGACACCACCGAAGTTGCACCGGGCGCCGGCGTGAAGCCGCACATCGTACACTACGAAGGCGGCGACCTGGTCTGCGGCACGGTTGACGGTAAGCCCGTTGCCATGAGTACCGCCAAGCTTCCCGCCCTGAACGACCTCGCGGGTGAGGACCTGGTCTGCAGCGATGGCACCACGCTGCTGGGCGCGGACGACAAGGCAGGCGTCGCCGAGATCATGTCGCTTGTCGCGCGTATCGCTCAGGACCCCTCTCTGCCCCATCCCGCACTCGGCATTTGCTTCTGCCCTGACGAGGAGATCGGTCACGGAGCCGAGCTGTTGGATATCGATACCTTTGGCTGCAAGTACGCCTACACGGTCGACGGCGGCCCCATCGGCGAGCTGGAGTGGGAGTGCTTTAACGCCGCCGAGGCGACCATCCGCTTTGAGGGCCAGTCCATCCACCCGGGCGACGCCAAGGGCCGTATGGTCAACGCAGGCAATCTGTTCTGCGACTTCAACGCGTTGCTCCCCTACGTGCAGCGCCCGGAGTATACGGAAGGCTACGAGGGCTTTTATCACCTTGAGGGTGTATCTGCGACCGTCGATCACGCCACGGCGCGCTATATCGTCCGTGATCACGATGCCGCCAAGTTCCAGCAGAAACTCGACCTTATTGATGCCGCCGCCTCGATGCTCAACCAGCGTCTGGGTGAGGAGCGCGTGACGGTCGAGATTAAGCAGCAGTATCGAAATATGGCCGAGATCGTTCGTGACTATCCCGAGCTTATTGATGTTGCCAAGGAAGCCTACCTTGCCTGCGGCGTTGAGCCCCAAGTGCTGCCGATTCGTGGCGGCACCGACGGCGCTCAGCTGTCGTTCCGCGGTCTGCCCTGCCCCAACCTTTCCACCGGCGGCTATTGCTACCACGGCGTCAACGAGTTCGTCCCGGTCAGTTCGCTCGTCAAGATGACCGACGTCCTGCAGGAGCTCGTCGCCCGCTTTGCATAAGTCTGGCTGCATAAGTCCAAAAGACGAATCGATCGCCCCGTCCTCTACAGAGAACGGGGCGATTTTTTTTGGTGCAAAGAGTGTCCCCAAGGTGCCGGCACAAAAGGAGCGCCCCAAGTGCCAACCAGCGACTAAACGAGCGAGGATTATTCGACACTCAAATGTCGAGAGTGGATAATCTCCCACTTTGAGCCCACAAACAGACCAAAAACGGGAGATTATCCACTCTCGCTTTGCGGGCACTCATTTAAGTACGTCCCCAATGACTACCTCGATGTTTTGGCAACGACAGCGAGCGGGTCGCGTTTGAGACAAGGTGACGTGAAACGAAAGGGCGCTGACCTTCTGGTCGCGCCCTTGAAGTTGAACGTCAGATTGTCCAAATGCGGCCCGCGCAGCGTCGAGCCGTTCCGCCGTTCGGTAGAACGGCGGAACTAGTAATTGGCTTCGTAGCCGTTGCCGTCGCCGGTGGGCTCTTCGTAGTAATCGGAGCCGTCGCTCGATTCGTCGGAATCATCCGAGCCGTCCGACGAGGTCGCGGTGCCGTATGCGTAGTCCTCGGACGTATTGTTGTTGAGGTCGCCGATCGTGGAGCTGGAGCCGTCGGAAAGGCCCATGGTGTTGGGACCCTTGGGATCCTCGCCGGCGTCGACGCGGGCCATCATTTCCTTAAGCTCGTCTTCGTAGACAAAGACATAGCTCACGCCGTCGATCATAGTGCTGTCGTCGGCATACGAAGGCAGGTTGGCCGAGTAGATGCCCTCGACATCCATGCCACGCATGGCATTGACCGTAGAGACGATATCCTGAACGCTCATATCGGTTACGAGCATGTCGGACAGCGAGTTGACCAGATCAAAGACCTTGGTGGCGTCAAAGTTGTTGAGAATCTGGTTGGCGAGGGCGCCAAGCACCTGACGCTGGTGGCGCATGCGCGTATAGTCGCCGTCGGCATAGATGTAACGGCAACGGGCGTAGGTAAGGGCAGTGGCGCCATCCATATGCTGCTGGCCGGCAGTAATCTTAATATCCAGATGCTCGGGATCGTCGACGTCGTCGGTCGCGTTGATGTCGATACCGCCAACCGAATCAATAAGCGACTGCATGCCGTCAAAGCTGACCTCGGCATAGTGAGAAATCTGCACGCCGCATAGCTCGTTGACCGCCTGGACCATGGCCTCGGCGCCGCCATACGTATGACAGGCATTAATCTTCATGGTCGAGCCGTTATAGACAACCTTGGTATCGCGCGGAATGGAGATAAGCGTTGCCTGCTTTTTCGTAGGGTCAATGCGAGCCAGGATAATTGAGTCGGCGCGATACGAATCCTCGCCCGGACGACCGTCAGTGCCCAGAAGTAGCACGTAGAACGGATCTTTTGCCTCATCGGTATCGACCAGAATCTGGCGCAGGTTGTCTGTAATGACATTGGAGTCGCCGAGCTTGCCCATGATGGTGGCAAACCAAAGGCCGGCGGCGGTTGTAGCGCTCAGCAACACGCCAAGCACGGCGATAAGTGCTACACGACGAACCGTGCGGCCGCGACGGCGCTGGCGGGCGCGCTCGGAATAGCGGGCGACATTATCGCGGCTGTAAATCTTAGCCTGCGCGCCGGTCGAGGGTCTTCGGGTGTTATCCGCTAGGGGCTTCTTGTTAAACATAGGCAACCTGCATTAGTAGATGACGGGATCGGGAACGGTGGCATGTTCGACATGCGCGCCAAGCGCCTGCAGCTTTTCGACAAACTGCTCGTAGCCACGCTTGATGTGGTGGATGGCCGAGACCTCGGTGGTGCCGTCGGCAATAAGACCGGCGACCACAAGTGCCGCGCCGCCACGCAGATCGGGCGAGGTGACCTGTGCACCCGAGAAGCCCTTGACGCCGTGAATCATGGCGTGATGGCTCTCGATGCGAATATCGGCGCCCATGCGCACGAGCTCAGAGGCGAACATAAAGCGGTTCTCGAAGATGTTTTCGGTAATAACGGAACTGCCGTCGGCAAGGGCCGAGAGCACCATGATCTGCGCCTGCATGTCGGTCGGGAAACCCGGGAACGGAAGCGTCTGGATATCGACCGGCTTGATGCGCTCGGCGCGATTGACGTGGACACCGTTCTCGATACGCTCGCACTCGATGCCCATAAGCTCCATCTTTTTGAGCACCATGCCCAGGTGGATGGGGCAGAACCCCGTAACATCGACGCCGCGTTCATCGGCCATGAGGGCGCCGGCGACGATAAAGGTGCCGGCCTCGATACGGTCGCCCACCACGCAATGGGTAACGGGGTGCAGCTCCTCCACGCCCTCGATGGTCACGACGGGCGTGCCCGCGCCGACGATCTTGGCACCCATCTCGTTGAGCATGTTGGCAAGGTCAACGATCTCGGGCTCGCGGGCAGCGTTGTCGATAACCGTGGTGCCCTGTGCGCGCACGGCAGCCATGATGAGGTTCTCGGTAGCGCCCACGCTCGCGAACTCGAGCGTGACGGTGGTGCCGTGCAGACCCTGGGGAGCACTGGCGTTGATGTAGCCGTGGGCGGTGTCGAACTCGACGCCCAGAGCCTCGAGACCCAAGATATGCATATCGATCTTGCGAGCACCCAGGTTGCAGCCGCCCGGCATGGCGATCTTGGCGCGATGGAAACGACCCAGCAGGGGGCCCATCACAGCCGTGGAGGCGCGCATCTTGGCGACAAGCTCGTAGGGAGCCTCCCAGGAATCAACCTGGGAGGTATCGATTTCGAGCGTGTGCTCATCGAGAACTTCAATCGTCGCGCCCATGCCCTTGAGCACCTTGCCCATAACGTGGACATCGGAAATATCGGGCACGTTCTGAAGCGTTGTCTTGCCCGGCGCCAGAAGCGTTGCGGCCATGAGTTTGAGTGCGGAATTCTTTGCACCCGAGACGGGCACGGAGCCTCCGATGGCGTGGCCACCCTCAACGCGGATAATATCCAAGGTCTACCCTTTCAAAAAGCATGCCCGGGGTGGCTGGGCCATCCCGGGCATGATGTGTTCGCAAATGGTCGAACGCTAAAACGTTTGACTATTGGGCAAGCTTGAGCTTACACCATGCGATTTCATTATAGAGGTAGGCGCGGCGTGCATCATCCTCCGACAAATTACCCAGCTTCTCTTCAAAACCTTGAATATCAGCTTTAACCTTGTCGGCGTCGACGGTCGCCAAATCGCAAGCGCGCTCGGCGAGGACGGTCACGACATCGTCCGCAACCTGGGCATAGCCGCCGACCACGGCAAACGTGTGGTCGACAGTGCCCATGGCCTTATCGGAAACGCGAACGTAACCGCGGTCGATCGTGCAGATTTCGCTGGAGTGAGCAGGTAAAACGCCAAACTCGCCATCCGTAGACGGAATCGACACAAACGCAGCGTCACCCTCATAGGCGAGGCTCACGGGGCACACGATGCGGATACGCATAACCTACTTCTCCTCCATCTTGCGGGCGCGCTCACGCACGTCCTCAATCGTGGAGGCATAGCGGAATGCCTGCTCGGGCAGGTCATCGGCCTTGCCATCGACAATCTCGGCGAAAGAGCGGACGGTATCCTCGACGCGGACGTAGACACCGGGGTTGCCGGTGAACTTCTCGGCAACATGGAAGGACTGCGAGAGGAACTGCTGAATCTTACGAGCGCGGTTGACCGTAAGGCGCTGCTCCTCGGACAGCTCGTCCATACCCAGAATGGCGATGATGTCCTGAAGGTCGGAGTACTCCTGCAGGAGCTCCTGGACCTTGACGGCGACACGGTAGTGCTCCTCGCCGACGATCGAGGGATCGAGAGCGTCGGAAGAAGACGCGAGCGGGTCGATAGCCGGGAACAGGCCGAGCGACGAAATGCTACGCGAAAGAACCGTGGTGGCGTCGAGGTGCGTAAACGTCGTAGCAGGCGCCGGGTCGGTCAGGTCGTCTGCGGGGACGTAGACAGCCTGGACGGAGGTAATGGAGCCCGTCTTGGTCGAGGTAATGCGCTCCTGGAGGTCGCCCATCTCGGTAGCCAACGTGGGCTGGTAACCAACGGCGGACGGCATACGACCCAGCAGTGCGGAAACCTCGGAACCGGCCTGGGAGAAGCGGAAGATGTTGTCAATGAACAGCAGAACGTCCTGGCCACGATCGCGGAAATACTCAGCGGTGGTAAGGCCGGCCAGACCGATGCGTAGACGCGCTCCGGGCGGCTCGTTCATCTGACCATAGACCAAGCAGGTCTTGTCGATAACGCCAGACTCGCTCATCTCAAGGAACAGGTCGGTGCCCTCGCGGGTACGCTCGCCGACACCGGTGAACACCGAGGTGCCACCGTGCTCCTGAGCGAGGTTGTTGATGAGCTCCTGAATCAAAACGGTCTTGCCGACGCCGGCGCCGCCGAACAGGCCTGTCTTGCCGCCACGGATGTAGGGCTCAAGAAGGTCGACGGCCTTGATGCCGGTCTCGAAGATCTCGGTCTTGGTAGTGAGCTCGTCGAAACGGGGCGCTGCATGGTGGATGGGGTAGAACTCCTCCACCTCGGGCATGGGCTTGCCGTCGACGGGCTTGCCCATGACGTTCCAAATGCGGCCGAGCGTCTTGGGACCAACGGGCATCTTCATGGGCTCACCGGTATCGGTAGCGATGAGGCCGCGCTGCAGGCCGTCGGTCGAGGACATGGCGACCGTGCGGACGACGCCGCCCGGAAGCTGGCTTTCGACCTCGAGGATCGTGCTCAGATGACCGATCGGGGTCTCGGCCTCGACCGTGAGCGCGTTGTAGATCGGGGGCACCGCGCCGTCAAACTTGACGTCGACGACAGGGCCGATGATTCGCACGATACGACCATCACCGGCAGTCGTCTTCTTGGTGGCTTCCTCGACCGCAAGCTTTACGGTGTTATTAGCCATTACTGTTCCTCCAATGCTGAGGCTCCGCCGACGATCTCGTTAATCTCGGTCGTGATCGAAGCCTGGCGCACGCGACTATACGTGCGGGTAAGGGTCGAGATGATCGCGGTGGCGTTTTCCGTCGCGGAGTGCATGGCCTTGCGGCGTGCACCCTGCTCGGCAGCCGCCGAATCGATCAGGGCCTGGTAGATGACCGTCAGGATATAAGACGGCACAAGCTTGCCGAGAACATGCTCGGGAGAGGGCACGAACTCGAACGTGGACGAGATGCGCTTAGGGGCGTCGGTCTCGTTCTTACGCGGACCGTGGGCCATAGCGATCATCTCGGGGTCGAGCGGCAACAAATGCTCGACGCGAAGTTCCTGATCCACGCGGTTCTTGGCGTGGTGGTAGACAAGCTCGACACGGTCAAGCTCACCGGCACGATACGCATCGCAGATATGAGAGGAGATCATGCGGGCCTGATTAAAATCGGGCTCGGAGGAATTGCCCTCAAAGTGCATGACGATGTTTGCGCGGTCGCGGAAATACGTGGCCGGCTTGCGTCCACACGCAATGATCTCGCACTCGATGCCATCGTTCGCCCAAGAAGCGGCGAGCTTTTCGGCCGTACGCTCCACCGTCGTATTGAAACCGCCGGCAAGGCCGCGGTCCGAGGCAATAACGACAATCAGGCCATGCTTGACGCTCTCATGCTTCTGCAGCATGGGATCGGTGCCCGAACAGGAGGCGTCACCGGCGACCGTCAACATGACGTCGGTCAGCGCCTCCTTATAGGGCTCGGCCTGCTTGGAGCGATCGAGGGCACGACGGATCTTGGCCGTAGAGACCATCTCCATCGTGCGCGTGATCTGCTTGGTCGTGGTAACCGAGGAGATTCGCTTCTTAATGTCGCGAAGGTTGGCCATGGGGCTTAGTTCTCCTCTGATCCAGAAACATCCGAATGGTGCTTGGCCATGAACTGCTGCTTGAAGTCACCGATGACGCGCAAGAGCTCAGCCTTGGTGTCATCATCGATCTTCTTGGCGCGAACCTTGTCGAGCAGCAAGCCAAAGCCATTGTCCATGTACTCGATGAGCTCGGCACGGAAGGGCAGCACGTCGGCAATCTCCAGGTCATCCAGGAAGCCCTCGTTGCCAGCGAACAGCGTAACGATCTGCTCGGAAACCTCGAACGGCTTGTAGCGCGGCTGCTTAAGGAGCTCAGTCATGCGGGCGCCGTGGGTAAGCTGCTTTTGCGTGGCCTCGTCGAGGTCGGAGCCGAACTGCGTAAAGCCGGCGAGCTCCTGATACGAAGCGAGGTCCAGACGGAGGTTGCCGGCGACCTGCTTCATAGCCTTGGTCTGTGCGTCGCCACCGACGCGGGACACGGAGATGCCCACGTCGACTGCCGGGCGCTGGCCCTGGAAGAAAAGCTCGGACTGCAGGTAAATCTGACCATCGGTAATGGAAATGACGTTGGTCGGAATGTAGGCCGAGACGTCACCGTCCTGGGTCTCGATGATCGGCAGAGCCGTCATGGAGCCGTAACCATTCTTCTTGGACATCTTGACGGCACGCTCGAGCAGACGAGAGTGCAGGTAGAAGATGTCGCCAGGATAGGCCTCGCGTCCGGGCGGACGATGCAGCGTCAGCGACATCTGACGGTAGGCCACAGCCTGCTTTGACAGATCGTCGTAGATGACGAGCACGTGACCGCCAGGGTTGGTCTCGCTGGCGGGCTTACCGTCCTCGCCGTTGTACATAAAGAACTCGCCGATAGCGGCACCGGCCATAGGCGCGATGTACTGCATAGGGGCGGAATCGGCAGCGGTTGCCGAAACGATGATGGTGTATTCGAGCGCACCGTGCTGGGCGAGGGTCTCACGGATGTTGGCAACCGTGGAGGCCTTCTGGCCGATGGCGACATAGATGCAGACCATGCCCTTGCCACGCTGGTTGAGGATGGCGTCGATGGCGATAGCGGTCTTGCCGGTCTTACGGTCGCCGATGATAAGCTCACGCTGGCCGCGACCGATAGGCACCATGGAGTCGATAGCCAACAGGCCAGTCTGAACCGGCTCGCACACCGGGGTACGGTCGATGACGCCGGGGGCCTTGAACTCGATAGGACGACGGTGCGTGGCGACAATGTCACCCAAACCGTCGATGGGCTGGCCGAGCGGATTGACGACGCGGCCGAGCATGGCACGGCTCACGGGGATATCCATAATGCGGCCAGTGGTGCGGCACTCGTCGCCTTCCTTGATGGAGTCGACGGCACCAAACAGAACGGCGCCGACCTCGTCACGGTCAAGGTTCTGGGCAAGGCCGAAGACGGTCTCACCGGTATCGGAGCTCTTGAACTCCAGAAGCTCGCCTGCCATGGCGCTCTTGAGGCCAGTGACGCGCGCGATGCCGTCGCCTACCTCGTCGACCGTTGAAACCTCATGCGTATCGACCGTCGCGGAGAGGCTCGTGAGCTGCTCCTGCAGTTTCTTGGCGATATCCTGGGCATTGAGGGTTTCGGACATTAGGCTTCACCTCCGTACGAATTAGCAGAGTTTGCGAGGGTCTCCTGTGCGATGCGCAGCTGCGTCTTGACGGAAATGTCACGACGCTCGCCGCGGGCCTCGAGCACCAGGCCGCCCACGATAGACGGGTCGACCTGCTCGATAAGGAATACCTTGCGGCCGAAGTCCTGCTCGCATTTCTTAGTGATGGTTTGACGCAGCTCGTCGTCGAGCGGGATCGCCGTGGTGACGGTCACGCCCACTACATCCTCGTCTTCCTCGGCAACATACTTAAAGGCAGCTGCCACCTTGGGAAGAAGGTCGAGCTGGTCGCGCTTGGACATGGTGTCGAGCACGGCGATGATCTCGGGGCTGGCAGAAGCCAAGCGCTCGATCATCTCGAGGTCCTCGAACACATGGTTCTCGGCCTTGGCGGCTTCCAAAAGGGAACGCGCGTAGGTCTCGAGCACCTTGTCCTGATAGCGGCTAGTCGGCATTCAGGCTACCTGCTTCCTGGATGTAGCGCTCGATGAGCTTCTTCTGCTCGGCATCGTCCTCGAGTGCCTCGCCCACGATCTTGGTGGCAACGGCAACGGACAGGTCGGCGATGGAGCTCGCGGCACCGGCGTAGATGGACTTGCGCTCGTCCTCGACGGTCGTATGGGCCTTGGCGATGATCTCCTCGGCCTCCTTGTGAGCAGCCTCGATGATACGGGCGCGCTCGGACTCGGCGTCCTTACGGGCCTCGAGAACGATGTCGGCAGCCTGACGACGGGCGTCGGTGACGATCGAGTCGGACTCAGCGCGCTTGGCGATGGCCTCCTGCTTGGTCTTCTCGGCCTCGTCGAGGCTCTCCTCGATCTTCTTGCCGCGCTCCTCCATGGTTTTCATGATGCCCGGCAGGGCGACCTTGGCCAGCACGATCCAGATAATCAGGAAGGCGATAAGCGCCGGGATGAACTCCGCCATCTTAGGGATGAGGATGTCCGCACCGGCGGCGCCGTCCTCGGCGAACGCGGAAACCGGCATGAGCAGCGCGGCCGCGGACGCGGAGAGTGCGATCGCGCTCTTCTGGGATGAAAGATTCATACTTGACGCTCCGTGCTATTTAACGATCAGCGCGACAACGAAGCCGATCAGAGCCAGAGCCTCGCCGAAGGCGGAGCCCATGATGAAGACGGTGAACACGCGGCCCTGGACCTCAGGCTGACGGGCCATAGCACCCGTAGCACCCAGAGCAGACAGGCCGATAGCAAGACCAGCGCCGATAACACCGAGACCGTAACCGATAACTCCCACGATTCCTCCTTTGTCGTGCGTGTCTTATTTCACGCAGGATAACCTTTTTATAACTGCCGGGCTCCATGGGTACGGGCACCGGCGGTTTAACGAATTGCCTTACCTTTAAGGCGCGAGCGGAAGACTACTCCTCCTCCGCGACCTCCTCTGCCTCGGAGACATACACGGCGGTAAGGACCGTGAAGACGTAAGCCTGGATGGCGCCGACCACAAGCTCGATCGCATAGATCAGGATGAGGATGGCAAGCCAGGCCAGCGAAGGCAGGGCGCCGACGGCGTGGGCCGCGGAAACCTGCTGAAGCAGCGGCTGCATGAACATGCTCGCCATGATGGCGAACGAGCCCATGACCACGTGTCCTGCGAACATGTTGCAGAACAGACGGACGGCAAGCGTGATGAGGCGCAGGAAGGTCGAGAAAAGCTCGACGACCCACACGAGCACGTTCATCGGGAAGCTCACGCCCTGCGGGGCGAGGCTCTTGATGTAGCCGATCACGCCGTGAGCCTTGCATCCGTAGTAGATGAAGTACACGAAGGCGAAAATGGCGAGTGCGGCGGTGGAGCCGATTGCGCCGGTGCCGGGCTTCATTCCCGGGATCAGGCCGATCATGTTATTGATCAGGATGAACAGGAAAAGCGAGCACAGGAACGGGAAGTGCTTCTTCCAGTTCTCACCCACGACACCCTTGCCGATATCGTTCTCGACGTACTCGATGATGTACTCGAAACCGTTGACGAAGAAGCCCTTGGGAACCAGGGTCTGCTTCTTCTTGAACACGGCTAGGACGATCAGGAGCACGATCGTGGAGACGATCAGCCAAAACGAGTACTGCGTGATGCCGCAGCTCAGATCGCCCACGACAGGGGTGGAGCTGAACTCGCTGACCAGATGATTAATCTCATCAGGCAGCTTTTCAAAAATTTCCACGACTTACCTTTCGACCTCATGAGGATCTCGCAGCGCCTTGGCGACGCGAACCGCGCAGGCGGCCATAAAGGCCACGAAGCCGATCGCCTCGCCCAGGAGGAACATGCGAAATGCCTCTCCGAACAACACAAACACAACCAAGGTAAAGACAAGCAACGCGATTGCCGAGACCGCGAGACTCACCATACCCTTGAGCATGTCCGCATTCTGCTTATCGTCAAGAACCGGCTTGAGCGTAAAGACAAAGGGAAGGAAGGCAATCGCGCCCGCGATGGCACCTGCAACGATAGCGAGCAGATCGGCTATCTGAAACACTGGCGTCCTCACTTTCCTTTTTTATCGCCTCACAGGACAGTTCCCGCCAAACATTGGTGACTATTGTACGAGCCAATCGCTAAAGTACAACCGAAAAAGCATCGGTTAATACGCACCTGTTCGTTTTCTTAAGACCTTCTTTATGCCGCAGGTACGGTAATACGTTTTTCTCGAACCCTGCGGGGCAAAACGTCCGTTAACAGGAGTGCGCGCGGTCGTCTTTTGTTCGACCGCGCGCACCATTTCTTCGTATTTTCGACGTTAGCCGGTATGGCCCAGAGATTACAGCGTGCCGTAGATGCGGTCGCCGGCGTCGCCCAGGCCGGGAACGATGTAGGCAGCTTCGTTGAGATGGTCGTCGATGGCGCAGGTATAGATATGCACATCGGGGTCCTTCTCAGTCAGCGACTTGAGGCCCTCGGGCGCGGCGACGATGCACAGCATGCGGATATCCTTCACACCGCGCTCGCGCAGGTAGCTGATGGCCATCTCGGCCGAACCGCCCGTGGCGAGCATGGGGTCGACAACCAGGCAGATGCGCTGGTCGATATCCTTGGGCATCTTGCAGTAATACTCATGCGGCTCGTGGGTAACCTCGTCGCGCTCCATACCGATGTGGCCCACGCGAGCGGAGGGTACCAAGTCGAGGATGCCATCGACCATGCCAAGGCCCGCACGCAGAATGGGAACGATGGCGAGCTTTTTGCCGGCGAGCTGCTTAAACGTTGCGGTGGTGATGGGGGTCTCGACTTCGACGTCTTCCATGGGCAGGTCGCGCATGGCCTCGTAGCCGTCAAAAAGTGCGAGTTCGCGCACGAGCTGGCGGAACTGGTTGGTGCCGGTGTTTTTGTCGCGCAGAATCGACAGCTTATGCTGGACGAGCGGGTGATCGACAAGGGTCACACGGGACGTATCGTAGGTGACGGTCATGGGTTGATTGCCCCTTTCGTTGCGGCCGGAAGATGGCCTTGCTGACAAGGCGCATGGCGATGTTGTTGCCGCGCGCCGTGCATAAGTTTAACGGTTTGTTGTATCGAGCAGCTCGTCGCAACCCTACTGAGCGGTGTTGAGCGAACGCTTGACGGCATCACGCCAACCAGCGAGATTGCTCTCACGGCGCTCGGCGGACATATGGGGAAGGAAGGTCTTAACGATCTGAGCGTTTTGCTCCAGCTCCTCCAGGTCCTCCCAATAGCCGACGGCAAGGCCCGCCAAGTACGCGGCGCCGATCGCCGTGGTCTCCACCGTCTCGCATTGCAGCACGGGGATATCCAGCAGGTCGGCCTGGAATTGCATGATGAACTCGTTGCGCGAGGCACCGCCATCGACAGACAGGCGCTCAATCGAAAGCCCCACGTCCTGCTCCATGGCGCGCAGCACGTCGTAGCTCTGATATGCCATGGATTCGCAGGCGGCACGTACGACGGTCGCACGGCTCGAGGCGCCGGTCAGACCGCACACGATACCGCGAGCATGCGGGTCCCACCAGGGAGCACCCAAACCCGCAAAGGCGGGAACGAAGTAGCAGCCCTCGTTGTCGCTAATCGAAGCAGCGAGTTGTGCCGACTCGCTCACGCTCGAGATGATGCCCATGTTGTTGCGAAGCCAGTTCATCGTTGAGCCGGCGGCAAAAATAGAGCCCTCGAGCGCATAGCTGACTTTGCCGTCCGCAGCGATACCGATGGTGGAGACCAGGCCATTCTTGGATTCGACGATCTCGTCGCCGGTGTTCATGAGCA
Organism: Collinsella sp.; assembly: GCA_019424965.1. Lineage (GTDB taxonomy): Bacteria > Actinomycetota > Coriobacteriia > Coriobacteriales > Coriobacteriaceae > Collinsella. The sequence goes on from JAHYYL010000001.1 coordinate 16,054, forward strand.
TAAAGCAGCCCGTGCCATAGGTGTTTTTGGTCTGGCCGGGATGGAAGCAGCAGTGGCCGAACAGCGACGCCTGCTGATCGCCCGCCACGCCCATGATGGGTGGCATGTTGGTCATGATGTCGCTCGCGACGCGGCCGTAGTCGCCCGAGCTCCAACGAACCTCGGGCATCATGGAACGCGGGATGTCGAAAAGTGCCAGCAGATCGTCGTCCCAATCGAGCGCATGGATATTAAAGAGCGCGGTGCGGCTGGCATTGGTGTAGTCGGTGGCAAAGACCTGACCGCCGGTGAGGTTGTAGATGAGCCAGGTGTCGATGGTGCCGAACATGAGGTCGCCCGCCGCCGCGCTCTCACGCGCACCGTCGACGTTATCGAGAATCCACTGCACCTTGGAGGCCGAGAAATACGGGTCGAGCGTAAGCCCCGTGCGGGAGCGCACCAGCTCTTCTGCGCCCTGCTCGACCAGCTCGTCGATCAGAGGGGCGGTGCGACGGCATTGCCACACGATGGCGTTATAGATGGGTTGGCCGCTTATGCGATCCCACACCACCGTGGTCTCGCGCTGGTTGGAGATACCGATGGCGGCAATGCGGTCAGAATGGATGCCGCTCTTAAACTGAACCTCCATCATCACGCCGATCTGGCTGGCAAGCACCTCCGTGGGATCCTGCTCCACCCAGCCGGGGCGCGGGAAGCTGGTTTTGACGCTACGACGCGCCTGGGCGACGATGCAGCCGTACTCGTCGACGATGGTCGCGAGTACCGAGGTAGTGCCGCAGTCGAGCGCCATGATGTAGGAACCGCCAAAGCTAAACGGGGCGTCTTCCATACCCAGGCTACCTAGATTCAACGACATCGCTTACACCTTTCTATTGCATCGGGTCGGACAGGACCCGCTCGATCTCTGATGCGGGAAGTGCGCCTTGGCGCAGGATCTGGAGCCCGCCTTGCTGGAACGACACGATGGTCGAGGCGTCGCGACACGGGGTCTCACCGGCGTCGACGGCAACATCGACCCCCTCCAGGATGCGACCCTCGACGGCGGCAAAGCTTGCCGGCGAGGGCGCGCCGTGCGTGTTGGCGCTCGTACAGGCAAGGGGACTGCCGCAGGCGCGGATGAGCGCTTGGACCACAGGCGAGGCCGACGCGCGAAGAGCCACCGTGTCGTCGGCGGCACGCATAAAGGTCGGCACGCAGGGGGCCGCCTTGACCACGATAGTCAGGGCTCCCGGCCAGCATCGTCGCGCGAGTACGCGAGCCTCTTCGGGGATATCCACGCCATAGCGGTCGAGTGCTTCGGCATTATCAACCAGCCAGGCGACCGTTTGGGTAAGCTTGCGCTGCTTGAGGGTAAAGATGCGGCGGTAGCCGGTACCGAGCGCAGGGACCGCGGCGCCATTGACGACAGCCTGCGGATCGCGCGGCCACGATGGAAATTCGCTTGTATCTTGGGGCATGGCGTCCGAGAAGGCGTTGACTGCCACGGCGACACCGTAGACGGTCTCGGTCGGGATCAAGGCCAGGCCGCCGCGGCCGAGCACCTCGGCCGTGCGCTCGACGGCGAGCCGATGCGGCTCGCGCGTTCCCTCGTATACCCGATAGACCGTCTGCATGTGTATGCCAGCCCCTTACGCTCTGGTGAAAGTTTGTTTACTGAAGGGCATTCTCGCACGAAACATTCAGCCTATTTGCCCAGAGCGCATGTTGGTTTGGTGAGCGGCTCTAGTAGTCGGTGAAAGTGAGGGGGTTATTGGACTGCGACGAACTTCTTTGGCCTGCCGGCGTGGCGTTTTTGGGCGGCGTAGCGCTCGATGCTGTCTATCGTTATCATCCGACGGCCGCCGACGAGTTCAACATCGAGTTTTCCGGCTTTGACCAGCGCGGTAATCCGCGGAGCGGAGACTTTGAGGTCCAGCGCTGCATCTTTAAATGCTCGGCACGCCGCTTCCCGAGCGTCCTCGTGGTCGATTTCGACTGAAAGGGCCACGACCTCGGCCGAGCGTTCGTACCCTGCCGGAGTCAAACCGTTGTTGAGGTCGTCGGCCAAAAACGCCATCAGCGCCTCGGTGGCATGGGCAATCGCTTCTTCGCGCGTATCGCCATCGGCAAAGGCGCCGGGAATCTGCGGGAAGCTGGCGCAGTAACCGTCGTCTTCTTTTATGAGAACGCAGTCATAGGTAAATCGCTGCCTCATTTTGCCTCCAACTACCATCCAGCTTGGCGACGAATACTTGCCCACGTGCCCCTCTTTGGTCGATCACCACCAGAGCCGTTCACGGTGACAACACGATCGCCAGAAACATACTTAGCATGACTACCGACTTGCGCGACCTTCACGAATCCATCGTGCTTGAGTAGGGCAATGATTTCCCGAAAGGTAGGAGGTTGCATGGGCCGACCTCTTTCAGCCGTCCTAATTATAAACTACTTTATAATTTTTGTTAACCAGTTAATAAATATTACTGGCGCTGCTTGGGCTCGGTGACGATGGCTCGGACGATGCGGGGGCGATCGGTGAGGTCGTGGACGATACGCACGTCCGAAAGGCCTGCCTGGCGACAGAGCTCGGCCGCGGCATCGAGGGCACCCTCGTAGAGCTCGCAGGCAAACAGGCCGCCGGCGCGCAGCATGTAAGGCGCCGCATTGAGCAGGCGGCGGAAGATATCGAGGCCGTCGGCGCCGCCCTCGAGCGCCAGGTCGGGCTCAAAGTCCTTGACCTCGTGCGGCAGTGAGCGCATGACGTCGGTCGGAATGTAGGGCGGATTGGAGACAAGCACGTCGAACGTGCCCCACTCTTCGCGGGGAATGGAGCTCACCAGGTTGGTGAGGCTAAAGGCGACCTCATCGGATGTGAGACCGAGCGCGTCGCGGTTTTTGGTGGCCAGATCGATAGCGCGCGGCTCGATATCGGTGGCGGTGCAGGTAACGTGCCCGCGGCGCTCCCAGGCAAGGGAGAGTGAGATGCAGCCCGTGCCGCAGCCGACCTCGAGAACGCGGGCGATGCGGGGCTCGGCTGGGGCAGGTACGTTGGCCTCGGCGGCATCTTGCACGGGAGTCGTCTGTTGGTCGTTGCCCTCAATGGCGATGCCGTATTCGTCGAGCTCGGGCTCGGCGGTTTCCGCGGCTTCGGCTTCTGCTGCCCGCGCGGCGGCTTCCTCGGCCTCGCGGTCGGCCAGTTCCTCGGCATAGGCACGGCTGCCCAGTACGTCGCCGCCTAGCGCCGCCTCATCGGCAGCCGTCAGGTTAGCGGCACGGCGCTTGGCGGTCGCCCGTTCGTCTGCCAGCGCGGCCTCGGCCTTGCGTGCCTCCTCGACCTCATCGTTCCAAGGCAGCTCAACACGCTGACGGGCAGCAGCCTCGGGGCTCAGCACCTCGGCATCCAGATAATTGAGGACTTCCTCGACGAGCATCTCGGTTTCGGGGCGCGGAATGAGCACACCGGGAGCGCACGCGACGTCAATCATGCGAAACTGCGTGCTGCCGGTGATGTACTGTAGCGGCTCGCCTTTGGCGCGACGAACGACGGCCGCATGCATGGTCTCGAGCTGGGCCGCGTTAAGCGTCTCGTCCATACGCATATATAGGTCAATGCGCGCCAGGCCCGTGGCGGCGCACAGCAGCCACTCGGCAGAAAGACGGGGGTGCTCCTCGCCGCGCTCGGCCAGGTACTCCTTGGTCCACTCGAGACAACGCTTGATAGTCCAAATCTCGTTTGCCATGGGGCCCTCCCCTCTTAAGCGCCGGACGGCGCGCGAATGTCGGAGCAGATTGTAAGCGAGGCTAGCGCTTGGCAAGGGACGATTGAAGGCGATTATCGAGAATCAGCCCAGAATTTTGCACCGGGCTTGCTCAAAGTGTTCATTCGCTGACGTCTAAATTTGCATTCGTCAAGCTTTTGGCAAGGTTGCCCCAAAACTGACCAATATCTAACCAAACGCTTGCCACATCGCTTGACGCGCGACGCGCCATAATTCGCCCCACGACTTCTCGAACGATAATTTAAGCATTATTTTCGGCGATAGACGCATGCGGATCATTGCTTTGCGCAGGTGAACGGCTCAATAACTATCAAAGCAGATTGAATAACATCCCAAAGCAATGTACCCAACCTAGTCGTTGGACGTTCTTGTTTGACTAGTCATTTAAGAACGCCCCCAACGACTACTCATTTAAGTCTGTCCCCAATGAGTGCCCCGCCACAGGTTGAGCATAAGTCAGCGAAAACGCCCCTAAGCGAGCAAGGTGACGTGAAAGAGGAGGGAAGCGTACTTCGGTACGCGACCGACGATTGAACGTCAGATTGCCGCTTAGGGGCGTTTGCAGCGTCGAGCCGTTACGCGGTTTGGTAAAACCGCGTAACCCGCTACACAGCTTGTGCCAGCTTCTCGGCACGCTCGGCGGCGGCGAGCGCCTCGATCACGGTGCCGAGCTGATCGCCCAGAAGGACGCCGTTATAGGTGGAGTTGAAACCGATGCGGTGATCGGTCACGCGGTCCTGGGGCTGGTTGTAGGTACGGATCTTCTCGGAACGGTTACCGTGGCCGATCTGGCTCTGGCGCTCGGCACCGAGCTCTGCCTGCTGCTTCTCGAGCTCCATCTCGTACAGACGGGCACGCAGCATCTGCATGCAGACCTCGCGGTTCTGGATCTGGGAACGCTGCTCCTGCGACTGCACCACGGTGTTGGTGGGCAGGTGGGTGATGCGCACGGCGGAGTAGGTAGTGTTAACGCACTGACCGCCAGGGCCGGAGGCGCAGTAGGTGTCGATGCGCAGGTCGGACTGGTTGATCTGAACGTCGATCTCCTCGGCCTCGGGAAGCACGGCGACGGTTGCCGTGGAGGTCTGGATACGGCCCTGGGACTCGGTCTTGGGAACGCGCTGGACGCGGTGCACGCCGGACTCGAACTTCATGACGGAGTAGACGCGGTCGCCCTCGACCTTGAACTCGATGGACTTAAAGCCGCCGGCTTCGCTGGGGCTGGAGTCGAGCACGGTGGTCTTCCAGCCGCGCGACTCACAGAAACGCTGGTACATCTTGTACAGGTCGCCGGCGAAGATGGCAGCCTCGTCGCCACCGGCGGCGGAGCGGATCTCGACGATGGTGTTCTTGTCGTCGTTGGGGTCACTCGGGATGAGCATATACTTAATGTCTTCCTCGAGCTGGGGAAGCTTGGCCTCGTTTTCGGAGATGTCCATCTGGAGCATCTCCTTCTCATCGGCATCGGTAGTATCGTGGAGCATTTCCTTGGCAGCCTCGATGTCATCGAGCGCGCTGATGTACTCACGCGAGGCGGCGATGAGGTCGGACTGGTGCGCGTACTCCTTGTTGAGACGCGTGAACTCCTTGATGTCGGAGGCGACGGCCGGGTCGGAGAGCTTCTTCTCGAGTTCCTCGTAGGCCTTGATGATCTTTTCGAGCTTGTCGCGCATGGCGGGACTCCTTTATGTGCGTGAAGGCGAAAATCGGCAGAGTTGATGGGGCGCACAGCGCCACTGCGGGGGTAAGCCCAGCTAGAACATGTCGATCTTCAGATACATGCGCATCCCTTCGCGTATGAGGTACATAGTTGCGGTCTAACCCATACATGATAGCGTGCGCAGGCATACCTGCATATAACCCGCACGGAATGCGACAAAGGGTCAGTCTCTTTCCTTGAATACAACTTCATCCGAACGCCTCCCGCATTCATCCGCACATATACGGATAAAATTGGGAATCCGATACCCTGAGGGCCGGATCGGCCGGCCCCGGGAGATCGGAGGACGCCATGTCCGGAAAGGGCGGGAAGGGCGCCGCGAGGGCGGTCCCGAGGACCCACGGCAGGCTCACCGGGTACGAGCGGGACACGGTCCAGAGGATGCTGAAGCGCAGGGTTCGCTCGGCCACTTCCTCGAGAGGTTCAAGGGCGTATCGACCCGCAGGCTCCACAGCTGCCTGATGTGGTTCAGATGGCTGCGCGAGGCCGCACGCGTCGGGGACAGGACGTCGCTCATGCGCGAGCAGCTCGACGACGGGCGCTACAAAAAGATCCGGAAGAAGATGATGGAGCCGGAGTACGAGTTCCATCTGGAGCCGGACGTGCAAACGGCGGGTTAACATAGCCTTTCACCAAAAAGGGCGAGCGGCCGCGCCCTGCGACCACCCGCCCTCAATCAAAGCCCTTCTCGGCCGCCGTAGCTACCGGTTCCGGCGCCGCAGGATAACGCCTGCGGCGATCAGCACCACCGCGCCGCCCGCGATGCCACCCAGGGCCATCGGCGACAAGCTGGTATCGCCCGTATACGGCAGACCCGGCTTCTCCTCCTTCGGCACCGGTGACTTGCTCGGCGGATTGGTGGGCGGCTCCGTCGGCGGGGTGGTCGGCGGCGTGTACGTGTTCTTGAACACCGGCGCCACGGCGCCGTCATAGGTTACCGTCGCCACCAGATGGCCCGCACCGTCGTCCGTCACCGTCACCGTTACCCGGTGCTCGGCCGCGTCGTACGTCACGTTCTTCTGACCGTCGTCCACCTCGGAGATGCTGTAGGCGTACGTTCCGGGCTTGTCGTACGAGATCGCCTCGAAGCCCACCGTGCCGTCCGCCGCGTTCTTTGCGGTCTGCAGCACCTTGCCGTCGGCATCCTTCAGCTGGAAGGAGAACTGCCCTTCCTTCAGGTCCTCGCCGCTCAGCACCTTGGAGGCCCCCAGCTTCACCTCAGTCGCGGCCGGCGCGTAACTGTTGCTGAACGCCACCGCATCCGCAGCCTTGCCGCCCTTGCTGTAGGCAACCTGCGCCTCCAGCGCGTGCGTCTCCGCATTCTCCGTCACCGTCACCGTCGCGGTAAAGACCGTCGTGTCGTAGGTGACGCCGTTCGCCGTCGCCCCTGCCCGCTCGGACACGGTGTAGACGTACGTCCCCACCTTGTCCAGCTGCAGCGGCGCGAAGCCGAACGTGCCGTCGGCGCCGTTCTGCACCGTCTGCACCACGTTACCGTCGGCGTCCTTCAGGTCGAAGAAGAACTCACCCTCGGCCAGGTCGCGGCCGGTCAGAGCCTTCGTTCCGGTAATCGTCGCCGTCGTTGCCGTCGGCGTGTAGGTGTTGGTGAAGGTCAGATCCGCAGCCGTCTTGTTCGCCGTCGCGGTCAGCTGGCCGCTGCCGTCATCGGTCACGTTCACCGTTACGTCCAGCACCGCATCGCTGTAAGTGATGGTGCCATCTTGGCCCGCAACCTCCTTCACCTGGTACGCATGCGAACCAGTTGCGGTGTACGAGATGGCCTTGAAGGTAAACGCTTTACCCACGTTCGTGGTCCGGTCGATCTCCTGCCCGGTGGCCACGTCAATCAGCGCGAATGTGAACTCGCCATCGGCGGGCGTCCGCGTGGTGGCCGGGTCGGCATTCTCAAGCACCTTGGTGCCAGAGATCTGGTAGGAGGTCTGACCCGGCTGGTAGCTGTTCGCAAACGTCATGGTATTGGGGGTGACGCCGTTCTCGGTGCCCTCGCTCGGTTTCACCGTAGAGCTCTCTACCACCAGCTTGCCGTCGTTGTTGTCCTTCACCACGTAGGTCAGGGTGTACGTCTTGCCGGTGTAGGTCACGCCCGGCACGCCCGGCGCGCCGTCCGTCGGCTGCACCTCACGGACCGTGAAGGGAAAGGTGCCCGCATGGTCGAAGGTCAGCTCGTTAAAGTAAACCTTGCCCTTGGCGTCGTTCTTCTGGGTCTGGAGCACCGTACCGTCAGACCCCACCAGCTCGAAGGCGAAGTCTCCCGCCTTTAGCTGATAGCTGCCGTCGTGCACGTCAACGCTCTTGGTGAGGGCGATCGCGCCGGAGTTCGTCGCCTTCGCCTTGTAGGTGTTGGTGAAGGTGGGCTTCGTGGCGTCCGCGCCGTCGTAGGCGACGCTCGCCTGCAGCGTGCCGGCATTGTCCACAACCGTCACCACGGCATGATGCACCGCGTCGTCGTAGGTCACGTAGGCCAGATCACCCTTCCGCTCCACGATAGTGTACTCGTACGTGCCCGGCTTCGCGTAGGAGAAGGCGTCGAAGTTAACACTTCCGTCCGCGCCGTTGGTCGCGGTCCGGACGGGCTTGGCCCCGGCAAGCTGCTCAGCAGTCATTTTGCCCTCGTACACATCGAAGGTGAACTCGCCGTCCTTGGGGACAATCGGCGTGTTGTCGTCCTTCTTCACATAGCTCTTCTGCGCACCGAGGGCCAGACCGGTCGCGGCCGGCTGGTAGGTGTTGGTGAAGGTATCCGAGCCGGATGCGCTCGTCACGATCGCCTTCGCATTCAGTGCTCCGTTCCCGCCGTCTGTGACCGTCACCGTATAGGTGAGGGCATGATTGTCATAGACCATGCCCGGCTCCGCGCCCGGCTGCTCCACGATGGTGTAGGTGAAGTCCTTGCTCGCGGCGCCGTCCAAGTCGGAGAGCTGGAACTCGCGCGTGAAGCAGACCTTGCCGTTTGCATCGTTCTTCGCGGTGGCGATCACGTTGCCGGCAGCGTCCTTCAGGTCGAAGGTGAACTCGCCGTCCGCAGGCTTCGTCGTGTGATCGAAGCCGTCCGCAACCTTGATGGTCTTGGTCGCCGTCAGCTCCACGGATCCCTTTGCGGTGTAGGTGTTGTTGAAGGTGGGAGCCGTAGCGGTACCGTCATAGGTGACGGTCACCTTCGTCTTGTTGTTGTCGTCCTGGTTCTGCTCTACCTTGACGTGGACCTTGACTTCCTTGGCGTCGTAGGCCACGCCGTCGACGGACTGGCCGGCCTTCTCCTCCTTGAGCGTGTAGTCGTACTCGCCCAGGTTCAGGCCCTTGACGGTCAGCTTGACCTTGCCATTCTTATCGTTGGTGCCGCGAGCGTCCTCATTGCCGTCCTGGTCGTACAAGCCGAAGGTGAACGCATCGGCCGTCAGGTCCTTGCCCGCGAGAACTTTCGTGGCCTCAACGGTGACGTCCGCCGTCGGCTTCGTGTTGGTGAAGGTCGGCACGGCCTTCTCACCGTCGTAGGTGACGGTCGCCTTCAGCTCGCCCTTTTCGTCGGTGACCTTGACGTGGACCTTCACGCCCTTCGCGTCGTAGACGACGGTCGAGTCGGCGCCCTTCACCTCCTTGATGGTGTAGTCGTGGTCGCCCGGCGTAGCGTAGTCGATGGCTGCAAAGGCGACCTTGCCGTCCTTCTCGTTTTGGACAGTCTGGACCACGCTGCCGTCCTTGTCGAGCAGCTGGAACGTGAAGTCACTCCCCGCGAGCTCACCGCCCGTGAAGCGCTTCGTCGCCTTGAGCGTTACCGAGGTCTCCTTCGGGCGGTACGTGTTCGTGATCACCGCAATCTGATCGTCGATCACCTGAGATGTGGCGGTGCCATCATCCTTATAGATCTGCTCCATTTTGACGACTGGCTCGGTCAGATTTCCCTTGCCGTCATACTTCACCGTTACGGTCACTTTGTATTCGGCGCTGGAGTAGCTGACACCGCCCAGCCAACTGGGATCGCTCTTGGCGGGCGTAGTCTCGGCAATGTAGTAGGTGTACTTGCCAGGCTTCTCATACTTAATCTCTCCGAAGCTAAATTCTTCGGCGCTCGTAACGGTCTTCTCGACCTGCTTCATGCCGGCCACGGGCGCTGCCGTGGCACCATCAGGCATCGGCGTTCCATCGGCGGCGCGCAGGCAAAGCTCGAAGCTGTCGGCGCTAGTCCACTCACGGCCGGTGAACTTCTTCTTCGCCTTGATGCCTGTGAGCGTCACCGAAGACTTCACGCTGTAGCTGTTGGTGAACACCAGCTTGTTGTCTTTGGCCACCGTGCCGTCGGAATTCTGCGGGGCAATCCTGCCCGAGATGCTATCGCCTTCTTCAGTCAGATTCTTGTCACCCTGCTTGCGGCCGGTCAGCTTATAGCCCGCGGGCATCTTGTCTGCGCCGGTCAGCTCCTGCACCGCGTACTGGTCACCCTCGGCGAGACCGTACACGCGGATCGTCTGGTCGGCCGTGATGGTCTGCTCGCGGCCGTTCTCGAGGTCGAACAATTTGCCGACCTGCTTCTCGCTTGCGGTCCCCGCGTTCTCAAACACCGCGGCCTTGTACGTCTTCCCCGCCGTCGTGGGCACGGTGAACTTGAAGGTGAACCCCGCGTCCGGTTTTCCCGTCAGGCCCGCTGGCACCATGACCTTCTTCATCACCTCGAGGCTCGCCTCGCGTTCGTTCGCCACGCGCACGCAGGTGGCGCCCGTAAACAGGGCGTTCAGATTCATGTCGCCCAGGTCGGCGCGGGCGCCCTTCGCATTAGTGTCACCAGACACGTCCTGCGTGATGCCCATACGTATCCAGCCCGTCTCGGTCTCCAGGCGGTAAGGTTCGTCCTTCTTGGTGGGCCCATACTGGTAGACACGTCCATTGGCGCCGTGCTTAAGATGTACCTCATTCTCGCCGCCCTTGGCGTCATTGTTCCAGGAAAGGTTGCCGTTGCCGTCGAGCGTCCCGTCGGACGTCTGGCGCTGGCCCTTGATCCACGTGAGCGTGTTGTCAATGTCGCCCTCTGCGCCAAACTGGCCCAGGCTCTTCATGAGCGAGCCCACGCCCACGAACGTCGAAACGCCGTCATCAACTGTACCAGCATCGGCGTGGACGCCGTAATCGTCCACAATCACCTTGATGAGCCTGTCATTAAGCAGGAAGCCATTGGGCGCCGAGACCTCCTTCAGGAAGTAGGTACCCTTCACGAGCGGCTCGCTACTGTCGCTCGTAGACGGGAATACGCCCGCCCCTTCGAGCTTGACCGGGTTGGCGACCGACCTCGTCGTCAGGGTGTCGTAGGGGACCTGGTCGCCATCGAGCACGGCCTTGCCGTTCGCATCCGTAGTCACCTGGGTGGACTTGTAAAGGCCGAACTTCGCCCCGTCAACGGGCTTACCCTCGGTATCGGTCTTCTGCACGAACAGGCGATTCTGGATGTTCGTGACGAGCAGGCGCGTGGCGAACTGCCGCTTGAAGTTCGTGCCGTCTGCGATGTCGTCGCTGTACACGTGGACTGTGTTCTTAGGCGTCGCGTCGCCGATCGAGCTCGCCGTTGTGTGGTAGATGGCCACCGTGTACTCGGCATCCTTGCGGGCATCACCGCTCAGCAGGTAGTAGTACTTGGAGATGTCACCGGGCAGATTTTGAATCTCTACCTGGTACTGGCCGCTTGTGTTGAGCGTGAAGGCGTGCAGGTCCTTCTTCGCCGCCTCGATAGCACCGGTCATGCCCGGCTCCTTGGCGAGGGTGTATCCCGCTCCCGTCGATGGGTCGCCCGACACGGCGTACCAATTGCTCGGATCTTTGATACCTGTGCCTGCGCTTTTGTCGCGCTTGAGCACCACAGCGAACAGTATGCCGGAGTCCAGATTGACGGTCTTGTCGGACTTCGTCAGGTCATTATTTGCCTTGTACACGGTCGACGGCGCGGTGATGGTCTCCTTCGCGGCGGCGAACGCACCGGTCTTCCACACGACGCTGCCCGCGTCCATACCGCCGCGGTTGATGATGACGCCGCCCGCGCCGTTCTCAGCGCTCGCGGGCACGTACTCGAGCTGCATGCTACCACCCGTCGCCGCGAGACTCGAGCGGTATCCCTCGGGTACGCGCGTCTCCTTCAGGAGGTAGTACTTGTTGTTGTCGTGATCCTTGTTGTAGAGATCGTCGAAGTTGATGACGCCGTTGTCCACGTCGTTCGTGAGCGTTAGGTGGCCGGCCTCGTCCGTGGTACCGGAGCCGATGAGCTCGCCCACGGTCTTGAAGTCCTTGTCGGTCTTATAGAGCTTGAACTCGGCACCCTGTACGAACTTGCCGTCCTGGTCGAACTTGATGATGTCGGACTCGGGCACCGTCACGAGGTTGAACTTGAGCTCCATGTTGGAGTCGGTGGCGCCGCGCTCCAGGTAGAAGAACTTGAGGGTGTGGTTGGTGCCGCCGGCGAAGGTGTTGCCGTTGAAGCCCGAAGTGTCCTTATTCGCCTTCTGGTACTTGTTCTTCAGTGTGCCGTCGTTATTACCGTTCACCTTAATGTCGCCCGTACAAAAGTTGATGCTCAGACTCGCGCGGTTGTGAATACCGCCGATATCACCCACGAGGACATCGTCGATGAACACCCAGACGTCATCATCGCCGGCGAACTCGAACACCATGTCGTCGCCCGCGTTCGTCTTGCCGACAGCAGGCTGCACGAATCGCGTGGACATTGAGAGGCCGAAGTGGTGGTTGACGGGGCGGCCGTCGTTGTAGCGCGAATCACCGGTGTTGTCTGCCTTGATGCCGGTTTGGACGAGCCGGCCGTTTTCCTCTTTGAGCACCTTGTCTGCCGCGTCGAACGGGAAGAACTGACCCTGGTGGGGCGAATCGCCCACTTTGTCAATGCCCCAGGTGTCATAGATGTCGAAGGCATTCTTGTCAGCGTTGTAGGCTGCGTAGTTTTTGGAGCTGTCATAGACGTAGTAGCCGTTCTGAACCTTGAGGAGGCCCGTCACGCCAAAATGGGACGTCTTGCCGATCTGGGCAGAGGAATCGAACAGGTAGCAGAGGGACTCGCCGCCCCAGGTTTTGGAAAGCTGCGGATAGCCGTCTAAAAGCGTGTTGTTGACAATGCCGGGCTGCGGGTTCGTGTTGCCCGTCCAATGGTTGAGCGACTCACCACCCTGGCCGTCGTTAAACTGGAACCGGTGGTTTGCGTTGACGCCGCCGTTGCCGGAAACCGACAGATGGTTATCGGGATTCACCCAGTAATCAAACAGGTTGATTGTTGTCCCCGAAGGCGAAATCGTCGTAACCGTGTGGTCCGAAAACGCCGCTTCCGCACGGGTCGGCAGGAAGAAACTCGCCGTCAGCGCGACGGCGAGGGCCAAAACAATCACATATGGCGAGACCGGGCGCAGCCCACGACGACGGCCATAAGACATGACGGACCACCGCTCGCGCGGCCCGGTGTTCACCAGGAAGTTCCCTGCTTAGACACCCCCCCCCGGTAGCATTATTCACGAGTCGAGACGTCGTCTCTCTGAGCTCCTGCATAATTTCCTCCCCAGTCACACGGCGACCTGCCCGGGTGCTCCCCGGGGGCCGAGGCAGTCTGGCACATGCCCGCAGTCGTTCAAGGAATACCAACCCCAGCATATGTCTCTTAAGATATCTTAGTCTTATTCTATGACAGTTTTTGTCTCATTACCGATGAAATCGGCTCAGTCCCTTTGTCGCATGCTAGAGCGTGTGGAGCAGGGCGATGAGGAAGCGGATGCCTTGGAGGTAGGCGCGACGGGTGATGCGCTCGTTGGTGCCGTGGACGCCGCGGTCGCACTCGTCATCGTCGACCACAAAGGCCGAGAAGCGAATGCACTCAGGGCAAATGCGCTGGTAGTTGGCAGCGTCGGTCGCGCCAATCACGGTCGAGGGCACAATCGCCAACGGCTCGAATGATCCGTTTTCCTCCGTCCCCTTTGGATCACGGAAATAGCGGGCGGCGATGGAGCGAACCGCCTCGAGGCCGGGACCACCGATGCGCGGGGACGGCGAGGGTTCGGAGCTGCCGGGGCCCAGCTCCACTTCGACACGACCGGCAAGGTCCGCCCCGGCAACCGCCTCACGGCAGCACGCCACAACGTCGGCCACGCTCGTGCCCTCAAGCATGCGGAAGTTAATGTTTGCCCACATATCCTGCGGCATCACGTTAGCACCGATGCTACCGCCCTCAATTTGGGTCGGTGCACAAGTGGTGGTCACGAGCGGATAGAGCTTCTTGCTGGCGAGGCACTCGCGCACGATGGCGTCCTTGTTGGCGGCAATCTCGTCGGCCGTGTAGAGCCCCAACTCGACGAGCTGGGCGGCAAGCAAGTCGGTCACACGCGTCGACCACTCGATATCGCAGATTGCGGCGATAGCGCGGCTCAGCACCTCGAGCGATGTGCCGCCGTAGGGGTTGGACGAATGCCCGCCCTCACTCTTCGTCTTGAGCACGATATCGGCGTAGCCCTTCTCGGCAAGGTCGGCATGCATAAGCCAGCCCTCGCCCGCGCTGTACTCGGCAGCCGGAACGATGCGGTAGTCGCCCTCGTCGATCAGGTACTCAAGCTCAATGCCGCGCTCCTCGAGCGCGCGGCCGATGGCGCCTGCGCCGTACTGCGTAGTCTCCTCGTCCTGGCCAAAGGCCAGGAGCAGTGTGCGCTCGTGCTGCCAACCGTGCGCCAGCGCATACTCAACCGCTTCGAGAATGCCTGCGACCTGGTCCTTCATGTCGATCGCGCCGCGACCCCAAATGTAGGTGTCGTCCACGTGCCCGCTAAAGGGGGCGTGAGTCCAGTCGGCCTCGGTGCCGGGTACCACGGGAACCACGTCCATGTGGCCCATGAGCATGACGGGTTTGAGGGCAGGGTCGGAACCGCTAAGCGTCACCAATAGCGAATGGTCGATAAGCTCGACCTCGCCCGCCGCGAACACGCGCGGATACGCCTGCTGCATATACGCGCGCAGGTCGTCGAACGGCCGCCAGTTCACCGCCTCGGCATCCATACTCGAAATGGTCGGAAACGACAGCACGCGGCCCAAGCGCTCGCACGCGCCAGCCTCGTCTATATCGGCAAAATCGTCCTCATGCGCAAAGAAGCGCCAAACCTCGGCCATGACATCCTTTCGATTGTGACGACAAGGGCCGCCCCACCGGAGCGGCCCTGCCGCGTAAGCGTTTGCGGTCGGTTATTTGTCCTCGAGATAACGCGAGAGGAACTCGCGGGTGCGTTGGTGCTTGGGGTTGCCGAAGAGCTCGGCCGGCGCGGCGTCCTCGAGCACCACGCCCTTGTCCATAAAGACCACGCGGTCGGACACGGTTCGGGCAAAGGCCATCTCGTGCGTGACGACCACCATGGTCATGCCGTCGGCAGCGAGCTTGCGCATGACCTCGAGCACCTCTCCCACGATCTCGGGGTCGAGTGCGGAGGTCGGCTCGTCGAACAGCATGATCTGCGGATTCATGCACAGGGCACGGGCGATGGCCACGCGCTGTTTTTGACCACCGGACAGGCGGCCCACGGCGGCGTGCGCGAACTTTTCGAGCCCCACGCTCGTCAGATGCTCCATCGCGACCTTCTCGGCCTCGGCCTTGCTCATCTTTTTGAGCGTGACGGGCGCGAGCGTGCAGTTGTCGAGCACGTCCATGTTGTTGAACAGGTTAAAGCCCTGGAACACCATGCCGATGTCCTCGCGGAGTTTATTGATATTGCAGCGCTCGGCCGTAAGGTCCTGGCCGTGGAACCAGATGTGGCCCGCGTCCGGGGTCTCGAGCAGGTTGAGGCAGCGCAGGAAGGTCGACTTGCCCGAGCCCGAGGCGCCGATAATGGTGACGACCTCGCCGGGGTTAACGGACAGGTCGATGCCCTTGAGCACCTCGAGCGAGCCGAAGCTCTTGCGCAGGCCCTCGACGCGGATAAGCGGCTCATTTGTCTGTGCGGCGGCCGCAACGCCGGTAGTGGCGGTATCTGCCATGATGATTCTCCTCGTCTTGAGCCTAGTTGGAGCTGGGCAGCGTTGCCGGGGCCTCGGCGCCGAGCTTTTTGCCAAAGGCCTCGAGCAGACGGCTCGCCACGAGCGTCAGGATCAGGTAGACCACGAGTGCCACGCAGTAGACCTCCATCTGGCGGTAGTACACGCCGGCGACGGTGGTGGTGGCGTACATGAGGTCGAACACGCCGATAACCGAGAGCACCGACGAATCCTTGATGTTGATGATGAGCTCGTTGGTGAGCGCCGGAATCGCGTTTTTAATGCCCTGGGGGAACACGACCTTGCGCATGGCCTGCCACTGCGACAGACCCAGCGAGCGCGCCGCCTCGGCCTGGCCGGGATCGATGGACTCGATGCCGCCACGCAGGACCTCCATCATGTAGGCGGTGGAGTTGAGCGAGATGGTGACGAGGCCGGCAGTGAAGGTACTCCAAATCTGGTTGGCCTGGGTGGTCTCGAAGCCCATGCCGCGCAAAACGGTGAAGCCCGCGTAATAGATGAGCAGGCCCTGGACCATCATGGGCGTGCCGCGCACGATGGTGGAGTAGATGGTCGCAAAGCCGCGGCCGATACTCTTAAAGAAGCGTACCAGGTCGTTGTCCACGCGGTCGAACGTCTGAATGCGCAGGAACACAAAGAGCAGCGCCAGGAAAAAGGCGATGACGGTACCGAAGGTCGCAAGTGCGATGGTGATCTCGATGCCGCGGATAAAGAAGTCGCCGCTCTTGTAGGTCATGTAGACCAGGCTCGACAAAAAGTCGCTGGGGTTGGAGTCCGAGACAATGCTCACCTGCACCAGGTCGATAAATGACATGACGCAGCGGTCGACAAAGAAGATCGCCGCAATAGCAACGACGACATAGCTGCCCAGGCGCGCGCCGCGACGGAAGCGCTCGGAAGCAAACGGCGACGTTTCGCGATAGTCGTTCCAGTGCATGAGTTTGGTGACCAGCGCCGCCGCCGACACGACGAGCCAGGCCCAAAGAATCGCCCAAAGGCAATCTTGGAACACGCCCGTGGGAGCCAGGAAGCTCAGCGGTGTGGGGTTGCGCTGGCTAAACGCCAGGCCGAGCGCCGCGATAGCGCTCGTGCCCAGATACACATAACGGTGATCGGCCTTGATAAAAGAGGCCAGACGATTGACGGTTTTCATGCTGCCTCCCTATGCCGGCTGACGGTCGAGGCACGCGTCCCACATCTGGTCGCGTTCCTCTTGGCTAACGCCCTTGAGCGTCTTATCGATAAGTTTGAGCAGCTTGTCCGAGCCCTTGCGGCAGCCGACGTTTGCCGCGACCTCCTGCTTAAAGCCCTCGCCCTCCGCAAAGCGAATAGGCACAATGCCCGGGTTTTGGGCCATATAGCCCTTCTCGTTTTCGGTGTTGTAGGTCACGGCGTCGCAGGTGCCCTGCAGCAGGTTCGAAAACACCGTGGGCACCGAATCGACCGGATTCTTGTGAACGACGCCCGGGATCTCGTCGATGACGGTATCGAGCATCGTGTCCTTTTGGCCGAGCACCGTGGCGCCGCTAAAGTCGCTGAGCTTGGTCGCGCTTTGGTAGGGCGAACCCTCTTTTACGAACAGGCCAAAGTAGCCGATAAAGTACGGATCGGAAAAACCGACAGACTCCTCGCGCTCGGGCGTGGCGCTCATGCCGGCAATAATGAGGTCGATCTGGCCGTTGTTGAGCGAATCGATGAGGCCCGAGAAGCTCTGCTTGACGGCAACGGGCTCGCCGCCAAGGGCCTTGCAGAGGATCTTTGCGATCTGAACATCGTAGCCATCGGCATAAGCGCCCTGCACGTTGTCGATGGGGATGGTGTACTCGCTGGCCTCGGAGACCTGCCAGTTGTACGGGGCGTAGGCCGCCTCCATGCCAATGCAGATCTTGTCCTTGCCGATCACGGAATCGGACAGGTCGTCGCGACCGCCGCCCGTGGTGGGCTGGACCACCTTGAGCGTGGACGGGCGCTGGCAGCCGGCAAGCGCGCCGGCGACGACGGAAGCGCTCGCAGCGAGGGCGCTACCCAGGAAGATGCGACGACTGCACACCGGCTGTGGATGCGCGTCGCGTTGATGGGGAGAATGCATAATCTGCCTTCCCTGTTGAATCGTATGCTGACGACTTAACAGGATATACGCCAGCGACCAGCAGCGCAGCACAAGCTCGAAAAATTAATAGACACACGGTAGTCATTGGGAACGTCGATGTTTTGGCAATGCCAGCGAGCGCCGCCCAGAGCGAACAAGTTGGCATGAAAAAGGCAGGGCATAGACCTTCTGGTCATGCCGTGCCTTTTGAATGGCAAATTTTCGCTCTGGGTGGCGCGCAGCGTCGACCGGCCCGCCGTTCGTCAGAACGGCGGAACCTAAGGGCGCAGCGTCGACCGGTCCGCCGTTCGCTAGAACGGCGGAACCTCTAGAGCAAGGTGACGCTAAAGCTGCGGACGTCTGTCTCGCCCGGCGCCAGCGCAATGGTGTTGACCTTGTGCTCAAAGACGTCGTCCTCGGTGTCCATGGTGGTGTGGCCGGACCAAGGCTCAAGCGCCACAAACGGGGCGTCGTTGGCGGCAGACCACACGCCGATGTACTTAAAGCCCTCAAAGTCGATCTTGACGCCGTGGCCCGACTTGCGACCGCGCAGCGTGAGCGTGGAGCCCGGGGTATCGGTGAACATGATGGCGTCGTTATCGAAGCTGCGGTGCGTGATGGGCAGCACGTCCGAGTTATCGGGCGCCCTGTAGCTGCCTTCGAACGTCATGAGGCCATCGGGCGTGATGATGGGGGCCTCGTTGGTCCAAGCCTCGGTAAATGCCAGCTCGTAATCCTCGAACGTCTCGTCCTCGGCACCGGGGGCGGGCACGTTAAATGCAGGGTGGCCGCCCACCGAGAACGGCAGGTCCACGTCGCCGGTGTTGGTGACGGCAAAGGTCTGGGTAAACGTGGCGTCGCCGGTTAGGGCATAGGTCATGTTGAGCTTAAAGTGGAAGGGGAAAGCCTTGAGCGACTCGGGCGTGTCGGTGATCTCGTAGGTGACGGACGAGCCGTCCTCGGAGACCTCGACCAGCTTGTGCTCGACGATGCGCGCAAGTCCGTGGCGCGGCATCTCGCAGGTACCGGCCGCAGACGTCGCAGTGTTGTTGCGCAGCGAGCCCACGATGGGGAACAGAATGGGCGCGTGCTTGCCCCAAAAGGCCGGGTCGCCCTGCCACAGATACTCGTTGCCGTTGAGGGCAAGGCTCGTGAGCTGGGCACCCATGGAATCGATGGCCGCGGTGAGGCCGCCGCGCTTGATGGTAGTGACGGTGGACATGCTACTTCCTCCAAAAATAAACAACAGTATCGAGGGCTATTGTCCCACTCTTGGCGGCGGGGTTGAGCGTCAGGCGCAGTTATTGAGCAATAGCGTAAAGGTCAAACCCGCCCTGCGGCGTGCTATCGACCGTATCGGGCGCCCGTGAATTAAAACTCACCGGAACCATGCGCTTTGAGGCGCGGTAACGCGTGCCGTCGGTGGCGACGGGCGGCTCATCAACCGTGAGCTCGTAGTCGCCGGGCTTGAGCTCGATACCGTCACCTTCGGAATTGACGTATTGATACTCGTCGATTGCTTGTCCCCTGAGCGTGCGGCCCACGATATGGACGAGCATTTGGCTATCGCCGCGCGCGGTATCCCACGTCGCGCCGTCCTTAACCTCGACCGACACATGCACCGAGCGCGTGCGGCTGAGCGATTGCTCGACGGACATCTCGACCTTGGCGGCGTCTTTGCGCTGTTGTTCAACATGGCTCCAGACGTTTCCAATTGCCGAGCAAGCGATGACGCCGGCCATGAAGGCGATGAGGATGGGGCCGAGTGGTGAGCGGCGGGCCGCGTCTTCCTCGCGAGCCAGGTTGGGGCGATGCGTGGGGGCGGGCGCCTGGGCACCCTGCGCGGGCACGTCGAGTATGCTGAAGGATGCCGTGCTGCCGGGGTCGATGTTATGGCGCGGCTGCGGGGTCTTGGCCGGCGAGATGGACATGTCCGCCGGCTCACCGAGTGTGGCCGTGGCATCGGCCTTAGCCTCATCGGCCTCGGCTTGGGCCCAAGCCTGCTCAAAGGTCAGGGGCTCGGCGGCATCGGAGGCGGCTTCAGGCTCGACAGCGGTATCGTTGCCGGTCTCGTCCTCGTCGCTCGACACGTCACGCGGCGCGGGCTCGTCCCACTCCTCGTCCGGAGCCTCGCCCTCGCTATACCACCATTCAAAGTTATCGATATCCATACGGGGCGCCCCTTAAGCCTCGCAAATTAACACTTGCCAGCCTTATACCCCCAGATGGCACGGCGGCTCGCATGGAATGTGACAAAGGGACTATCCCTTTGTCACACGGCCAGACGTGAAAACTTATAAACTTGCAGATTTTGCAAGTTTATAAGAAATGAGCGACCCTCCTCCGCTTCAAAACAAGCTTGCGATGCTATTCGGATGTGACAAAGGGACTGTCCCTTTGTCACATCTGGAGGGCGACGGGGATTTGGATGCAGCAGAAGTCCTCTTGGTGGGACTCGTCATAGCTCGTGGTATCGAGGTAGCAAAAGTCGAAGGCGTTGCCAACGGGCTGGAGCGCGTGCTCGTCCATGCAGGTCACAATGGCGCGGATGCCTTCGGGCTCGTACGGCATGCCCCAGCGGCTCATGCACAGGTATGTGCCCTCGGGCAGCACTTCGATGCCGATCTCTGCCAGCTCGGCAGCGTCGCTCGGCAGCAGCTCCTCGGCACCGCGCGGCAGCACGGCAAAGGAGCCGGCGCCGGCAATAGGGTCGTCGGAATGCAGCGCCTCGCGACGCAGCATGGCACCCCAGCCGCGCATGGGGCGCGTGCCCGTCAACGTACGCATGCGCAGGATGGCCCGCATGAGCGTGGGGTGAAGCATTGAGCGGCCACGCTCAATATCGCCCGGAAACTCCTCAAAGACCACGTAGCGGCGCTCGAATTGCTTGAGTTCCGGTTTGCCCTCGCGCTCGCGCCAGTAGACTGCCTCGTCGTAAAAGCTCAGGCGCTCCTGCACACTCGCGCGCTCAGCCTTGAGCCCGGCAATCTGCTTGTCGAGCGCCTGAACCCGCGAGCGCAGGTGATCGGTCATCTCGCCAATGTCGAACGTCGAGGTCAGGCGGTCAATCTCGTCGAGTTCGAGCCCTAGGTCGCGCAGCATGCAGATCAGACGCATGAGCGGGATCTGCGTGGGCGAATAGAAACGGTAGCCTTTTTCGTTAACCACGGCGGGCTTAAACAGGCCGATCTTGTCGTAGTAGATGAGCGTTTGGCGCGAAACGTTAAACAAGCTCGCCATCTCGCTAATCGCATACATGCCCGTCTGCATAGATCCTCCCGACACACCAAAGCCCGCCGCCCACAGGGGCAGCGGGCTTAAACACTATTCGTATCCTACCCTAAAGACGCCTATGACCAGCGCTTATAGTTTGCACATGGCACGCCGACGGCCTCGAGCGCCTTGGCGGCGATGTGATGCACCGCGTCATCGAGCGTGGCGGGGCCGTTGTAAAACGTGAGCATAGGCGGCATGAGCATGATGCCGGGCACGCGCGCCAGGCGCGCCATGTTATCGACGTGAATGGCGCTGAAGGGCGTCTCGCGCACCATGAGCACCAGGCGGCGCTGCTCTTTCATCTGCACGTCGGCCGCACGCAGCAGCAGGTTTTCGCTGTAGCCGCTTGCGATGCCGGCGAGCGTCTTCATGGAGCACGGGGCCACGATCATGCCATCGACCGGATAGGTGCCGCTTGCGATGGCGGCGCCGATGTTCTTGTTGTCGTAGACCACATCGGCATGCGCGGCAAACTCGTCGAGCGTCATGCCGAGCTCCTGCTCGATGGTGATCTCTCCCCCACGCGTGACGACAAGCGCCGACTCGGCACCGGCCTGACGCAGGCACTTGAGACACTCGAGGCCCAGCGCAGCGCCGCTGGCACCAGAAACGCCAACGACAATGCGACGGGGGCGAACAGAAGACTCAGGCATGACAACTCCTTGACTACTTGGTAGGGCTACGCACTAGAAAGCGAGCTCTGCTGCCCACTTATCTGTGTCGATCTCCATGAACTGCGAGCGGATGAAGCTCTTCTTGAGGTTGAACGGGACCGTGCAGTCGAAGATGGCCTTGCAGGCGATGCCGTGCTCGCGGATCGTGGGGTCGAACGCGGGGTCGTTGGACGGGTCGAGCACGTGGCAGTGGCAGCCAGGGATGGTGATGAGGTCCACGTCGGCCTGGAAGCGCGTGGTCATGGCCCACATCACGTCGCTCATATCAAAGATGTCGACATCCTCGTCAACCAGGATCACGTGCTTGAGCTCGGAGAACGCCGAGAAGGCGAGCATGGCGGCGTTGCGCTGACGGCCCTCGTCATTTTTGCTCGACTTCTTGAACTGCATGATGGCAACGAACTTGCCGCCGCCGCAGGGGGCGGCGTGAACGTTGAGCAGGCGGCCCGGGATGGCGGTCTCGACCATCTTGTAGATGGAAGCCTCGGTGGGGATACCGGCCATGGAAACGTGCTCGTGCGAAGGGCCGATGCAGCTCTCCATGATGGGATTGACGCGCGTGGTGACGGCGGTGATCTTGATCACCGGGCAGACCTTGGCGCCGCCGGTGTAGCCGGGGAACTCGGGCATGGCGTAGCCGTGGCCGTTAACGTCCTCGTTAATGGTCTCGTCGTGCATGAGGTAGCCCTCGAGCACGTACTCGGCATTGGCAATGCACTTCTGCGGAACGGTGACGCAGTCGGCAAGCTCGACGGCATGGCCGCGCAGGGCGCCGGCGATCTGCAGCTCGTTGAAGCCGAGCGGCGTGGTGGGAGCCTCGAAGCCGCAGCACATGTACACGGCGGGGTCCAGGCCGATAGAGATGGAAATGGGCATGTCCTCGCCGCGCTGGCAGTACTCGTCAAAGAACGCGCCCAGGTGACGGCTGCCCGGAGTGATCCACATGGCGAGCTTGTCCTTGTCGACGCAGGAGAAGCGGTGGATGGTCACGTCGGACTGGGAGCCGTCGGGGCTCGTGCCGTAGGCGAGGCCCATGGTGATGTAGGGGCCGCCGTCGACAGGCGTGTTGGTAGGAGCGGGGACGATCTTGCGCAGGTCAAAGCCCTCGTCGGTCGCCTTGTACACGACCTCCTGGCAGTCGACGTGCGCACCCTCGGCGATCTGCTCAGGCGCGATCAGGTTCTCGAAGCGCTTACCGATCTCGAGGCCCAGGTGCTCCTCGTCCAGGTCGAGCAGGGCGGCAACGCGCTTGCGGCTGGCAAGCATGCCGATGCAGACCTTGGCATCGTCAAAGCCCTTGACGTTGTTGAAGACCATCGCCGGACCCTCTTTGGTCGGACGCATAACGGTGCCGCCGGCGCCGACGTGACGATAGACGCCCGAGACCTCGGCGTCCGGGTCGACCTGGGTGTCGGTCTCGAGCAGCTGGCCCGGCATCTCGCGCAAAAAGTCGAGCGCGGAGCGCAGGTCGTGGATCTGGGAAGCATCGGTAGTGGACATAGCATGCTCCTTTCGGGAGAGTGCCCGGCGGCGGGGATGCCGCCGGGCTGGGTAACGTAGTGGGGCCGCAGCGCTTATAGATGGAGCGCTTGGCAACTCGCGGTTCAAGCACTCGGCTGTTTACAGCCCAAGCGCTCGGCCGCTTACATCAGGCCAAAGAGATGGAACCAGGCGGCCTCGACCAGCACGACGATAAAGACGACCGCGGTGAGGGGAATGCCCATGCGCATGGCCTCTTTGGAGGTGTAGCCGCCGGCGTCCTTGCCCTCGCCGATAAGGATCGGCAGGTTATGGAACGGCAGGATGTAGTGGATGTTGATGGACGTGAAGACGATGAGCGCCACGGCGAGCGGGCTCACGCTGGAGCCGGCCGCAAAGCTGATGAACGCCGGCACGCACACGCCGAGCACGGCCATGACCGAGCCCATGAACATGTGGATGATCATGGAAAGCGCGGCGACAAGCAGGGCGAACAGGAAGATGTTCTCGGGCACGGAGCTGGGAAGCACGACATCGGCGATCCAGGCGTTCATGCCGGTGGCACCGCCCACGGAACCCACGGCCATGGCGGCCGTCAGGAACATGAGGGACTTGATGTCGACAGCGTTCCAGCTGGCGGGGGTAAGGACCTCGCCGATGATGGGCATGGCGAGCGCGACGCCGATGGCAAGCGTCACCCAGCCGATGTAATCGCCCGAGACGGTGAGCCACAGCGCGATGGCGATGACAAGCCACACGATGGTGCGGATCTCCTTGACGGAGAGCTTGCCGAGTGCGGCCTGCTTGGCCACGATCTGCTCGCGATCGTAGACGAGCTCCTTGCTGGGCTTAAAGAGGAAGAGGCCCAAGAACAGGGTGCACAGCAGCGCGACCAGCATGGGCACGCTCATGTACAGGAACCAGTCGATAAAGGACGGGCTCATGTCGCCGGCCTCGACGCTGTACTGCGCAACGAGCGGGTTGAGCGTGGAGTCGCCCGTCAGGAAGAACATGGAACCCGGGGCGGCAGCGGCAAACACGAGGAAGCCGAGCTTACCCTTGTCGTCGTCCCCGTAGCCGGCGGACTCGGCGATGACCGAGACGACGGCGAGGATGAGGAAGGCGCGGGGAAACGGGTGCGGGATCAGCAGCGACAGCACAAAGGTGAGCGCGAAGATCGAGATGATGAGCGACTTGGCGTCGCGCACGAACTTGAGCATAAACGCATAGGCGATGCGCTCGCCCAGCCCCGACTCCTTGACCGCGCTGGCGATGAGGTAGGCGCCGATGACGAGCCACATGGTAGCTTTGGTCCACGAGCTAAACGTGGAGGCGACCGTCGCCGAGATGCTCGCGGCGCCCGTGTCGTCCACGCACACCTTGAACAGAACGAGCAGCGCGCAGTAGAGCAGGCCCACAAAGCCCGGCTGTGCCACGCCACACGCCCAGAACACCACCGTGGCGAGCGTCAACGCCAGACAGGTCTGACCGCCGACCGTAAGCTCGACCGTCGAGCTCAGCTCCGCCAAAGGAAGAAACTTCACCAGCAAAAAGACAATGATACCCAGCACAAAGCCAATTTCGCGCTTGGTGATCTTAAACGCCTTCTTTTCCGCTTCCATCTCCCCACCTTTCTTGTTGGGGGCACCCGGCGCCGCGGCGTGTGCCGCTACAGCAAAAGGGAGTGCCCGTTATTGGACACTCCCTACGTTGCGCTGTGTTGTTGCAATACAGTCAAGCGGGATTTTTTGGATGAGAAGCGATCCCCTGGACAAAAACCATCACATCATTCGACGCTTTTCCTCGTTTTCGAGATTTTCATCGAATGTTGTGACGGTTTGGATATGGCAAAGGGGCTGTACCTTTGTTACATAGCGAGGGCCGTACGGATGGATGGGTCGCTGAGGGCCTCGCGAAGCCAGGGGGCCAGCTGCTCGGGGCGACCCTGCAGGTAGCCGTCGAGCTCGGACGGGGCCACGCGGCGCACCTCCGAGATCTCCTCTTGGTTGATACGCAGCTCGCCCGGCTCAACATGGGCTGCGAACACCTCGCACCATTCGCACTCGCAGCGGCCGTCGCCGTGGTCCTCGCGGTACACCACGTGTCCGAGGTGCTTGAGCTGATCGGGCTCGCGCGTGATGCCAAGCTCTTCGTTGATGCGGCGCGCCGTGGCGGCCGCGACGTCTTCCCCGGGGAGCGGATGGCCGGCGCAGCTATCGGCCAGCACCCCGCCCCACAGGCGCTTGAGCGGACTGCGACGACAGAGCAGCAGGCGCGCGTCTTCGCCCTGGCCCTCGACCAGAAGCGTCAGAAATGCCTGATGCAGGATTCCCTCGCCGGTATGGGCCTCGATGCGGTCGACGGGGCCAAGCGCCTCGCCGGTCGCGGCATCGACCGCCACGACCTCGGCGCCTGCGCCGCCCTCATCCCAGCCGGCGCGCAGAATGCGGGCTGCGGCCTCCTCGAGCGCGGCGATGAGTTCCTTGGTGGTATCGAGCATGCGCCGCAAGTCGTCCGCGGTCGCGTTCTCCACATGAAAACCCGTGCTTGCAACTACCGGCACGCCAAAGCGCGTGGCCAGCGCCGCCGCAATATCGTGCGCCGGAATTTCGTCTCGGTGGCACGGAACGGCCAGGATGCTCACCGTCGCCGTACGGCCGGGCTCGGGGCGAGGAATGGCCTGCGCCGTGGCGCCCAGGTGCGCAAACTCCGGCGAGCAGGCGTACACCGCCATGCCTCGCGGCGTCACCGTCAACTGGGCCTCGAGCGCAAACTTGCCCTCGCCCACTACAACCTTTGTCGTGTGCATACCCATGGGATCTCCTGTCGCCCGCAATGTACCTGAGACCATCTTCGCCTGTATTGCGACTATACAGGCAAGCGCAGCCTGCGACAAAGGAGGCAGGCACCTGACACATTCTGTTAGAGTTGCAGGGATTGAATCCCGCTTATTCATGCGACATTGGAGTGACAACCTTGACCGCCGCAACCACGCCTAAAAGTAAGTCAACCGCCGCCGCGCTCTCCCCCGCGCGCACCAGGCTCTGCCTGGCGCTGCTCGTGCTGCTGGGATTCTCGCTCGGCTGCTCCGAGTTCGTGGTCATCGGCATCGAAAGTGACTTGGCGACGGAACTCGGCATATCGCTTGCCGCTGCGGGCCAGCTCATCAGCGTTTTTGCACTGGTCTACGCCATCGCGACGCCGGTGCTTGCGCTCAGCACGGGGCGCTTCCGTCGTTACCAGCTGCTCGTGTGCTACAGCATTATCTTTGTGCTCGGCAATCTGGTCATGGCGTTGGCGCCCAACTTCCAGGTACTGTTTATCTCGCGCATTGTCCTGGGATCCGTCTCGGGCGCACTGCTCGCCGTGGGCGTGACGTACATCCCCGAGCTGCTGTCCCCGCAGCAAACTTCGCTTGCCATCTCGGTGGTCTACGGAGCGTTATCCGTGGCAATGGTCTTTGTCACTTCGATCGGCAAGTTCATGGCCGACACGCTCGATTGGCACGTGGCCATGTACGGCACGCTGACCTTTGCCGTTTTGATCTGCGGAGCGCTCGTGGCGTTTATGCCGCGCGCTGGGCAAACCGACGAGCCTGCCACCTTTCGCGAGCAGGCGGGGCTTCTACGCGAACCGAGCATCATCACCGGCATGCTCATCTTTTTGTTTGGCGTGGGATCGGTCTATGTGTTCTACGGCTACGTGACGCCTTATCTTGAGCAGGTGCTGGGCATGGGCACTGTTCAGGCAAGCACCACGCTTATGGCCTACGGCGTGTTCTGCCTGGTCTCGAACATCTTGGGCGGATGGATCGACGCGCGCTTTGGCATGAAGGCGCTGCTTGTGACGTTTGTGCTGCAAGCTGCGGCGTTACTCGGGCTGTTTGCCGTGGGCGACACCATGCCGCTCGCGCTGGTCTTTGTCTTTAGCCTAGCGCTGCTCATGTACCTGTTCTCGGTGTCATGCATCACGCACTTTATGGACGTGGCGCGCAGCCGCCATCCCAAATCGATGGTACTCGCGAGCTCGGTAGAACCCATGGCGTTTAACGTCGGCATTTCGTTTGGCACCGCAGTGGGCGGCGCCGTGGTGAGCAGCGTTGGCATTGCCTACGTTGGCGCGGTTGGTGCCGCGTTCTCGCTTGTGGCCTGGGCGCTTACGCTGGTGACGATTAAGTTGGCTCGCTGGGAGCGCAAGCGGGCGAGGGCGTAAGCACAGATGCGATACTCGAGCTCGATGATGGCGATCGAAAGGAAACCGCATATGCAACGTGTACTGTTTATCTGCTATGGAAATATCTGTCGCTCGACGATGGCTGAGTCGGTGTTTACCGAGCTGGTGCGCCGCGCTGGGCGCGCGGGCGAGTTTGTCATCGATTCTGCAGCGACCTCAACTGAGGAGATCGGCAACCCGCCGCATCATGGCACGGTCGCCAAGCTGCGCGAGGTCGGGATTCCCGTCGTTGCCCACCGCGCACGCCAGGTGCGTCGCGCGGAGTATGGCGACTGGGATCACATTGTCTATATGGATGCCGAGAACGCGCGTGGCCTGCGTCGCATCTTTGGCGACGACCCCGACGGCAAGATTACGCGCTTGCTCGATTGGACCGAGCGCCCCGGCGACGTGGCCGATCCCTGGTACACCGGCAACTTCGATGCCACCTACCGCGACGTGCTCGACGGTTGCATCGCTATGCTCGAGCAGCTGTAGGCAAGCGAGCTCGCGAGGTGCGCCATTGGCATAAAACGAGCGTGGATTATCTCCCGCATACAAATTGAGCGTGGATTTTCTCCCACTTTGAGCGTTCAAGTGCGCTCTAGACGGGAGAAAATCCACGCTCATTTTCTCGGTGGGAGAAAATCCACGTTCAACTACTCGTCGACGATCTCGGCGAGCCAGACGTTGAGGGTGTCGACCTCGGGGCAGCAGAACTTTGCCGTACCAGGCTCGTTGCCAGGCACGGTTCCGCCATAGCGCAGGATATCGATATAGGGAAAGCCCACATGGCAGGCCATGGCGCACATCTTGCCGCGATCGCGGTCAAAGTCAAAGACGTCGCCCGGCTTGTGACCATGGTGGCAGCGGCACGCACCCAGCTGGTCCACGCAGCTCACGCGGATACGCGGACGCTTGCCGCGCGGAGCGCCGAGCGGCTTGTTCTCGCCCGCAGGCTTGACGCCGCCCTCGCCAGCATTACTCATGGTCAATCACATCCAGGCAGGCCTCGATGGGCAGACCGGCCGACTTGTCCTCTTGGTCGGCATTGCGCTCGATAAGCTCGGCCACCACACGCATGGCATCGGACGTCGCGCGTTGCAGGCTCCAACCTGCCATAACGCGGCCGACGAGCACCGCCGAAAACGTGTCGCCCGTGCCCGGGAAATAGACCGGAATGAGCTCAAAGGGAATCGTGAAGTACTCCCCCGCCACATAGTCGTAACCGATAACCGCGTTCGTGCCATTGACCACGGCGCTCGTAATGACCACCGACTTGGCGCCCAGCTCACGCACGGCGTCCACGAGCGCACGAGCCTCATCGGCCGTAATCTGCTCGGCCATGGGCGTATCGGTGAGCAGACACGCCTCGGTGTAGTTTGGCACCGCATAGTCGGCGCACTCGAGCAGGTGCCGCATAAGGCCAATCGTGGACTCGGGCACACCGGCGTAGAGCTTGCCGTTGTCGCCCATGATGGGGTCGACGAACACCTTGGTGCCCTTTTGCGCGCGACGGTGGCAAAAGTCCGAGATGATACGCGTCTCTTCCTCGGTCACGATAAAGCCGGTCGAGATGGCGTCGAACTCGAAGCCGAGCTCCTCCCAGATGGCAAGACTCTGACGCACGTACTCCGTGGTGTCGTGGATGTAGAACTTGGGGTAGTTGAGCGTGTCGGAAACGAGCGCCGTCGGCAGGTTATGGATACGGTAGCCCATGTGCGACAGCACCGGCAGCATGGCGGAAAGCGCGACCTTGCCGTAACCGCACATATCGTTGATCAGCAGCAGCTGAGTGTTCTTCATGAGGGTCTCCCTTGTTTCGGGCACAGCGCAGCAGCGCCACAGTGCGACTAAGTGTAGCGCAGGAGGCGTTGTGGGCGGAGGCGAGCGGTACGAAGGGCAAATTGTTGCGGAAAGGTTTCGGAAATGGGGGCTGTTTGCTCCATAGCGGCCTAGTTGATGCTACTCATATAGCGCCATTTCAAAACTATGCCTATTTACTACGTTTAACCGCCCGCCTCCAACCACAACGAATTTCTCTCCAACAAAACCGCAGGTAGATAGCTTGCGTTTTTTCAGAAATAGCTGTTGTGGTCAGCGATGCTGGATTCATCGTAGTAATTAGGCATGGTTTTTGGCAAGGCCGCTTCGAAAGGCATCATCGCAGCCCAAAACGATACCTTTTCCTTCGTCCCCAAGGGATCAGATTGCCGCTTAGGAGCGTTTGCAGCATCGAGCGGTTACGGCGTTTGGTAAAACGCCGTAACTTAATAAGTTTGGTACCTTGACATTTATTTCTTGCACTCCTAAATTAGTTAGGCACAAAACAATTGCACTACCTAACTAAAGAAAGGAGCGACACCATGTGCGATGACCACATCGGCCTCTGCCCCCACACGCCGGGCGGCGACCCCCATGAACCCGCAGATGCGCCCGCGGCACAGTCCCAATCAGACGCGCTCGCCAAGCACATCCTAAACGGGCTGGGCTTCTGCGGCCACTTTCTGCACTTTCACGGCGGCGGCGCCTCGGGAAAGGCCCCCATCGTCTGCTTGCTCGCCAAGCAGCCAAACGGCGAGATGTCACAGCAGGAACTAGGCCTGCACTTTGATCTTAAGCCCGGTTCGCTTTCCGAGATTCTCTCCAAGATCGAATGCGCCGGCCTTATCGAGCGCAGCCGCAATCCCAAAGACCGGCGGCAGCTCACCATTCGCCTGACCGAAGCGGGATGGGAAAAGGCCCGCGTAGAGCAGGCGGCCCGCATTCGCTTTAGAGAGCAGGCCTTTAGCGCGCTCACCCACGACGAGCGCGAGGACCTCGCCGAAATGCTCGATAAAATCCTCGTAACCTGGGAGGAACTGGTTGATTAAAACCCTCATGGGAAGCATCCGCGACTATATGAAAGTCACTGTTGCCACGCCGCTGCTCGTGCTTGGCGAGGTGCTCTGCGAGATGCTGATTCCATTTATCACCGCCAACCTGATCGACGCTATCAAAGACGGCGCCACCGTAGCCGAGATGCTTCCCACCGCAGGCTTTTTGGTGCTCATCGCGCTGACGTCGCTTGCTTTTGGCGCCGCGGCTGGTGTCACCTGCAGCCATGCGAGCTGCGGATTCGCCAAGAACCTGCGTCACGACCTGTTCTACAAGATCCAGACGTTCAGCTTTGCCAACATCGATGAGTTCTCGAGCTCCTCGCTCGTCACGCGCCTGACCACCGATATCAACAACGTGCAGCAGGCCTTTATGATGATCATCCGTATCGCCGTGCGCGCGCCGCTGGTATTGATCTTCGCCTTTACCATGGCGTTTATCATGGGCGGCAGCGTCGCCATGGTCTACCTGGTCATAATTCCGCTGCTGGGCTTTGGACTGTTCTTTATCATCTTTAAGGTGCGCCCCATCTTCTCGCGCGTGTTCCACAAGTATGATGCCCTTAACGAGTCCGTTGAGGAAAACGTCACCGGCATGCGCGTGGTCAAGAGCTATGTGCGCGAAGACTTTGAGAAGGAGAAGTTCGCGACCGCCGCGCGCGACGTCCAGATGGACTTCACCCGCGCCGAGAAGCTGCTCGCCTTTAACAACCCCATGATGAACATCTGCGTCAACGGCGCGTTTGTCGTCATCATCTACCTGGGCTCCAAGCTCATCATCACGAGCCAGGGCACGCTGTTCGACGTGGGCCAGCTCTCCTCGACCTTTACCTATGGTTTCCAGATTCTCATGAGCCTGATGCAGCTGTCGATGATCTTTGTCATGGTGACCATGGCCGACGAATCGGCACACCGCATTGCCGAGGTGCTGGCCGCCGAGCCCACGATCGCCGATCCCGCCGAGCCCGTGCTCGAGGTTGCCGACGGTTCCATCGACTTTGACCACGTGAGCTTTAAGTATTCCAAGCATGCGAAGCGCCAGGCGCTCGACGATATCGACCTGCACATTACGAGCGGCGAGACCATCGGCATCATCGGCGGCACCGGCTCGGCCAAGTCCACGCTCGTTAACCTCATCGCCCGCCTGTACGACACCACCGAAGGCGCTGTGCGCGTGGGCGGCGTGGACGTGCGCGACTACGACCTGGACGCGCTGCGTCACCAGGTCGCCATGGTGCTGCAGAAAAACGTGCTGTTTAGCGGCACCATCGCCGAGAACCTGCGTTGGGGCGACCCGAACGCCACCGACGAGGAAGTCCGCGAGGCAGCGCATCTGGCCTGCGCCGACGAGTTTGTCGACGGTTTCCCCAAGGGCTACGACACCTGGATCGAACAGGGCGGCTCTAATGTTTCGGGCGGTCAGAAGCAGCGCCTGTGCATTGCACGCGCCCTGTTGCGTCGCCCCAAGATCTTGATCCTGGACGACTCCACCAGCGCCGTCGACACCAAGACTGACGCCAAGATTCGCGCAGGCCTGGCAAGCTATCTGCCCAACACGACCAAGCTCATCATCGCCCAGCGCATCAGCTCCGTGCAGGACGCAGACCGCATCATTGTCATGGAGGGCGGCCGCATCGCACAGATCGGCAACCACGAAGAGCTGCTCAAGACGAGCGAGATCTACCGAGAGACCTTTACCTCGCAAAACAAGATGTCTGCCGAGGGCGAAGGGGCCGTCGAGGCCGACACCGAGGCATCCGCAACGCAAGCTCAGACCCAGGAAGGAGGCGAGGCACATGAGTAAGGCAACGACCGCCGAGCGCGCGCTCAACCGTAAGGGCGGCACCATGTCGCGCCTCATCAAGACGCTCTTTGACTTCTATCCCGTGCTTTTGCCCCTTGTCGTCGCCGGCGTGGTGCTCTGCGCCATCATCAACTCCATCGGCGCGACCTTCCTGCAGAGCGCCCTGCAGATTATTAGCGAATCGTGGCAGTCGGGCGATTGGGAAGCCGCACAGCCCAAGATTCTGCAGCTCGTGACCACCCTCGCCTGCATCTACGGCGTCGGTGTCCTGTCCTCGCTCTTCTGGAACCGCGCCATGGCTATCGTCACGCAGGGCTCGCTCGAGAAGCTGCGCGAGATGATGTTCAACCGCATGCAGGACCTGCCGATCCGCTACTTCGA
Organism: Collinsella sp.; assembly: GCA_019424965.1. GTDB lineage: Bacteria > Actinomycetota > Coriobacteriia > Coriobacteriales > Coriobacteriaceae > Collinsella. The sequence continues at coordinate 48,349 of JAHYYL010000001.1, forward strand.
CACGCACCAGCGCGGCGATATCATGAGCCACTACACCAACGACATCGATACGCTGCGCCAGATGATCAGTCAGTCGCTGCCCAACCTGCTCATGACGATCATCATCATCGTCACGGTGTTCTTTATCATGCTGTACTACAGCGTGTGGATGTGCCTGGTCATCATCGCCGGCGTCGCCTTTATGACCTTTATGACCAAGCTGCTCGGCTCCAATTCCGCGCGTTTCTTCATTGCGCAGCAGACCGAGCTCGGCGTGGTCGAGGGCCATATCGAGGAAGTCATGAACGGTCAGAAGGTCGTCAAGGCGTTCTGCCACGAGTCTGCCGCCGAGGCCGATTTTGACGAGCGCAACGAAAAGCTCTTCGAGGTCTCACAGAAGGCCAACATGTACGCCAACATCCTCATGCCCATCCTTATGAACCTGGGCAACTTGCTCTACGTGCTGGTGGCCCTTGCCGGCGGCATTTTCCTGGCGCTGGGCGTGCCCAACCTGAGCATCTCGGGCATGGCGCTGTCGATCGCCGTCGTGGTGCCGTTCCTCAACATGACCAAGCAGTTCTGCGGACAGATCGGCCAGATCTCGCAGCAGATCAACGCCGTGGTCATGGGCCTCGCCGGCGCCGACCGTATCTTTGAGCTCATCGACGAGAAGCCCGAAGCCGACGAAGGCTATGTGACGCTCGTCAACGCGCAGGTCAACCCCGATACCTGGCAGCTCGAGGAGGCTGACCACCACACCGGCATGTGGGCGTGGAAACATCCGCACCGCGCAACCGGCGAGATCGAGTACGTGCCGCTGCGTGGCGACCTGGTCATGGACAACGTCGACTTTGGCTACACGCCCGACCACGAAGTGCTGCACGGCGTGTCCGTGTTTGCCAAGCCGGGCCAGAAGATCGCGTTTGTCGGCGCCACCGGAGCCGGCAAGACGACCATCACCAACCTCATCAACCGCTTCTACGACATTGCCGACGGCAAGATCCGCTACGACGGCATCAACGTCAACAAGATCCGCAAGGCCGACCTGCGCCGAAGCCTGGGCGTCGTGCTGCAGGACGTGAACCTGTTCACCGGCACCGTGATGGACAACATCCGCTACGGCAACCTGGACGCCACCGACGAGGAGTGCATCGCAGCGGCCAAGCTCGCGGGCGCAGACGACTTTATCACCCGCCTGCCCGACGGCTACGACACCATGCTCACCGGCAACGGCGCACAGCTGTCGCAAGGCCAGCGCCAGCTGATCTCGATCGCCCGCGCCGCCGTCGCCGATCCGCCGGCGATGATTCTGGACGAGGCTACGTCGAGTATCGACACCCGCACCGAGGCCATCGTGCAGGAGGGCATGGATAAGCTCATGGAGGGCCGCACGACGTTTGTCATCGCGCACCGCCTGTCCACCGTGCGCAACTCCGACGCGATCATCTGTCTGGATCACGGCCGCATCATCGAGCGCGGCAACCACGACGAGCTGATCGCCAAGCGCGGGTATTACTACCAGCTGTACACGGGTGCATTTGAGCTCGAGTAGGCTTGGCCACTGACGGAGGGTGCCCCGGGGCGGTTGGCCAGGGGCTCGTTTTGTAAGTAGCTAAAAAAGCCTCGTCCTAACATTAGCTACTTGAGGAGTTGGGCCATGGCGTTGACGAATTTTTGGACTTGGAGGGTGGGCTCGAGCGGGTAGTGCAAATAGACCGGCACCTCGCGGCCGCACAAAAACGGTACGCCCACAAAGGCCGGGTGCACGCCCGACCACGCTCCGCAGGTGAGCACCGCGTCGCCCTTTTCCTCCGCCTCGTTAAAAAGCGCAAAGTCAAAGCTGTCCACGTCGATCACGTCCACGCCGCCGTCGGCCAAAAGATCGATACGCAGGCTGTCCATGGCGTCGTTGCCGTGACGAAGCACGCGCAGGCGCATACCCTCCAGGTCGGCAACCGTGATGCGCGTCTTGCGCGCGAGTCGGCTTGTGCGCGGCACGTCGATATAAAACGGCACGGTAACGATGCGAAGCTTTTGGCAGGCGTCTCCCCAGCGCGGGGTCGAAAAACTCGACTGCACCACGTCGACCTCGCGTCCCAGACTGCGCATAACGGTCTCGTGCTCATCGTAAAGGTCCCCCACCGGCACAATCTCAAAACGCAAACGCGGTTCCATGTCGTGCAGCTGCGGCCATAGCGCGAGTGTATGGCGCCCCGGGCACATCATCGACACACCCAGGCGCACGGCGCCGCCATCGCCCGCCGCGCGTCGGGCACGACGCAGTGCGTCCTCGGACTGGCGCATGATCGAGCGCGCGTCGTCCACCAGCAGAGCACCCGCCGGCGTCACCTTGACGCCCGAATGCGAGCGCTCGAACAGCGTGATGCCGAACTCGGCCTCGAAGCCCGAAACCTGCTTGACGAGTGCCGGCGTCGACACGCGCAGCTTTGCCGCGGCACGCGAGAAACTTCCCAGCTCCGCGGCGGCCGAAATAGCGTCAAGTCGTCGATCGTACACGTCAATCTCCCGTTTTCGCACGCGCGGGCCCACAGCACCGCAGGGGGTCGTTTTCGCAGGTCACGCGCTCAATTGAGAACAAACCTCAATGTACAGTGTAAACCTACGGTTAACGTCATTCTAACAAATATGCAATTCACCTGCGCGAACGCTAAGCATACGATAACCAGCGAAAACCACGTGGGTCGGTTAATGGGAGCGACCCACCGGGAGGCACAAGAAGGGAAGTTCCTATGAGCAATTGGCTTAAGCTCGAGGGCGATGTTTGCGCCGTGACCGGCGCGCTCGGCGGCATGGGCGTCGAGATTTGCCGCGAGTTCGCCCGCAATGGCGCCAACGTCGTCCTGCTCGACCTGGACGAGGAGAAGGTCAAGGCCGCTGCCGCCGACCTCGCTGCCGAGTTTGGCATCCACGCCGAGGGCTACAAGATGAACGCCACCGACGAGGCCGAGGTTCAGGCCGCCGTCGACGCCACCATCGCCAACTTCGGCCGCGTCGACGTCCTCGTCAACACCGCCGGCATCCTGCGCTTCGCAGCCATGGAGGACCTGCCGCTCTCCGACTGGAACGAGGTCATCAACGTCAACCTCACCGGCTACTTCATCACTTCGCAGCGCTTTGGTCGCGAGATGATCAAGGCCGGCCAGGGCCGCCTGGTGCACATCTCGACCGTCGCCAGCCACTCCCCCGAGACGTTCTCGGGCGTGTACAGCTCCACCAAGGCGGGCGTCAACATGATGTCCAAGATGCTCGCTGCCGAGTGGGGCCCTTACGGCGTGCGCTCCAACTGCGTCGAGCCCTGCTTCGTCAAGACCCCCATGTCGGCAAGCTTTTACGCCGACCCCGAGGTCGAGAAGAGCCGCAGCCGCCTGATCGCCACGCGCCGCATCGGCGAGGTCAGCGATATCGCCAACGCCGTCATGTTCCTGGCGTCCAAGCGCTCGGACTTTACCACCGGCGACGCCATCAAGGTCGACGGCGGCTTCTCCAACATGATGGGTGACCTCACCGCCAAGCCCGGCGGCCGTCGCGCTTATGCCGACAACTACCTCAAGAACAAGGGTGTCGAGCTTTGGTCCGACGAGTCCGGCGTCGCAAAGCCGACTGACCAGTAAACAAGCCCGGTAGAAAGGGGCGCGGGGCAAGCACCTCAGCGGCGTTTGCCCCTCCCCTCCCCCCGCATCGATTAGAAAGAGTCCCATGGCTTCCACCAACTCCAACAAGGGTCGCGCCGTCGTGCTTTCCGCCGCGTGCGTCACCATGTTCTTCATCAGTTCCATCGCGCTGTACTCCGTCGTGTCCAAGAACCTGCTCGCCGTCTACCCCGAGTGGTCCAGCGCACTTACCTGGGCTTTCCCGGTCTTCCAGACCATCATGGCCGTGACGGGCATCTTCGCCGGCCGCATCTCCGATAAGATCGGCCCGCGCAACGTCGTGATCGCCGCCGCCGTATGCTACGGCCTGGGCTGGTTCATGTCCGGCACCGTCACCGAGCCGTGGCAGTTCTACCTGTGGTTCTCGCTCGTCGCCGCCATCGGCAACGGCCTGGGCTACAACCCCGCGCTCACCACCGGCCAAAAGTGGTTCATCGACAAGAAGGGCCTCGCCTCCGGCATCACCCTGGCCGCTTCGACCGCCGGCCCCGCCGTGCTGTCCCCGGTGCTCGCCTCGCTGCTCATCCCGAGCCTGGGCATCTTTGGCGCCCTCAAGGCACTCGGCGTCATCTTCTTTGCGACGATCGCCGCCTCCGCCCTGTTCCTGAAGGCCCCCGAGGCCGGCTGGCTGCCCGAGGGCTTCGAGGCCCCCAAGGGCGGCGCACATGCCGGTACCTTCGGCGACCTCACCCCGGGCGAGATGGTCAAGACCCCGCGCTTCTGGGTCCTCATCGTCACCTTCGCCTTTGCTGCCACTGCAGGCACCCTGCTCGTGGGCAAGGTTGCCTCCATCGCCGCCGTCCAGCTCTTCACCGACCCCACGAGCGCCGCGGCCGTCGCCCTCGGCGGTGTGGTGGTCTCCGTCAACACCTGCGCCAACCTGGTCGGCCGTCTGTCCTTTGGCCAGATCATCGACAAGCTCGGCGCCTACAAGTCGCTGCTCATCAGCCTTATCGTCACCATCGTCGCGCTCGTCATCATGTCGATGAGCTTTACGCAGAGCATGTTCTTTGTGGCGCTCGCCCTGCTCGGCTTTAGCTTTGGCGCCCTGCTCGTCATCTACCCGCCGCTCACCGGTGGCGCCTTCGGCACCAGCAACATCGGCGTCAACTACGGCATCATGTTCTTGGGCTACGCCGCTTCTACCTGGATCAGCCAGCCCATCACTGCCGTGCTGTATCACGCCGAGGCCGGCAGTGCCGCCTACCAGCAGTCCTTCTACGGCGCCATCGTGATTGCCGCCATTGCCGTCGTGCTCACCGTCTACATGATGGTCTCCGACAGCAAGAGGAAGTCCGCCTAGTTTTACAGATGCGACAAAGGGACAGCCCCTTGCCGCATTCCACCGCCACCAGTATTAAGGAGTCGAAATGTCTGAGCTCAACCCCGTCCGCATCGCCGTTATCGGCGCCGGCGCCATGGGCCGCAACCACATCCGCTTTGTCACCGAGGAGCCCGAGGCCGAGCTCGTCGCCATCGCCGACGCCTTTGAGGGCGCCCGCGCCACGGCCGAGGCCGCCGGCGTGCCGTTCTTTACCGATCCCGCCCAGATGATGGACGAGGTCAAGCCCGAGGCCGTCATCATCGCCACGCCCAACGACCTGCACCTGGGCGTTGCCCGCGAGGCCATCAAGCGCAACATCGTGCCGCTGGTCGAAAAGCCGATCTCCAACGATCTTGAGGACGCCCAGGCCTTTGCCGCCGAGGCCGAGACCGCCGGCGTGCCCGTGCTCGTGGGCCAGCACCGTCGCCACAACCCCTTCGTCAACAAGGCCAAGGAGATCATCGAGTCCGGCGAGCTGGGCAAGCTCACCGTGTCGAGCTTCCACTACATGATCTATAAGAACGACGAGTACTTTGATGTCGAGTGGCGCCGCAAGAAGGGCGCCGGCCCGATCCTGGTCAACCTGGTGCACGACGTCGACCTGCTCCGTTACCTGCTGGGCGAGCCCGTTGCCGTCCAGGGCATGCAGTCCAGCGCCGCCCGCGGTTTTGAGACCGAGGACTCCGCCGTGGTCAACGTCCGTTTTGCCGATGGCGCGCTCGCAAGCATGACCATCTCCGACGCCACCGCCAGCCCCTGGAACTGGGAGGCCACCGCTCGCGAGGATCCGCAGTACCGTCCCTTCGACGCCGACGCCTACTTTATCGGTGGCACCAAGGGCGCCCTGTCGCTGCCCCGCCTGCACCAGTTCTCCTACGACGGCGCCTCCAACTGGCACAAGCCGCTGCAGATGGAGATTCCGGCCGTCGACCCGGCGCTGCCGCACAAGATGCAGCTCAAGCACTTTGTGAAGGTCGTCCGCCGCGAAGTTGAGCCCGTCGTAACCCCCGCCGATAACGTCAAGACGCTCACGCTTCTCAACGCCATCAAGGAGGCCGCCGAGACCGGCCAGCTCGTCGAGCTGTAGCACCTTAGGACAGGCCGCGGCAGAAACCCCATGCCGTGCCCCTCGGTCCGCCACAAATAAGCCCCTCTTCTTTGCCCCGCGAGCAGCCTTCTACCCGCGGGGCATTTTGCTACGTTGCCAATGATTTTTCTGGGACGGGGGACTTTTTGCACCTTAGCTTGATTCGTTCGCCACGAAATGTGCCTATCTACTACGTTTAACCAATCACCCTCATCCATACCGAATTTCGCGAAATAAAAACCGCAGGTAAACGGCTTGCGCATTTTCGGAAAACCGGGGGATGGTCGACCCACACGGTTCAAACGTAGTAGATAGGCCGCTTTCGTGGTTCCGAGCCAAAACAGTCTTTTTTGAGCGAAGTGGCAGGTGGTATCCTTGGTAGCTCTGTGCTGCAAACGCACCTTAAACGCAAGGAGTTTCATGGATCTTATCGCCCAGCTCACCCGCGAGCTCAACCTTAAGGCCGCCAACGTCGAGGCGGCTGTCAAGCTCATCGACGAGGGCAACACCATCCCCTTTATCTCGCGCTACCGCAAGGAGGCCACGGGCGGCATGGATGACGTCGCCCTGCGCGCCCTCGACGAGCGCCTGTCATACCTGCGCAATCTTGAGCAGCGTAAAGAGGACGTCATTCTGCTCATCGACGCCCAGGGCAAGCTCACGCCCGAACTCGAGCAGCAGATTCGCGAGGCCACACAACTCCAGCGTGTCGAGGACCTCTACAAGCCCTGCCGCAAAAAGCGCATGACCCGCGCGCAGAAGGCCCGCGAGGCAGGCCTGGAGCCACTCGCCAACATGATCATCATGCAGGCCTCGGCCAAGGGCAGCGCGCTCGACGCCGCCGCGGACTACGTCAACGAGGAGGCCGGCTTCGACACGCCCGAAAAGGCGCTCGCCGGCGCGGCGGACATCGTGGCCGAGACGGTGGCCGAGGACCCCGAGAACGTCGCCGACCTGCGCGCCTTTACGCAAAACACCGCCGACATCGTCGTCGAGGCCACCGACCCCGCCGAGAAGACTCCCTACGAGCCGTACTACAGCTATGACGAGCCACTGCGCCGTATACCCAACCACCGCGTGCTGGCTATCGACCGCGGCGAGCGCGAGGGCAAGCTCCGCGTGCGCGTGGACGTCGACGGCGCAGCCGCCACGGCACGCCTCGGCAGCCGCTGGCCCCGCCGCCAGGGCGTGTTTGCTCCCATCTTCGATGCCGCCATCGCTGACGGTTACAAGCGCCTCATGGCCCCCTCGCTGGAGCGCGAGGCCCGCGCCAAACTCACCGTTCGCGCCCAGACCGAGGCCATCAACGTCTTTGCCAAGAATCTCGAAGGCCTGCTCTCGGCGCGCCCCGTGCGCGGCGCCCGCGTACTCGCGCTCGATCCGGGCTACCGCACCGGCTGCAAGGTCGCCGTCATGGACGAGACCGGCAAGCTGCTCGACCACGGCGTGGTCTACCCCACCAAGCCGCGCCACGACGTCGCCGGCACCAAGCGCGAGCTCGCCCGCCTCGTCAAGAAGGACAGCGTCAACACCATCGTCATCGGCAACGGCACCGCCAGCCGCGAGACCGAGGAAGTCGTCTCGGAGTTTATTGCCGAGCAGGCGCCCAGCCTTCGCTACACCATCGTCAACGAGGCGGGCGCGTCGGTGTACTCCGCCTCCGAGCTCGCGAGCCAGGAGTATCCCGATCTGGATGTCACCGTACGTGGCGCCATGAGCCTGGGCCGCCGTCTGCAAGACCCGCTGGCAGAGCTCGTCAAGATTCCGCCCCAGTCCATCGGCGTTGGCCAGTACCAGCACGACCTTGACCAGGCCGAGCTTTCGCGCACCTTGGGCCACGTGGTGGAAGACGTCGTCAACCGTGTGGGCGTCGACGTCAACACCGCGAGCGCAAGCCTGCTGGGCTACGTGTCGGGCATTACGCCGAGCGTAGCCAAAAACATCGTGGCCTACCGCGAGGAAAACGGCGCCTTTACCGATCGCCGCCAGCTCAAGAAGGTCCCCAAGCTGGGACCCAAGGCGTACCTCAACGCCGCAGGTTTCCTGCGCATCAGCGGCGGCAAGAACCCGCTCGACGCGACAAGCGTCCACCCCGAAAGCTACGAGGTGGCCACGGCCGTCCTGGAGCGCGCCGGCGTTGCGGCAAGCGAGCTCAGCCGCGGCGGCGTGCCCGATATCGAGCGCCGCCTGGGCAGCATCTCGGCGCTAGCAAGCGACCTGGACTGCGGCACCCTCACGCTCATCGACATTGTCAACGAGCTCAAGAAGCCCGGTCGCGACCCGCGCGACGACGCGCCCGAGGTAGTCTTTAGCCGCTCGGCGCTTTCGATCGACGACCTGGAGCCCGGCATGGAACTCAAGGGCACGGTGCGCAACGTCGTCGACTTTGGCGCCTTCGTCGACGTGGGCGTGCACCAGGACGGCCTCGTGCACATCTCCAAGCTGGCCAACCGCTTCGTCAAGCACCCCAGCGACGTGGTGCGCGTCGGTGACACGGTCAAGGTGTGGGTTGAAAAGGTCGATCGCGACCGCAAGAAGATCTCCCTCACCATGGTGCAGGGGAAGTAAACCGCCAAGCAAGGGTCCCCCCTCTCGCGACGTGCAAAATCGCGAGTATTCTGCAAATTCCACCGTTCCGGATGCCCCTCAGAGACGAAAAAGCAAGAAACAGCCCCCGTTTTAGCGTCATCAGAGCCAAAACGGGGGCTGTTCCATGCTTCACCCAGCTGGTAAAAGCCTTTACCTTGCTGAATACTCTCAATTTTGCACGGCGCAGGCGGGGGTACCTTTGTCCACGGCAGGATATGGAAGCCTATCACCAACCTACCGGCAAGTTCGTGTCGGCAGCCCCGGCCTTTCCTTTGCCTAGCGCGACCCTCGCGAAGCGCGTGAGCGATAGGGAAAGGAAAGGCCGGGGCGAACAACCCGCGATGTAGCCAGCGTTCGCGTTACGGCAGGATATGGAAACCGAGCGAGGCGATATCCTTGGCAAAACCGCGCACGGTATCGAGCGAGACCTCGTACGGGTCACGGCCGATGTTCTTACGCTTGGCCAGGATGCTGTTGGGCACCGTGATGATCTGGCAACCGCATCCTTCCGCCTGGTAAATATTGATAAGCTCACGCGTGGACGCCCACAGGACCTCGCAGTTGGGCTTGGCGGCGGCCTTCTTCACCGACTCCGTCATAAACGGAATGGGATCGACGCCGGTGTCAGCGATACGGCCGGCAAAGAGCGAGATGATGGACGGCGTCTCGGCATCAACGGCCTCGACCATCTCGTCGACCTGCGTAGGCGTAAAGATGGTGGTGACGTTGACCTTGATGCCATCGGCCGAAAGCTTGCGCACCAGCTCGGCGGTGGACTCGCCCTTGGTAGTCACGCACGGAATCTTGACGTAGACGTTCTCGGCCCAGGTAGCGATCTCGCGGGCCTCGACCTCCATGGTCTCGACGTCGTCGGCAAAGACCTCAAACGAGACGGACACATCGGTGATGTGGGCCAAGACCTCCTTGGCAAACGCGCGGTAATCCGTCACGCCGCCCTTCTTCATAAGGGACGGGTTGGTCGTGAAACCCTGAACGTTGCCGTTCTCGTACATGTCGAGCATGCCCTCGAGGTTTGCACCGTCAGCGAACACCTTGATTGCCATCTGCCTGATTCCTTTCGCTTGCACACGGCCGGTAAACTGCTAAACACTTTACCTACGTTTATCAAGGCGTGAACTGCGGTTTTTTATCTTCTCGGCGAACGGTATAAACACCTCAGTATTTGGATTGATAAATCGATTGAGCATGCAAAAGCAAAGAGTCGCAGTTTGAGCAAACGTCAGAAGGCGAGATTCATTAGATGAGGCCGAAATGTTGCATCGCTGTGACGGTGCCATCGTGTGCGACATCGTCGGTCACGTAGTCGGCGACTGCCTTGACCTCGAGCATGGCGTTGCCCATGGCCACGGCCGTCTCGACGGCGGCGAGCATGCCCAGGTCGTTGCCCGAATCGCCAAAGCCAAAGGTGCGCGCGTTGCCGGTGCGACCCAGGTATTCCAGCGCTCGCGCCACGCCCACGCCCTTGTCGATGCCCTTGGGGCTCAGCTCGCGATTCTGACCACCGGTGTTGCACAGCTCAAACTCGCGCTCGATAAAGCCGTCATCGTTGGCTACGCGAGCCAGGTCGTACGCGTTAATGCACACCTTGCCTACGCGCAAGCGGCCGTCGACGCGCATCTGATCAACGCCATGCACCACGCCGGCGCCTAGCAGAAATGACTGTTCGACACCAACTGGCTCAAGTGAATAGGTGGCACCGTTCGTCTCGAACAACGCCTCGCCGCCCGCCACAGTAATGCGACGCGCGAGCTCCTCAACAATGTCCTCGTCAATGCAGTCCTCGTGTGCCACGCGGCCCTCGACCTCGAGCGTGGCCCCCGCCATGGCAACGATACCCGCCGGGTTCAGCGCGCGCAGGCCATCGGCAACCAGCCACAGGGGACGGCCCGTGCAGATAAATGCCTGGTGACCCGCATTGCGCAGGCGATCAAATGCATCGACAACAGCCTTCGACGGACGGATTGCATTGAAGTCCTTATCGGTCATATCGTCGGGATCGAACGACGTCAGCGTGCCGTCCACGTCAAAAAAGAGCACGGCGGAATCGGGGCACGCATCAATCATATGGGTTCCTTTCGAGGGCGATGGCAAACGAAGCATCCATCATATAATGGAGCGACGCAACCAGAGAGGTCACCCATGGAATTATACGCAAGCTGCCCCGAGGGCTTTGAGTCCGCACTCGCCGACGAGCTTAAACGCCTCGGGCTTTCGCATGTCCGCCGCCTTAAGGGCCGTGCCACGTTTGAGGGCGAGCTTGAGCAAGGCTTGCGCGCGTGCCTGTGGTCGCGCCTGGCCAGCCGTGTGTTTGTGGTGCTCGGGCGCTTTGAGGCACAGGATGCCGATGGGCTGTACGACAGCGTTTACGACATCGCCTGGGAGACCATCATCCGCCCCGGCGCCACCATCGCCATCACCGCCCGCGGCGTGACCGAGCAGCTGCGTAACACGCGCTTCTCGGCCCTGCGCGCCAAGGACGCGCTGTGCGACCGTCTGGCCGAGACCACGGGCCGTCGCGCCGATGTCGATGCCGCCGACCCCGATGTTCACCTACTGCTTTCGCTGCGCCAGCGCCGCGCGAGCATAAGCCTGGATCTTTCGGGCGACCCGCTGTTCAAGCGCCTGCCGCCCGCAGCGACCCGTGCCGGCGAGGGCGCGCACGTGCTGCGCCCCGACTACGCCGCCCTGGTGCTGGCGCAGGTCGGTTGGACCGCGCTGTGCGAGCGCGAGCTGACGGCCGACGATTACGAGAACGAAGCCCTGCCCACGCTGGTCGACGCCTCGTGCGCCGGCGGCGGTCTGCTGCTGGAGGCAGTGAATATCCTAACCGACCGCGCCCCTGGTGCTGCGCGCGAGCGCTGGGGCTTTGAGGGCTGGCAGCTGCATGATGCCGCCCTGTGGGAGCAGCTACTTGCCGAGGCGCGCGAGCGCGAGGCGACAGCGCGCGAGCGGCAGGCGCGCATCGTGGCCGTAGACATCGACCCCGCCGCCCGCAAGACTGCCGAGCGCATGGTCAAGTGTGCCGGCTACAAGCGTCTTGTTGACTTTTGCGCCGCCAAGCCCGCCACCGTGCTGGACCATGCAGGCGCTGTCGCCGGCGCCGCCGTGGTCGCAGACACCACCGAAACCCCGCTTTCGCTCATGCACGACGCCATGACGCTCATCGGCGAGCTGCGCCGCGCGCCCGAGCTCGCTTCGGCACCGGTCGCCGCGCTCACCCGCGATGGCCTTATGGCCCGCGCGCTCCATGCCGAGCCTGCGCGCTCCATCGCCGTCATGCCCAATAACGAGGAGGCGGCTATTGAGGTTTGGCCCTCGCTCGACCACGCCGCCGCGACATTCGAAGCTGCGACCAGCGCAGATGCCGAGGAGCAGACCGCGGATGCCCAAGACGAAACCGCCAACGTCCCCATGCCCGAGCCTGCCGCCATGCTCGACCTGGGCGACGGCAAGCCGCTGCCCGTGCTCATCCCCGAGTCCGAGCAGTTCGCCAACCGCCTGCGCAAGAATGCCCGTCTGCGCCGCAAGTGGGCCAGGCGCGAGGGCGTGAGCTGCTACCGCGTCTACGATGCCGACCTGCCCGACTACTCCGCCGCTATCGACCTGTACGAGGGTTGCCCGCAGACGCCGGGCCGCTGGCTCGTCATCGCCGAATACGCCGCGCCCAAGACCATCGACCCCGCACTGGCCCAGGCCCGTATGCTCGACATTCTGGCCATCGCGCCGCGCATCCTAGATGTTCCCGCCGAGCATGTGCACGCCAAGGCCCGCATGCGTTCGCGCGGCGGCTCGCAGTACGGCAAGCAGGGCGCCGGCAAGGGCGGCTCGAGCGAGCGCGCCAATATCGCGCGTCGTCGCCTGCCGCTCATCGAAGAGGGCGGGCTCACCTTTGCCGTCAACTTTGACGACTATCTGGATGTGGGCATCTTCTTGGATCACCGCGTCACCCGCAACCTAGTGCGCGAGCACGCCAAGCAGGCGCGCCGTTTCCTCAACCTGTTTGCCTACACCGGCACCGCCACCTGCTACGCGGCCGATGGCGGCGTCGAGGAGACCGTGACGGTCGACCTTTCCAACACCTACTTGGACTGGGCCGAGCGCAATATGCGTCAGAACGGCTTTGTGGGGCCGCAGCATCACTTTGTGCGCGATGACGTGCTCGCCTGGATTCGTGACCAGCGCCAGACGCGCAACCGCTGGGACCTGATCTTTGTCGACCCGCCCACGTTCTCGAACTCGTCCAAGATGGGCCGCCGCACCTGGGATGTCCAGCGCGACCATATTGAGCTTTTGGCCGGCGTATCGCGCCTGCTCGCGCAGGGCGGCCATGCCATCTTTAGCTGCAACCTGCGCGGCTTCCGCCCCGAAACGCGCAAGCTCGCCCGCGCGGGCGTGGTGCTGGAGGACATTACAGCGCAGACCATCCCCGAGGACTTCGCGCGCAACCAGAAGGTGCACCACTGCTATATCGTGCGCCGCCTGCCCATCGAGGACGCCATGGCCGAGGTCGGCTTTAGCGCCGAGGAAATTGCTGAGCGCGTCGAGGAACTGCGCAACCCCGAGGCCCGCAAGCCCCGTGTGGCAGTACCCGCGCACGCGCAGGCCGGCAACGGCAAGTCCAACTTTGCCGGCAAACCCTCCCCCGCCGGCAAGCCCAAAAAGAAGAAGTTCTACGCCAGCAAGCCCAAGGGCAAATAACAAAGTTGCGGTGGAATACGGACTTTTGCCTGGAATTAGGCAAATTTAGACCGTATTTCACCGCAACTCATATTGGGATGGTGGTTGGCGATCTAGCCTTGGATGACCAATCGGTAGCCGATGCCCACATGCGTCTGGATATAGCGCGGATGCGCGGGGTCGGACTCGATTTTCTTGCGCAGCGTGCCCATAAAGACGCGCAGGCTCGCCAGGTCGCTCTTGGTCGCCGTGCCCCAAATCTCGTGCAGGATAAACTGGTGCGTCAACACCTTGTCGGCGTTGTGCGCCAGCAGACACAGGAGCTTGTACTCGATCGGCGTCAGGTGCAGTTCCTCGCCATCCATCATGGCGATGCCAGCATCAAAATCGATATGCAGCTCACCGGTATCGAACGAGCCCTCGGAGGCAACGCCGCCCGTTTGCGCATACGAAAGGCGCCTGAGCGTCGTGCGAATGCGCGCGAGCAGTTCCTCGACCGAAAACGGCTTGGTCAGGTAGTCGTCGGCACCAGCATCGAGCGCGCGGATCTTGTCCGCGTCCTCGCTGCGCGCCGAGACCACGATGATCGGCATGCCCGACCACGTGCGCACCGACTCCACCACCTTGACGCCGTCCATATCGGGCAGGCCCAGATCGAGCAGCACAATGCTCGGCGCCTGCGACGAGGCGGCGGCGATGGCGGCATGAGCGGTCTCCACAGCCATATGGCGCAAGCCGTGCGCCTCGAGCGCGGCGACGATAAGGTTGCGGACGGCGGGGTCGTCCTCAACGACCAAGATGAGCGGTTTCACGGCAGAGTTCGGCACAGCGCTACTCCTTATCAAACGAAACGTCGACGGCGGGAAGCTCGATCGTAAAGACCGAGCCGTGCGGGTCCGCCGCGGCAACCTCTATGCTACCGCCATGCGCCAGCGCAATGGAGCGGCAAAGCGAAAGCCCCAGGCCCACACTGCGTCGGCTGTCGGCCAGGCCATGGTTGGCGGTGTAGAACGACTCAAAGATGCGCTCGCGGTCCTCGGGCGCAATGCCCGGGCCGTCGTCGGCGACCGAACACCTCACGCACCCGCCGTCGACGCTAATCGAAATCACGATATGCGAGCCCGCGGGCGTGTAGGTAATGGCGTTGTTCACCAGGTTTACCACCAGCTGCACCATCAGGCGCGCATCGACGTTGACGAGCGCCGGCTCATCGCACGCCACCACCTTAAGGTCGTGCTCGCGCACGGCCGGGTTTACGTGGCGCAGCGCCTCCTCGACGATATCGTCCATAAGCTCGAGCGTAGTCGACAGATGCATGCCGCCGCCCTCGAGCTTGGTGATGGCGAGCAGGTTCTCGACGGTGGCGTTGAGCCATTGCGCGTCCGAGCGAATGGATAGGAGCATGCCGCGGCGCGTCTGGTCGTCAAGCACGGCCGTGCCGGTCGAGCCCTGGTCGAGCAGCACGTCGGCATTACCCGAAATGCTGGTAAGCGGCGTGCGCAGATCGTGCGAGATGGAGCGCAGCAAGTTGGCACGCAGCTGCTCGTTTTTAGCGAGCACCGCCGCTTCCTCGCGGGCCTCCATGGCGCGGGCGCGATCGAGCGCCAGCTCGCCTTCGCTCACGATGGCATCGGCAAGCGTCCGCTCCTCGGGCGTCAGCGCATCGGGCTCGGCGACAATGGCGAGCACCCCCACCACCGAGTCGGGATCACCCGCGCGCACCATGGTGTCGCCCGAGTGCACGGTCAGGTATATGCCAAAGAACGCCGAGCCGCCATAGGTGGCATCGAGCGGCGTTCCCACATAGGCGGATGCCGAGAGCCGTGGCGGCATCTGGGGCGCTAGCTGGTGCACCGGCGCGGCATCGCCCACGGCCGTGTACATCGTGCGCGGCAGCAGGTCATCGTCTTCCGGATCGGCGCTATACCACACGACCGGACAGTCCGAAAGACGCGCCAGTTGCGTTGCCATAGCATGCACAATCTGTTGCTGATCGCCGCACCGCTGCAGCATGCGGTTGGTCTCGAGCACCATCTGCGTGCGACGGTCGCTGGCGGCAGCCTGCGCCAAGGCGCGGCGCAGGGCCAGCGCAATCGAGCTCGACACGAGCGAGACCACAAACATGATAAAGAACATGCCGGGATAGACGCGGTCGATGAGCGACAACGAGTAGCGCGGGTCGACAAACAAATAGTTGTAGAGCGCCACGGCAGCAGCCGAGCTCAGCAGGCAATACAGGCGGCTCCAGGTAAAGAATGCGCACAGCTGCACGGCGAACACATAGACGATCATGATGCTCGGCGCGAGTCCCGGATGGTCGAGCAGCGCGCCCACAATCGTCGCCGCGGCCAGCAGCCCCGCCGATACGCAGGCGTCATACAGAGGGCTGCGACGCGTCAGCGTTGTGCGCCGCCACCAAAAGTTCTCGGCAATATCGCCGTCCGCATGGACGTCCATCAGCGCCCCGCCCCTCTCTCAAAAACAAAAACCACCACAAAGGGGACAGGCACCTTTGTGGTGGTTTCCCCTTGTGGTGGTTCCAAGTGTATAGCCTTTACAGCCTGCGGTCGCTAGACAAACAGCACGTGCGCGAGCAGGGCACACACGCACACCGCTCCAAATACCAGTGCCACGATCGAAATTACGCGATCGGCCATATCCATGTTGGAGCGGTTCGTCAAAAACCGATCTTCGGCGGCGTCGGCACGTGCCTCACGTACCAGCTCGGCAACCACCTCGCGGCCATCAAGCATCTTTGTATCCATGTTTGCCTCCCCGGTCTCAATCTTGTCCATCGAAAACCAACTCCGTGCAACCTGTCGGCGCCTACGGGCGCTCGTCGGGAGCCAGGCGCTGCATCTTGCTCACGGCCTTAAACTTGGTGAACAGCGGCACGTACTCAAAGCTCACGTTGGAGTTCTCCAGGCCGTACCAGCGCGCGGGAGTGCCGGCAGCGCGGCGGATGATGTACTTGAGCGTGATGGCCGTACGCTCGCTGGGCTCCACGTCGCTTTCGGGCGCCAGCAGCTTGCGGATCATGACGAACTTAAACGTGCCGATGTTGCCCGGATCCTTGTAGACCGAGTAGTCATGCGTCTGTGCCGGCAGCTCGCCGCTGGCAGCCAGATCCTGAACAACCTGACGCAGATAGGCATTGACGCGCTGGTTGATCTTGTAGCCCAGATACAGATGCACGCGGAACACGTAGTCGGTGCCGAACGTCTCGACCGAGTAGGCAAAGGTATGCGGCTCCTCCATGGTCTCGACATTCACGAACCACCAGGCGCGAGCGCGCTTGGGGTGCTTGTCCAAGATCGAGTAGACGATATCGCGGTCGATGTAGTCGGTATTGGTGTCCTTGGTCAGGTACACGATGTTGTCACTCATAAGCTCGTAGCGATCGTCGTCGCGCAGGCGCTTGAGCTGCGGCAGGTAGCTGCGCAGCGGCAGCAGCGTAAACTGGCGCTGCTCAACAGCCGTACCGTTGTACCAGCACACCATGATGCCCATGATGAGCGCGGCCATGAGGATGGTGAAATAGCCACCGTGGAAGAACTTGGTGAGTGAGCTCACGAAGAAGAAGCCTTCGAGCAAAAGGAAGAAGGCCGCGAAGATCCACGGAGCAACCTTGAGCTTGCGCTCCTCATGCAGGTAGAAGAAGAGCAGCAGCGTGGTGCACATCATAGTCAGCGTAATGGCAAGGCCGTAGGCGGCTTCCATATGCGCCGAGTTCTGGAACAGCAGCACCACGATGACGCAGCCGACAAGCATGACGTTGTTGACCATGGGGATGTAGAGCTGGCCCTTGGTCTCGGCAGGATAGAAGACCTGCATATGCGGCATGAGGTCCAGGCGGCTGGCCTCGGACACCAGCGAGAATGCGCCGGTGATGAGCGCCTGCGAAGCGATGATGGCCGCGACGGTGGAAAGGCCGACGGCAAAGGGACGCAGGCCCGGGGTGAGCATCTGGTAGAAGGGGTTGAGGTCGGCGATGCCCATGAGCTCCGGGTTGCCGGCGTTGTTGATAAGCCACGCGCCCTGGCCCATGTAGGACAGCAGCAGGCAGCACTTAACAAACGGCCAGGTGGCGTAGATGTTGCCGCGGCCCACATGGCCCATGTCGGAATAGAGCGCCTCGGCACCGGTGGTGGCCAGGAAGCAGCTGCCCAAGATCATGATGCCCGCATGGTTGTTGGGGCTCAGCAAAAAGCCGATGCCACGCAGCGGGTTGAGGCACAAAAGCACCGCGGGATACTGGAAGACAAAGAACAGACCCGTACCGCCCAGGAACAAAAACCACAGCGTCATGATGGGGCCAAAGGCGTGGCCAATCTTGGCCGTGCCGATGCGCTGCACCAAGAAGAGCGCGATGATGATGGCGAGCGTGATGGCGACAACGCGGCCCTGGTCGTCACCGAGCACGGCGTGGACCGCCGGAATGGTGCGCAGGCCCTCGATGGCCGTGGTCACGGTAACGGCCGGCGTCAGGATACCGTCGGCGAGCAGTGCCGCGCCGCCCAGCATGGCGGGGATGATAAGCCACTTGCCGCAGCGCTTGACCAGGCTGTACAGGGCAAAGATGCCGCCCTCGCCGTGGTTGTCGGCGCGCAGCGAGATCAGCACGTACTTGACGGTCGTCAGCAGCGTGACCGTCCACACGACAAGGGAGAGCGCGCCGAGCACGAACTCCTGCGTAACGCTTCCGATGCCGCCGTTGCCGGCAACGAGCGCCTTGGTTACATACATGGGGCTGGTGCCGATATCGCCGTACACCACGCCCAGCGTGACGAGCATCGCCGAGATGCTCACAGGAATCGCAGCGTGCGAGGCTACTTCCTTTGCCTTTTGTTCCATAAGCCAGTTTCCTCCCAATTTTAACGTTCGACGGGATTATAGGTAATCAGCCCATGTTTGAATGGTACTGTTTTCCCAGCTAAATAAACATTTATGCGGCCTTTAGGCCACCGCGGCGATATGGAATGTGACAAAGGGACAGTCCCTTTGTCACATTCGTCATTTTCCGAGCCAGTTCTTGAACCACCACTCCATGGAGCGGCTCATCTCGGCCATAAAGGGACTCGTGTGCTTACGGGTGTAGATATCGACGACGCGCTCGCCCACCTCGCGGGCGTGCGGGCGAAACATCGCGTCCATCTCGGCCACCTGCGCATCCAAGGTCGCGGCGTCGGCGCGACAATAACGCTCCTCATGCACCAGGTTCACCACGGGATGCGCGATCGCCGGGCGCTCCTTGCGGGGCGTGCCGATGATGAGCATCGACAGCGGCATGGTATAGGGAGGCAAGTCCAGCAGCGCGGCGACTTCCTCGGCGTTCTCGACGACATCGCCGATATAGCAGCTCCCCAGCCCCAGGGCCTCGGCGGCAACCACGGCGTTTTGAGCGGCGATCATGGCATCCTGTGCCGCGATGGCAAAGTCGCCCAGGCCCGGCGCACGACGGGGCGACTTGCCCGTGCGCTCGACAAACTCGGGCTCAAAGCAACCCACATGCTCAAACAGATCGATCCACTTGGCATAGTCGACTACAAATATGAGTGCCCAGGGCGCCTTGGCGATCATGGGCTGATGATCGCACAGGTCGGCCAGGCGGTCCAATGTGGCCTGCTCACGAATGCTCACGATGGAATACATCATCATGGCGCCTGCCGACGGCGCACGGCTCGCCGCATGCAGAATCGCCGCCCGCTGTTCGTCGGTCACCGCCACGGGACGGTCATCGTCATCACGCGCGAAGGCACGCGTAGACGAGCGATGCTCCAAGATGTCCAGCACCGCGTTGCCCGTAGTCTCGACCGGATAGCCGTATGTATCCACGACCGCAGCTCCGTCGCTGCCCATGTCCGCCTTGCAAACCTGCTCGCTCATCGCCCTACCCTCGCCATTTCTTTAAGAAGCCTTTACGTTTCCGTGTAATTCCCGTCCATTATCGCGCAGGTCGCCGCTACATTGCGCAACACCGCCACGCACGCGCGTTATTATGGCTGGTTGTTGTGCGCAGTCACCAAATGCAGCGCATATCTTGGTAACAATCGGGTAAACCCCCGCTTTCGTAGGTTTTAGTTTGTGAGGAGTCTCAGCATGTTCGCTGCCGCCATCTCGCTCGTCGGTCTTGCGGCGACCGTCTACCTTGTCTTGCGCGAGGCCAAGGCCATTCGCGCTCAGTCGGGCACCGTTGCCAAAAGCGCTCTTGGATGGAGCGTCGCCTTCGGCCTGTTCCAGCTCTTTTTGACCGTCTGGGGCGCCATTGGCCTCGTCGCCCAAAACGAGCCGCTCGCCTTTGTGATGCTCATCCTGACCAACGCCATCCTCACCGGCTGCGCTTGGGCCAGCATCGCCCGCGACCGTATCGCCCCGCGCGTCTTTGCGTTTGCCGCGCCCGATGCCCCCGCCCTCACCGGCAAGCTCGCCCGCCTGCGCGGCGCCTTTGTGGGCAAACCGCTCGTCGCCGCCGTCCTGTGCCTGCTGCTCGCCGGCGTCTTTGCGCTGCTGGGCATGGAGGTCTCGTCCAACCACGACTTTACCTGGGTCTACCCCCTGTGCATCCTGCTCGAGTGGGCCATCATCACCACGCTCATGGTCGGCCTGTTCTTCCTGTTCCAGCGCCACGGCGCGGCTCCCGCGGTCCTGGCCTTTGCCCTCTTTGTCCTGGGCATTGCCGAGTTCTTTGTCATCACGTTTAAATCCATGCCCATCCAGCCGGGCGACCTTTCGGCCATCTCCACCGCCGCCGCAGTCGCCGGCAACGGCTACACCTTCTCCATCTCGCTGTTCTGCGTGCTGTCCATGGGCTTTACCGCCATCGCCATGCTGCTATGCGAGTACGCCGGCCTGGTGGCACCGCACCGTCAAAAGGGTGCCGCCAACGCCAAGCGCATGCTGCTCATCAACCTGCTCGTGGCGGTGCTGTGCCTGGGCGGCGTGACCGCGCATGTCACGCTTATCGACTACTACAACACCCTCGGCATCACCGTCTACACCTGGCGTCCGCTCGAGAGCTACTGGCGCGAGGGCTACCTGCCTGCCTTTATTAGTGCGGCGCAGTCCATCAAGCCGCCCAAACCCGCCGACTACTCCGTCGACGATGCCAAGACCACGCTCAAAAAGTACGCCAAGGCCTACGACAAGTCCGACGCCGCCAAGAGCGACGAGCGCGCCGCCGCAAAGGAGCAGTTCGACAGCGAGAAGCCCACGGTCATCGCCATCATGAACGAGACCTTCTCGGACCTGTCGATCTATCAGAACATGCGCGCCGGCTACGAGGGCCCGCAGTACTTTAAGAACCTTTCCAACTGTCTCAGCCGCGGCAAGCTCTATGTGAGCGCCTACGGCGGCGGCACGGCCAATACCGAGTTTGAGTTTATGACCGGCAACTCCATGGCCAACCTGGGCTCGGGCGTGTACCCCTACACCATCTACAACATGGAGACGACCGGGAACCTGGCAGAGCAGTTCAAGTCGCTCGGATATTCCACCACGGCCATGCACCCCAACCACGCCACCAACTGGAACCGCGAGAACGTCTACAAGGACTTTGGCTTTGACCAGTTCCTGTCCATCAACGACTTCCAGGGCGCCGATACCCTGCGCGGCATGGTGACCGACCAGGCTACCTA
Organism: Collinsella sp.; assembly: GCA_019424965.1. Classification (GTDB taxonomy): domain Bacteria; phylum Actinomycetota; class Coriobacteriia; order Coriobacteriales; family Coriobacteriaceae; genus Collinsella. The sequence continues at coordinate 69,331 of JAHYYL010000001.1, forward strand.
CGACAAGATTCTTGAGCTGCTCGACCAGAACGCCGATCCGCAGTTCATCTTCGACGTGACCATGCAGAACCACTCGGGCTACGACACGGGCCTGCTGCCGGTCGACAAGCAGATGCACCTGAACATCGACACGACCGACCTGGACGCCAAGACCGTCGAGGACGGCACGCTCTCCGATGTCGACGAGTATGTCTCGTGCATCGAGCAGTCCGATCAGGCGCTGCGCTACTTCCTCAACGCCCTGAGCAAGCTCGACCGTAAGGTGGTCGTGGTGTTCTGGGGCGACCACCAGCCGTTCTTCCCGTCTAAGTTCAACGATAAGTGGTTTACCGGCGAGGACGATGCCACCCATCAGGAGCGCTTGTGGCAGACCGACTACATCATTTGGGCTAACTACGACGTAGCCGGTTGCAACCAGACGAGTGAGGTCGACGACCTGTCCACCAACTATCTGTCCACCCAGCTGATGCAGCTGATCGGCGCACCGCTGACCGACTACCAGAAGGCGCATATGACATTGCGCGAGTCGCTGCCCGCCATCAACTCCGTGGGCTACGAGGACGCCAGCCTGCGCTGGGCGCTCTCCTCCAACGTCACCGGTGACGACGCCGCCGCAGCAGCCGCCACCAAGGCGCGCGAGGATTACGCCAAGATGCAGTACTACGAGATGTTCCGCGACGGCAAGAACGTGTACACCAAGCACTTCCAGACCGAGGCCAACGAGACCGACCCCAACCTGGCGCCGGGTACGACCAAGATCAAATAGCGGGTCGCTCATAACTGAAACGTCTGTCCGGGCGGAGGCATATAAGGTTCCCTGCTCGGACAGTCCTGCGCAAGACGGAGGCCACATTAAGTGGCCTCCTGTTCGTGCGGAACTCGCGATAAAGTTCATATGCGGCCGTTGGCGCCCGGGCAGCGCCGGGGACCTTTCTGTATCGATATAGCTTCTGAGCTGGATCGGCGTCGACAACGTCCAGCAAGGTTAACAAGCCAGCGTCGAATTTCCGGCGTGCTTTAGCTGAAAGAAAAGATGGCATGCGGAGCTTTGCTCCGCATTTGGGATGGGAGCCCCTCGGGAGCGGGCGGGCGTATACAAGGTTTATCGCGAGTTCCGCACGAGCCGGAGAGCACTTAATGTGCTCTCCGTGCGAGCAGGACTGTAGAGCAGGAAACCTTGTATACGCCCGCCCGCTCCCGAGGGGCATCTCTCATGCAAAAACTTTTGTTGGGTAAAGTCCGAGGTCAATGGCGTTTTATACCGAGAAATTCAAAAATAGTTGAAAATTCATTACAAATTTGCGTTGACTTTAGGTAACTAAAGTTTCATACTGCTTTTCATCCACTGGGGGATGTGAACACGCACGGATCGTTCGCATCATGATTGAAGAGGATTTCTTAGACATGTTCACGCATCAGCTAAACATTATCAGCGTAGTAATTATCTGATGCGGGTTAGCACATACAGCTAGCCCGTACGATAACGGGCGGCTGATGAAGATGAGGGCCGTCGAGCGCAACCGACGGCCCTCATTTTTTATGTCTAGGAAGTTCTTTTTAGAGGAGGAAATGTAATGAACGGAGTCTTGCTCATGGTTGTGGCCGCGGCGGTGCTCGCCTGCGGCTATCTGGGCTACGGCCGCTGGCTGGCCAACAAGTGGGGCGTTGACAAAGAAGCCCTCACGCCGGCCAAGCGCATGAAGGACGGCAAGAGCTTCTCGCCCGTCTCCGCCTTTACCGCGTTCTCGCACCAGTTCAGCTCGATCTGCGGTGCTGGCCCTGTCACGGGTACGATCGTCGCCATGGCCTTTGGCTGGCTGCCCGTCGTGCTCTGGGTCCTCGCCGGCGGCATCTTCTTTGGCGCCGTCCACGACTTTGGTGCTCTGTACGCTTCGATGAAGAACAACGGCAAGTCGCTCGCTCAGCTCATCGAGAAGTACATCGGCAAGACCGGCCGTCGCCTGTTCCTGCTGTTCTGCTGGCTGTTCTGCATCATCGTCATCGCCGCCTTCACTGACATGGTCTGCAAGACGTTCATGTTCACCCCGGCCGTTGACGCTTCTGGCGCCGCTACCGGTGCCATCGACTTCACCAAGTCCTATGCCGCTGGCTGCGCTGGCACCATCTCCATCCTTTTCACCTTCGTCGCTATCGCCTTTGGTTGGGCCCAGAAGAAGTTCAACCTCACCGGTGCCGCCGAGTTCGTCACCGGCGTGGTCCTCATGGTTCTCATGTTCGCCGTCGGTATGCAGTTCCCGGTCTACCTGGATAAGTTCCAGTGGTTCGCCGTCGTCATGGTCTACCTGGTCTTCGCTGGCGCTATGCCCATCCAGATGCTCAAGACCCCGCGTGACTACCTCACTTCCATCATGATGATCGTCATGATCGTTTGCGCTGTTCTCGGCATCGTCGTCCTGGGCGTCAACGGTCAGGCCACCATCACCGCTCCGGTCTTCACCGGCTTCTCCACTGCCTCCGGCATGATGTTCCCGGTCCTGTTTGTCTCCGTTGCCTGCGGCGCTCTCTCCGGTTTCCACAGCCTCGTTTCTTCTGGCACCTCCTCCAAGCAGGTCGAGAAGGAGCAGGACGCCGTCAAGGTCGGTTATGGCGCCATGATCGTCGAGTCCTTCGTCGGCATCCTTGCTATCATCGTCGCCGGCATCATGTTCTCCGACATGAACACCGCCGGTACCGGCGCCCTCAACGCCGGCGTCGCTTCCACCCCGTTCCAGATCTTCGCCGCTGGCATCTCCCGCGGTATGCAGGCCTTCGGTGTTGACGGCACGCTCGCTACCGTCTTTATGACCATGAACGTTTCCGCTCTGGCCCTGACCTCGCTCGATGCCGTCGCCCGCATCGCCCGCACCTCGTTCTCCGAGTTCTTTGCCCAGACCAACGACGCCCTGGCCATCGAGTCCAAGGCCGGCTACATGAAGGTTCTCGGCAACCCCTGGTTCGCCACGGTCGTCACCCTGCTTCCCGGTCTCGCCCTTGCTTTTGGTGGCTATGCCAACATCTGGCCGCTCTTTGGTGCTTCCAACCAGCTGCTCGGCGGTATGACCATGATCACCCTCGCCGTGTTCTGCAAGTGCACCGGCCGCAAGGGCTGGATGCTCTACGTGCCCGTCGCCTTCCTGCTCTGCTGCACCTTCACCTCGCTGGTTCAGAGCGCCATGGGCTGCATGACCGCTGTCCAGGCTTACGGCTTCTTCGGCACCATCCCGGCTACCGCCACCACGGCCGCCGTCTCCGTCGCCGCCACCAAGGGCCTGCAGCTCGTTTTCGCCGTCCTGCTGATGGTCCTGGGCCTCATCGTCGCCGCCAACTGCCTCAAGGAGTTCTTCGGCAAGGAGGCCGGCTCCATGCCTGACGAGGAGCCCGAGTGGTCCGAGATGGGCAAGGCCGAGTACGGTCGCGCCGCTGCCGCTGAAGCTCCTGCCGACGCCGAGGCCGCCAAGGCCTAGTCGGTCGGACGGGTTGAATCTCCCATCTATTTGACTCGGAAAGACCGGGTCCGCAATCAAGCGGACCCGGTCTTTTTTCTTGTGGGACAGGTGGTGCAAGGGCGTTCTCGCAGATGTTTTGCGTGGATAGGCTCGCGCGTTGTACCATATGGACGTATATGTGTGCATATGAAAGGGACCCCGTGGCCAAGACGGTATATTCCGATAATCAAAACAATGTCGATGCTCTGGCTGAGCGCCTGAGCAGCCAGACGTCGCTTTCTGCTGAGCGTGCCAAGCTGGTTGCCTACGACCTGCTTTGCCGCAAGGCGCTCAAGATCAAGTCGAGCGCGCTGGCGCAGATTTTCCGTTCCGTCGATAAGGAATGCGACACCAAGGCGATGCGCGATGAGCTTATCGAGGCAAATATCGTGACCAAGATCGAGGGTAGCGGCATTAACGGGCGCCCGGCGTTCTATACCATCAATGCTGAGATCCGCGATGCCCAGGAGCAGCCTGCCGAGTCCGTCGAAGATTTTGTCGTCGAGGATTCCGCTGACGTGCCTGCTGTGGAAGAAGCTGCTCCGCGTGAGCATGTCGATACCGATGAGTTGCTCGATGAGAACGTCGTGCGTGCCTTTACGGCCAAGGCGGGACGCGGCGGTTTTGGCGGGGGTGGCAAGCGCGATGCGCAGCGCCGCGCCCAGCAGGAGCGCTTCCGTCGTGCCGTTGCTCAAAAGGGTGAGACGGATGCCGAGGCTGTTGAGGCCGAGGTTGCTGCCGAGTCGCAGAAGCCCACGAAGGAGCAAAAGCCCGTGGAGGCCCAAGAGCCCAAGCGCCGCCGCGGTGCTCACTTTAAGGCTGCACAGCAGGGTGCCGCGCGTGAGGTCGAAGAGTCTTCTGAGGTTGCAGACGATGTTGAGGAGTCTGCCAAGAAGGCTCCGGGTTCGTGTCGTCCCGGCCGCGGTTTTGCGGGACGCGCGTATCCCGTAAAGCGTCAGGAGAAGGGCGAGTCGGTTTCGACCACCCAGGACGAGAAGGCCGTTGAGCCGGCGGCTCGCGAGCAAAAGCCTGTTGAGCCGCAGCTTGAGGCTGATGCCGAGGCCAAGGGCCAGCAGCCTACTGATGAGCAGACGGAGCGGGGCGCGTCGAGCAAGCCTCGCCGCCGTCGCCATCGTGGGGGCCGCAGTTCCCATGCCGAGACTGCAGCCGAGAGGACCACGCCGCAGGACGAGGATGCGAAGGCCGAGGTTTCTTCGGGGCAGCCTAAGCGCCAGCCGGCGAAGGAGAGCAAGTCCGATCGTCCGCAGAAGCAGGCGTCTATGCCGAAGCGCGAGCGCAATTCCCAAGGCGATTCTAAACGCAAGTCTCAGAAGAAGCCGGAGTCTTCCGCAGCAGGTACTGCTGCCCAGCAGCCCAAGTCGGCCGTTCGCGGTGAGGTATCGGCGTTCGCCCTTGCCCGCGTTTTAGGCAGGCAGCTGCTCAAGGTTGTCCCTACGCCTACGGCGCTCTCTAAGATCAAGGAGCAGCAGACACAGATCGTAAAGGTCGAGGGCAAGGACGGCAAAAAGGCTCCGCAGCGCACTCAGCACAACGAGATGTCCAACCGCAAGATTGCCGAGGAAATCGCAATCATCCAGGCTTGGATCGAGCAGAACCGAGGTGCCGATACGCCGGTTGCCTCGCGCCGCCAGCGTGCCTACCAGATCTTTAACGACGAGAAGGCTTTTGACGGCAAGCACGGTGAGCGCCTGATAAGGCGCATGACCGAAAAGGGCATCAGCATGCAGGCGATCAAGGTCGCCCCCAATCGCCCCGTGCACTTTACGGGCTTCTTTACGCTGGGCGCCGACAAGCCGTTCATTATGGTCGAAAACCTGGACACCTACGACGAGATCGTCAAGCTGCTGCGTGGCCGCAAGCACGCCAAGCTCTTTGGCATCAAGGTGGGCGGCGTGATTTTTGGCGGCGGATGCAAGGCGAGCGTCTCGCATGCCCTGGACGATTATCTGGCCGAGATTGGCTATCGCTTTAACTGCGTCTACTACGTGGGCGATATCGACCGCGAGGGCGCGCGCATTGTCGAGCAGGCTCGCAATGCCAATGTGGTTGAGATTCGCCTGCATGCTGGCATGTACCGCGCCATGCTCGCCGAGCACAAGCGTCGCGTGAAGGCCGGCGGAGAGTGCGAGCCCGCGGCTGCCAACCAGGGCGTGCCGCAGAACTTGGCGGCGACGATCAAGGATCTGCCCATGGTCACGCGTGTGCAGTTCCGCAACGTGCTACGTGAAGGCGGGCGCATTCCGCAGGAGATTCTGATGACCGCTGACTATCGGGATGGCGACTCGGGAAGCTTCGACCGCATGCTCAACAATTAGGGACGTGTGGCCCCGGCGGGCCGGGCATTAAGTTTGCTGCTCTACAGTCCTGCGCAAGACGAAGGCCACATTAAGTGGCCTTCTTTGCGTGCGGAACTCGCGACAAACTTAATGCCCGGCCGGCCGGGGCCACACGGCACTTTGTAGATGGCGGCTCGCTTTTCGGAACTGGGCTGATGTGGGACGGTGGGATTCCGCGTCCGCCTGGTCGGCGGCCGCGCCCCGCTGCGTCGCTTCGCTCCTTGCGTGCTGCGCTAGAAAACGCTTCGCGTTTCCTCAGCTCCGCACCCTTGCGGGTTCGAATTCCTCCGCTTGTCCACAAGAAAGCGCCCTGGGCCGTTATGGGCTTAGGGCGCTCAGTTTTAATGGCTGGGACGGAGGGATTCGAACCCCCAACAGCCGGCACCAAAAACCGGAGTTCTACCGTTGAACTACGTCCCAATGTGTGGTGTTGCCCAAAAGCAACTCGTCTAGTTTACCTAATCTGCGAGGGCATCGCAAACGCCATCGAGAAGGCGGACGGCGAGGGTCTGCGCGTCGCTTGCGGTAAAGGTGCCGTTGTAACGCGTCATGCCGGTGAGCTCGATGCGAATTCGTGCCGGCTTTTGCTGTGCGGCGACATTGGCGGTACGGATGCGCTGGGCCAGGTTGTGGCACTCGGCGAGGGCGATCGTGGCGCGCGGGGCGGCGTCTGCAGGCAACTCGTCGCTTGCGATCTCGAGCACCAGGTCGACATCGGTCGGAACCTCGGAATCGCAAAGCATCATGCCGCTGCTGTCGGTCGTCGCCGTGGCGATGTTCCACATGCGCGATGCTACGCTGCGCGCGATAGGGTCCTCGCCGATGACGGCAATCTGGAAGCGCTCGAGCACGTTGGCGGCGCGAGCAAAACCGATGCGGGACTCGGCTTCGGTGACCGAGGGCTTGCCCTCCCACACATGGTGCAGGCGGTTGATGTAGGCGTAGGTGTCCTGGAAGGCCATGCCGTCGGCAAACAGGCCGACATTTTCCTGGAACTGCTGCAGGGCGGCCTCGGTATGCGGACCAAAGTAGCCGTCGTCTTCGCCACAGGCAAAGCCCAAAACGTTGAGAGCGCGCTGCAGGGCCTGCACATCGGCGCCATGGAAATTGGGCATGCGCAGATACAGGGTGCGGTCGCCCAGCTTATACGAGGCGTCGACCAGGGCGCTCCAACAGGGGATATCGACGGCATGACCGGCAGCAAGGCCGCTGTCGAGCCTGAAGGTGCTGACGGCCTGCTCGGTGGTGGTGCCAAAGCGCTTGTCGACAACCTCGGCGTCATCGATTGTATAGCCGAGCTGCAGAAGGCGGGACTGGACGTCCTCGACGGCTGCTCCCTGCATGCCCGTGGTAATAGGTTCCATGAACGAACCCCTTTCGGCGTACGATTCGTACTATTTTGAGCGCGTGCCGGATAGACAACGCGAGACAATGCATAAACATGCACTCAACAGTGTAGCAACTTGTACCCAAACGCGCTGCCCACAGGTTTTGTGACCCCCGCTAGTTGAGGCGCTCCACAAAGAAATCTGCCATGGAGAGGAACAGTTCGCGTGCGTGCGGGTCAAGCTCAACGTTCTCGATGGCAGCCTTGGCTTTTGCGGTCAGGTCCAGCGCGTAGGCGTGAGCATATTCGATGGAGCCGGTCTGCTGGAAGATCTCCACGGCGCGCGCGAGCTGCGTGGGGTCCTCGGTGCCCGAGGAAAGGATTGCCTCGACCTCGTCGTGATGGCGCTCATCAGACAGGGCGTGCACGGCAACGAGCGTGCGTTTGCCCTCGGTGATGTCGGTGCGGAAGTCCTTGTTGGCGGCCTCTTTGGTGCCGACCAAGTTGAGCAGGTCGTCCTGAATCTGAAAGGCAAGGCCGGTGTGCAGGCCAAAGGCGCGTAGCGCCTCGACCTGCTCTTCGCTGCCGCCGCCGATAATGGCTCCGGCGGCAAGCGGCGTGGCTCCGCTGTAATACGCGGTCTTGTGCGTCGCCATGTCCAGGTAGTCATCAACCGAGATATCAAAGCGCTCGTCACGGACCCAACCCAGGTCGAGCGCCTGGCCCTCGATGGTACGGACGATCATCTCGGTAAGCTCGTGGAGCACGCGAAGCTTCACGTCTGCGTTGAGTGTGGGGTCGTCGAGAACCGTCTTGGTGACCATGGTGAGCGCCAGGTCACCGCAGTTGATGGCAAGACCGGTGCCCTCGGTAAGGTGCATGCAGGGCTTGCCGCGACGAATCTGCCCGTTGTCGGCGATGTCGTCGTGGATGAGTGCGCCCGACTGAAAGTGCTCGATGGCCGCCGCTGCGCTGCGGGCGCTCTCAAAGCTACCGCCCACTGCGGTTGCGGCGAGCATGCAGATAAGCGGGCGGTGGCGCTTGCCGGCGTTGGCCGTAAAAGCCGAGAGCGGCGCGTACAGGTAGCGTTCGATATCGGCAGAGGTCGCCTGTCCGTCAAAGAACGTGGCCAGATAGTCATTAATCTGGTCAAAGTGCTGGGCTAAAAAGCAGGTAAACGGACTGGACACGGGTTCTCGCATTCTTTGATAGGTTGCATCGTTGCATTATGCAGACAACATATTGCCACATTAGGGCGTCGAGCGCGGCGGTTGAAGACGATTGGTCCATGCGGCCGCAAGTGCGGTAGGGGCTTGGCTAGATAAGCCCAAAGTGTTCGAGCGCGGTGACGACGCCGTCGTGGTCGATGCTGTCGGTGACATAGTCGGCCTTTTCCTTGAGGAAGTCCGGCGCGTTGCCCATGGCGATGCCAACGTCGACGGCGTTCATCAGCGAGACGTCATTGCTGGCGTCGCCGATGCCGTATACGGTTCCGTGGTGGGGATCGAGGGCGTCGAGTACGGACTGGATACCCTCGCGCTTGGTGCATTCGCGAGGCGAAATCTCGGTCACTTCGAGCTCGAGCTCGTTAAAGCAGAGCAGCGGCTCAAACGCTTGATCCTGAGCGATGCGGTTGGCAAGCGACGTGGACATTAAGATCTTGTAGGCGCTGTAATGTTGCAGCTGCGTAATTGCATCGCCCACGGTGCGGGCGTATCCCGGGGCGTCGGGCGCATCGGCACTCATGCGAACGACGCCATTGAGTCCCTCAAAACGAATCACTTCGTCCGATTGCTCAAGAATGGGAGCAAGGCGCTGCAGCATGCCGGGCGTCATCGCCAAATCGCGAATCACGTGTCCCTCAAGTTCGACATAGCCACCCGCGAGGCAGACGATGCCGGTCCAGGGCAGCTCGAGCAGCTTTGGATGGATGCAACTCAGCGTGCGCCCTGTGCAGATAAACGCCATATTGCCCTTGGCGACAAAATCACGGATGGCTTGCGAGACCGCTTCATTGGGATAGGGGGAGAGGTCTCGCTCGCTCTCGGGAAGCTCTTGTGCCACTCGAGGGTCTTGCCAGGCGAGTGTTCCGTCGATATCGAAGAAGCAGATATCGCCGCGCTTATGGGCTGCGCTGGCGGCAGGGGAGGCCGAGGTGGTGGGCACAAATCCCGGCTCGAGGCCCATGATCTGGTCAAAATGCTCTTTAACGCGGGGAACGGAGATGCCAATAATCACCTGGGCGGTCTTGCCCGTAATGATGAGGCCCTTGGCGCCCACCGCGACAAACGACGCGTTATCTGCAACGATGGAAGGGTCTGCGACCTCGACGCGCAGGCGCGTGGCGCAGTTGGTTGCGCCCACGATATTGCCAACGCCACCTAAAAGCTGAATTACCCGCTCAGCGAGGACGTGATCTTGATCGGATTGAATACTGACCTCGCCATTGGGAGATTGCTCTTTGGCAAAGCCGCTTCCCGTTAAACGATCGATTGCCGCGCGATTGGAGACATGATCCTCGCGGCCCGGCGTCTTAAGGTCATAGACCAAGATGAGTGCTCGAAAACTAACAAAAAAGATGAGGCTAAAGGCAAGACCGATACCGAGCGCCAAAAGGTAGGAGCCGGCATGCATTCGCATGAGTGGGATGAAGTTGAAGGCCGTCATTTCCATGAGACCGCCCGAGAAGATGCCGACGATACCGAAGAAGTTCATGGTCATGGCAAGGCAGGAGGATAGGACGGCGTAGAGCAAAAAGAGTCCAGGATAGGTGAACATAAAGAGAAACTCGAGCGGCTCGGTGACACCGCAGACCACCGAGGCGACGATGGCGGGCAAAAGGATGACCTTAAGGCCGGCGCGGCGTTCGGGTTTGGCGGTGAAATAGAATGCTGCCGCGATGGCGGGAAGGCCAAAGAGCTTGCCCCAGCCGGTGGCGGTAAAACCTGCCCAGGGCGCAAGTTCATTTAAAGGGCGCGTGCTATGGGAGAGAATGGGGAGTAGGTTGGTCCACGTGGCGTAAATACCGTCGTGAATGACCAGATTGTCGTAATAGATGGGCATATAGAGCAGGTGGTGCAGCCCCATGGGCTCGAGTGCTCGCTCCAAAAACACAAAGATGCCCACGCCGAAGGGGCCGACGCCCGCAAGTGCGTGGCGCAGCGTTTCGGTCACAGCGTATGCGAAAGGCACGATGGCGGCCGAGATGGCGGCAAGGGCAAACACGGCAAAAAAGCTGATGAGGTAGACCAGCGAGGAACCCGAGAAGGTGCCGAGCCAATCGGGAACCTTGGCATCGTAGAAGCGGTCATGGATCGCGACGACGGTTGCCGACACCGCCAGCGGGCCGATAATGCCGGTGTCGAGCGTCTTGATGCCGTCGATGACGGTGATGCCGCTAGCGGAGGTCAAAAACGACGGGTACTTAAGCCCAAGGTTGTCTCCGCTCAGCTTAATGATCTCGCTCAAAAAGAAACAGTAGGCAAAATAGGCTACGAGCGCCTCGAGGCAGCAGCGTGCCGGTTGCTTTTGGGCAAGGCCGATAGGCAGCGCTACGGCAAAAAGGAGTGGAAGGCGCTTAAAGACCGTCCACGAGCCGCGCTGCATGATAGTCCAGAAAACGTACCAGGGGGTTCCGTATACGGCGAGGTCGCCGACGATATCCACGGTCGTTGCGAGGGCGGAGATGCCGACCATGAGGCCTGATATAGAAAACAGCATGGCGGGCGCGAACATGGCTCCGCCAAAACGTTGGATTTTCTGCAGCATAATATGCCTTTCGGATGCAACATGCTGTGCGAGCAAGAACGTTTAAACAATGAACTCATTGTAGAGGACTGGCTGCTTGCCGCATTGACGGTTTTGATTCGGTCCGATTTGGGTTTCGGGGGAACCGTCGACGGTAAATAATCCGTGCTTTACCGATAATCGGTTTAAACAACTTTAAGAAATGCTATCGTGCCTAGCCATACATATTCATTAGAGGTGAAATCATGCCAAAAGCGATTTACGAAGGAATCTACCGCGAGATCCGTTCGCGCATCATCAACGGGACCTATGCGTTTCAGGAGATGCTGCCAACCGAAGCCGAGCTGACCGCGGAGTTTGGCTGCACGCGCAATACCGTTCGACGCGCCTTGAGCATGCTGGCCGACCAGATGTTTGTGCAGCCTATACACGGTAAGGGCGTGCGCGTTATTTGGCTTAAGGGCGAAACCGACATGCTGGGCGCACTCGAAGAGGTTGAGTCGTTTGGCGAGTTCGCAAAACGCAACAATGCCGTCGCATCGACCGAGGTCAAGTCTTTTGAACATTTGATTTGCACTGAGCAACTCTCTCGTCGCCTGGGCTTTAAGGTGGGCGAGGAGCTGATTCGCGTCGTGCGTGTCCGAAGCCTCAACGGCAGCGCGCGCCAAGTGGACCATGGCTACTTTTTGGCGTCGATCGCCAAGGGCCTGACCCCCGAGATCGCGGCGGATTCTATCTACGGCTATCTGGAGCACAAGCGCGGCGTCAAAGTGATGGCGAGCCGTCGTACGGTGAGTGTCGAGCTCGCCAACGATGAGGACTGCAGCTACTTGGACCTTGGCAAGTACAACTGCGTCGCCGTCATGGAGAGCCAGTCGTACACCTCGGACGGCATTTTGTTCGAGGTCACGCATGCCCGCACGCATCCCGAGATCTTCCACTACCGCGTCAACTCCAAGCGATAGCCGGCTAGCTCGCAGCCTGACGAGACTCATGCCCTCAAAGCGAAAACGCCCGGTCAAACCGACGATGCATCGGCTTGACCGGGCGTTTTCTCTGCATTCGATAACAAATAATTGTTTATACAAAACTTGTCAAGTATCAAGTTGAAATTACCGTTCACCGAAGTTTTTCTACCGCTCTAGTAATACTTGTTCAAACAACTAGCCAAATAGCGTATTGTACAAGTCAGCAAAAGGGGCAAAGTCCCCGAGCCAATCTCCGAAGGCGGCGGCAAAGGGTGCCGCCACGGTGTGAAAGGGTGGATTGTAATGAAGAACGAAATGAGCAGAAGGCAGTTCCTGGGCTTTGCTGGTTCCGCGGCTGCGGTTCTTGGTCTGGGCCTCGTGGGCTGCGGTGGTTCTGCCGGCTCTGGCTCCTCTGCTTCTGGTGACGCTGCCGAGGTTTACTTCCTCCAGTTCAAGCCCGAGGTCGACAAGGAGTGGAAGGAGATCGCCAAGGCGTACAAGAAGGAGAAGGGCGTCGAGGTCAAGATCGTGACCGCCGCCTCCAACACCTACGAGGAGAAGCTCAAGTCCGAGATGTCCAAGAGCTCCGCTCCGACGCTGTTCCAGGTCAACGGCCCCACCGGCCTTAAGAACTGGAAGGACTACTGCGCCGATCTTTCCGACACCAAGCTCCGCGGCGAGCTCATCGACGACTCCCTGGCGCTGCAGTCCGACGGCAAGGATCTGGGTATCGACTGGGTTCAGGAGAGCTACGGCATCATTTACAACAAGGAGCTCCTCGAGAAGGCCGGCTACAAGGCCGAGGACATCAACTCCTTCGACAAGCTGAAGGCTTGCGCCGATGACATCCAGGCCCGCAAGGACGAGCTCGGCGTTGACGGTGCCTTCACTTCCGCCGGTATGGATGACTCTTCCAGCTGGCGCTACACCACCCACCTCGCCAACCTCCCGCTCTACTACGAGTTCGAGAAGGAGCACAACCAGGAGGACGACGAGATCAAGGGCGAGTATCTCGACAACTTTAAGCAGATCTTCGACCTGTACATCACCGACTCCACCTGCGATCCTTCGCAGCTCGCCTCCAAGACCGGTGACGACGCCACCAACGAGTTCGCAACCGGCAAGGCCGTCTTCTATCAGAACGGCTCTTGGGCCTACGCCGACCTCACCAAGGCCGGTATGACCGACGACCAGCTCGGCATGCTGCCGATCTACATCGGCGTCGACGGCGAGGAGAACCAGGGCCTGTGCTCCGGCGGCGAGAACTACTGGTGCGTCAGCTCCCAGGCTTCCGAGGATGCCCAGAAGGCCACCGAGGACTTCATGTATTGGTGTGTCACTTCTGACACCGCCACCAGCATCATCGCTGACAAGATGGGTCTGACCGCCCCGTTCAAGAGCGCTAAGGAGACCACCAACGTCTTCTCTCAGCAGGCCGTTGCTATGGCCAAGGACGGCAAGAAGACCGTCGCTTGGGACTTCGTTTACATCCCCTCCGAGGAGTGGAAGAAGAACCTCAAGCAGGCTCTCATCGCTTATGCTGCCGACAACACCAAGTGGGACGGCGTCAAGAACGCCTTCGTCGATGGCTGGAAGACCGAGAAGGCTGCTTCCGAGTAAGCAGTTGCTGCCCAAGCTATCTGATTAGCGACAGGGGGCGGGCAGACGTAGGTTTGCCCGCCCCCTGCATATTGAAAGGACCCTTCTATGGGCAAAGCACTCAAGCGCTGGTGGCCGCTCTTTATGCTGCCCACGTGCCTGGCGTTTATGATCGGGTTCGTGATTCCCTTTATCCAGGGTTTCTATCTCTCGTTCTGCCAGTTTATTACCATCAATAACGCGCACTTTGTCGGTATCGAGAACTACGTGCGCGCGCTGTCCGATCCGCAGTTCTCCACGTCGTTCTTCTTTACCGTGGCGTTTGCCTTCCTGTCGACGGTGCTCATCAACGTGATCGCGCTGGCCATTGCGCAGGCGCTCACTCGCAAGGCGCTCAAGGGCACCAACATCTTCCGTACGATTTTCTTTATGCCTAACCTGATTGGCGGCATTGTACTGGGTTACATTTGGCAGATTCTGATCAACTGCCTGCTCTCCAACGTGGGTGCCCAGCTTATCGCCCTCAACTCCGCCGCTGGCTTCTGGGGCCTTATCATCCTGACCCTGTGGCAACAGGTCGGCTACATGATGATCATCTACATCGCCGGTCTGCAGTCCATTCCGTCTGACTACATCGAGGCCGCCAAGGTCGATGGCGCTACGGCATGGCAGACGTTTTGGAAGGTTAAGATCCCCAACCTGATGCCGACCATCACCATCTGCCTGTTCCTGTCCATCACCAACGGCTTTAAGCTGTTCGACCAGAACCTCGCCCTTACCGGTGGCGCCCCGGCGCACTCCACCGAGATGCTCGCCCTGAACATCTACAACACGTTCTATTCGCGTGCTGGCATCGCATGGCAGGGCATCGGTCAGGCCAAGGCAGTTATCTTCTGCATCCTGGTTGTCGCTATTTCTATGATCCAGCTTAAGGCCACGAGGTCCAAGGAGGTGCAGCAGTAATGAAACGCGATAAGGCTATCAACCGCGCGCTCTCGATCTTCTTTACGATCCTGTCGCTCGCATGGATCTACCCCGTGTTCATGATTGCGCTCAATTCCTTTAAGAAAGCGACCGCAATCAGCACCACCACGGCGTTCGATCTGCTCACGCCCGAGACGTTCAACGGCCTCGCAAACTACGTGCACGCTCTGAACGAGCAGGGCTTTGCCTCGGCGTTTATGTACTCGCTTATCATCACGGTCACGTCGGTCGTGCTGATTCTGGTGTGCTGCTCCATGTGCGCTTGGTACGTGGTGCGCGTCAACAGCAAGATCTCGAACTTCTTCTATTACCTGTTCGTCTTCTCGATGGTCGTACCGTTCCAGATGCTCATGTTCACGCTGTCCAACCTCGCGGACCGCATCGGCTTTAACACGCCGTTTAACATCTGCTTCATCTACCTTGGTTTTGGCGCGGGCCTCGCGGTCTTTATGTTCGCCGGCTTCGTCAAGAACATCCCGCTCGAGATTGAGGAAGCGGCCATGATCGACGGCTGCAACCCGGTTCAGGTGTTCTTTAAGATCGTCCTTCCCATCATGAAGCCCACCTATCTTTCGGTCGGCATTCTGGAGACCATGTGGGTCTGGAACGACTATCTGCTGCCCTACCTTACGCTCGACTCCACCAAGTACAAGACCATTCCTATCTTGATCCAGTACTTCCGTGGCGGCTATGGCCACGTCGAGCTCGGCCCCATGATGGCGTGCATCATGATGGTCGTCATCCCCATCGTCATCATGTACATCTTCTGCCAGAAGTACATCATCGACGGTGTGGTGGCAGGTGCCGTCAAGGGCTGATGCCGTAACTGTTTTGCAAGTTTTGGCGGCGCCTCTCAGCGCGGCGCCGCGTATCGAAAGGTAAAGACATGGCCGAGATCGTTCTCAAACATGTTCAGAAGGTGTATCCCAACAACGAGTCAAAAAAGAAGGGCTTCTTTGGCAAAAAGAAGAAGACCGAGGAGAAGAAGCACAACCTCAAGGTTACCGAGGACGGTGTGCTCGCTGTAGAGGACTTCAACCTCACCGTTCACGACCAGGAGTTCATCGTCCTCGTTGGCCCTTCTGGCTGCGGTAAGTCCACGACGATGCGCATGGTCGCCGGCCTGGAGGACATCACCTCCGGCGATGTGTTCATCGATGGCAAGCGCGTCAACGACGTGGCGCCCAAGGACCGCGACATCGCCATGGTGTTCCAGAGTTATGCTCTGTACCCCAATATGACGGTGTACGAGAACATGGCGTTTACGCTTGAGCTCAAGAAGGTCCCCAAGGACGAGATCGACCGCAAGGTTCGCTCCGCTGCCGAGATCCTGGGTATTACCGAGTACCTCGACCGTAAGCCCAAGGCGCTCTCTGGCGGCCAGCGCCAGCGCGTCGCCATCGGCCGCGCCATCGTGCGTGACCCCAAGGTCTTCCTGATGGACGAGCCGCTGTCCAACCTGGACGCCAAGCTGCGTAACCAGATGCGTGCCGAGCTCATCAAGCTGCGCCACGAGATCAAGGGCACGTTCATTTATGTTACTCACGACCAGACCGAGGCTATGACCCTCGGCGACCGCATCGTGGTCATGAGGGACGGCGTCGTCCAGCAGATCGCCACCCCGCAGGAGGTCTTCAACCATCCCGCGAACATCTTCGTCGCCGGCTTCATCGGCGTGCCGCAGATGAACTTCTTCGATGCCCAGCTGGTGCGCTCGGGCAACGGCTTTACCGTCAAGACCGAGGATATGAACGTGGCGCTCGCCCCCGAGACCTGCGCTCAGCTTGCCCTCAACTGGGACGGCGGCGACGTGAAGGAGATTACGGCCGGCGTGCGTCCCGAGCAGATTCTGCTTGCCGACAAGGGCGAGGAGGGTGCGCTCCAGGGCACCGTCGAGGTGACCGAGCTCATGGGCTCGACCGAGCATGTCCACGTGACTGCTCCCGACGGCCAGTTTGTCCTGATCATTCCCGTCGTCGACCTCGAGGCCAAGGGCGCGCTCAAGGCGGGCGACCCCATCTGGTTCAAGTTTGAGAAGAACGCGACCCACCTCTTCGATAAGGTCTCTGGCAAGAACCTTATCTAGGCCCGGTGCAACCAGGCCCTTCCTTTGGGCGACTGCGGTATTGCCATCCTTTTGCCGCGGTCACATATAAGGCTCCTCTCCCGTCCACTGGGCGAGAGGGGGAGCCTTTCTTTGTGTTGGGACTGTCTGACCGGTCGTTTGTCTCGATCTGTAACGGATAGGGCCGATTTCGGACGTTAGATGTTACAGATCGAGACGGTTCCGCTGAGCTAACCATTTCATCTAAATCTGTAACACCAAAGGCGAATTTCACCTGCTAGATGTTACAGATTGAGATAAACCCAAGGGGAGGGGCCGGTATGTCTCAATCTGTAACGGCTGGGACCGTTTTGGTTGAGTAGTTGTTATGGATCGAGATTGTTTGGCCGAGTCGGATCACAGGGTAACGTGCGGGCACAAAAAACGGAGCCGCGTTGCCACGACTCCGTTCCTCAAGAGAATGGGTAAGGGGAATGGGTTAGTCCAGGTGCCAGATCTCGTCGTTGTACTGGGAGATGGTGCGGTCGGACGAGAAGGTGCCGGCGTTGGCGATATTGATGAGCGCCTTGCGCATCCAGGCGTCCTGGTCCTCGTAGTCGGCCAGCACGCGCTCCTTGGTCTGGATGTACTCCTCAATGTCGAGCAGGGCCATAAACCAGTCCTTGCCCTTAATGTCGTCGTGCAGGCGCTGCAGGCGCTCGGCGTTGCCGGTTGCCATGAAGGCCGGGTTGGTGATGAAGTCCACCAGCAGTTTAATTCCGGGCTTGCGGTAGAGCGCACCGGCGTTGTAGGTGCCGTCGGCGTAGAGCTGCTCGACCTGTTTGGACGAGGCACCAAAGGTATAGATGTTCTCGTCGCCCACGAGCTCGGCAATCTCCACGTTGGCACCGTCGAGTGTGCACAGGGTCAGGGCACCGTTGAGCATGAACTTCATGTTGGAGGTGCCGCTCGCCTCCTTGGAGGCCAGGCTGATCTGCTCGGAGATGTCGGCGGCGGGGATCACGCGCTCGGCGGCGGTGACGTTGTAGTTCTCGATCATGACAACCTGCAGGTAGGGAGCCACGTCGGGGTCGTTTGCAATCCACTGCGACAGCGTCAGGATCAGATGGATGATGTCCTGCGCGATAATGTAGGCAGGGGCCGCCTTGCCGCCAAAGATGATGGTGACGGGGTGCTTAGGCTTATTGCCGTTCTTGATGTCGAGATACTTCCAGATTATGTAGAGCGCGAGCATCTGCTGGCGCTTGTACTCGTGGATACGCTTGACCTGAACATCGATGATGGCGTTGGATGGGATCGTCACGCCCTGTTCGAGCGCCATGAACTGGCGCATGATGGCCTTGGCCTCGGTCTTGGTGGCGGCCAGGCGCTCAAGAACATTCTTGTCGTCGGCGAACTTGGCGAGTTTGCTCAGATCGCCGGTGCTGCGCCAGTCGGTGCCGATCACATCGTCGAGCAGGCTGGCGAGCGCGGGGTTGGCCCCATGGATCCAGCGGCGGAAGGTGATGCCGTTGGTCTTGTTGGAGAACTTCTCGGGATAGATTTCGTAGAACGGATGAAGCTCGGTGTCCTCCAGGATCTTGGTGTGGAGGGCGGCTACGCCGTTGATGGAGAAGCCAAAGTGGATGTCCATGTGGGCCATGTGGACGGTGTCGTATTCGTCGATGATGGCGACGCGCGGGTCATCGTGCTCGTCCTTCGCGACCTCATCGAGCTTGACGATAATGTCGGCGATGGCAGGGGAGACCTTCTGCAGGCTGGCGAGCGGCCACTTCTCGAGCGCCTCGGCAAGGATCGTGTGGTTGGTGTAGGCGACCATGGAGCGCACGATGGTAACGGCCTCGTCAAACTCGATGTCGTGCTCGGTGGTGAGCAGGCGGATGAGCTCGGGAATGACCATGGTGGGGTGCGTGTCGTTAATTTGGACCACGGCGTAGTCGGCCAGATCGTGCAGGTTGCTGCCGCGCTCGACGGCCTCGTCGATCAGGAGCTGGGCGGCGTTGCTCACCATGAAGTACTCCTGATAGATGCGAAGTAGGCGGCCCTGCTCGTCGGAATCGTCGGGGTAGAGGAACAAGGTAAGGTTCTTGGCGATCTCGGTCTTGTCGAAGTCGATGGAGCTGCCGGGGACCAGGCCGTCGTCGACGCTCGCCAGGTCGAACAGGCGCAGGCGGTTCTTGGTGGGCTGGTCGTAACCGGGCACATCGATGTTGACGAGCTTGGAGGTAACGGCAAAATCGCCGAACTCGACGGTGTAGGAGCGGTCATCGTCGACTAGGATGTCCTGCTCACCGAGCCACTCGTCGGGGACGGCCTTCTGCTGGTTGTCGACAAAGCGCTGACGGAACAGACCGTAGTGATAGTTGAGGCCCACGCCATCGCCGGTCAAGCCCAGCGTGGCGATGGAATCCAGGAAGCACGCGGCCAGGCGGCCCAGGCCGCCGTTGCCGAGCGACGGCTCGACCTCGAATTCCTCGATCTTGTTGAGGTCGTGGCCTGCGGCGGTGAGCTGGTCCTTAACCTCGTCGTAGATGCCGAGGTCGATCATGTTGTTGATGAGCAGCTTGCCGATCAATAATTCGGCGGAAATGTAATAGAGCTTTTTCTTGCCGTTGTTGAGCGGGCAGGTGGCGGAGCGCTCCTGCACGAGTTTGACCAGCAGCTTGTAAATGCGACGGTCGTCGAGCTGCTCGAGCGAGGTGCCAAAAGACTGCTCGGCGAGTTCCATGAGGTTAATTTGGGGCATGTTTTCTCCTGTGATGGGTTGTTTCATGTCTGCAATTCATAAGAATCCCGCGCGAGGGGATTGGGGTGGCCTCGCGCGGGTAAGCAAGCGCGTCCGCACGGTGGGGAGGGGTCGGGCGCGGTAGCTCCTATTGAGGAAGCTCGATTTCGGCTT
>JAHYYL010000001.1:88771-117213 GCA_019424965.1 Collinsella sp.
ATGCGGAAGTAGGTCTCGGTCCAGTCGGTGAGTTTGTGCTCGAGCTCGCGGGTGATGGCGCCGTCGAGCATGCGCCAGGTCCAGTTGCCGCCCAGCGTGGCAGGGGTGTTGATGCGCGCCTCGTTGCCCAGGTTAAGCAGGTCCTGCATGGTGTAGATGCACGTGTCGCTCACGCTGGCGGCGATGGTTCGGTTGAGCGCGTCGGTGATGGGCTCGCCGGCCTGCTGATGGGTGTACAGGGCTGCCTGCTCGCGCTGACGCGGGGTAGCCGTTCCCTCAAACCAGCCGCGTGCCGTCTCGTTGTCGTGGGTGCCCACGTAGGCGACGGTGTTGGCAATGTAGTTGTGCGGCAGGTAGTACGAGTTGGTGCCCTCAAAGGCAAACTGCAGGATCTTCATGCCGGGGAAGCCCGAGTTGTCGCGCATGTCGATGACGCCGGGGGTGAGGAAGCCCAGGTCCTCGGCGATGATGGGCAGCGTGCCGAGCTTTTCCTCGAGTGTCTTGAAGAACTTGAGGCCGGGCCCCTGCGTCCACGAACCGTAGGACGAATCGGGCGAGGAGAACGGCACCTCCCAATAAGCCTCGAAGCCGCGGAAGTGATCCAGGCGGATGACGTCGTACATGTCGAGGGCGGAGCGAATGCGGCCCTCCCACCAGGAGAAGCCGCACGCCTCCATGGCGTCCCAGTCGTAGATGGGGTTGCCCCAGTACTGGCCGGTGGCCGAGAACTGGTCGGGCGGCGTGCCGGCGACGCTCACGGGATTGCCGGCGGCGTCGATCTTAAAGAGCTCAGGTGTCGCCCACATCTCGACGGAGTCACGCGAGACATAGATGGGCAGGTCGCCGATGATGAGAATGTCGCGCTCGTTGGCATAGGCCTTGAGGCGGCTCCACTGGCGATCGAAGAAGTACTGCGTCATCTGGTGGTAGAGCATACGCGCCGGATGGTCGGCGCAGACCTTGGCGGAAGCCTCGCCGCGGGTGCGGAGCTCCGCGGGCCACTCCCAAAACGCCTTGAGACCGCACTCCTCTTTGACGGTCATGAACTCACAGTAGGGGATGAGCCAGTCCTCGTTGGCCTGGATAAAGTCATCGAAATCGGCCGGCTTGTCGGCAGCAAAGCGCTCGGCGGCGCGGTCGAGAATCTGACGGCGGCCGCCAAAGATAGCACCGTAGTCGACATTGCTGGGGTCGGATCCCAGATACACGCCATCGATATCGCGCTGCTCCAGATACCCTGCCTCGATAAGCTCGGCAAAGTCGATAAAGTTGGGGTTGCCTGCGCGGGCCGAGAACGACTGATAAGGCGAATCGCCATAGCTGGTCGTCGTAAGGGGCAGAATCTGCCAGTAATGTTGTTTGCACGAGGCGAGAAAATCGACGAAGTCGTAGGCATTCCAGCCAAAGCCGCCGATTCCGTATGGTCCGGGCAGAGATGAGACGGGCATGAGGACGCCGCTTGCACGCTCCATGAATGCGCTCACCAACCTTCTTGTTGTGGGGTCGGCCTGCCGATGGGTGTGCAGTCCGCCTCCGATGTTCTGATTCGATACGCCTATTGTAAAACATGTTGTTTAAACATGTACAGGCAAGATAAAAAAGTTGGTCGATTTTCGGCGAATGGCTACATGCCATGAAAAAAGCCCCGACCTCACAACGTGAGATCGGGGCAAGAACGGTATGTAGGTTTTTGCTACTCGGCGTCGGCGAAGCCGTTGGGGTTGTGGCTCTGCCAGTTCCAGCTATCGCGGCACATGTCCGCGATGTCGTACTGGGCCTTCCAGCCCATCATGCGCTCGGCCTTGGAGGCATCGCACCAGTTGGCGGCGATGTCGCCGGCGCGGCGCTCGCGGATCACATAGGGCAGCTCCTTGCCGCAGGCCTTGGAGAAAGCAGCGACGACCTCGAGTACCGAGGTGCCGGTGCCGGTGCCCAGGTTAAAGATCTCGACGCCGGTCTTGCCGTTCATCCAGTTAAGGGCGGCAACGTGACCAGAGGCCAGATCGCACACGTGGATGTAGTCGCGCACGCCGGTGCCGTCGGGGGTGGGGTAGTCGTTGCCAAAGACCTGAACGGCCTCGAGCTTGCCCACGGCGACCTGGGCGACATAGGGCACCAGGTTGTTGGGGATGCCCTTGGGGTCCTCGCCGATCAGGCCCGACGGATGGGCGCCGATGGGGTTGAAGTAGCGGAGCAGCACAACGTTCCACTCGGGGTCGGCGGTGTGAACGTCCATAAGGATCTGCTCAATCATCCACTTGGTCCAGCCATAGGGGTTGGTCGCAGGCTTCTTGGGGTCTTCCTCGGTGACGGGCGGGTTATCCGGATCGCCGTAGACGGTCGAGGAGCTCGAGAAGATGATGGACTTGCAGCCATGGTTGCGCATAACGTCGACGAGCACCAGGGTGTTCTCGATGTTGTTGTGATAGTATTCGACGGGCTTGCTCACCGACTCGCCAACGGCCTTAAAGCCGGCGAAGTGGATGACGCGGTCGATCTGATGGGTATCGAAGATCTTGTTCATGGCATCGCGGTCGAGCACGTTGGCCTCGTAGAAGGTGAGGTTCTTGGCGGCCTTGTCGCCCACGATGGTCTTGACACGGTCGACGGCGACGGCGCTGGAGTTGGAGAGGTCGTCGACGATGACGACCTGGTAGCCACCCTCGAGCAGCTGAACGACGGTGTGCGAGCCGATAAAGCCGGCGCCACCGGTTACGAGGACGCAGGTGTCTTTGGGGTCGAGTGCTTTGGACATGTAGTCTCCTATCGAATCAGGAACACTTCCTGAGGGAGTATAGCGCAGGCAGGGGCACCCAAAACGTGCAGGGCAGGAAAAGCAGACGAACATGCTAACGTACTCATGGAAATGTTTGGCGTGGGCATAACCTTGACTTTGACGTTTGCATACGAGCCGCCGACCATGGGGTTTCCTGCCGTTCGTGGAAATCGTTGGGACGCGTCGGATGTACGCTAATATGTATGAGTTGAGCGACATATAAATAAACATGTAACGGAGTAGATATGTCACCAAACAGCGATTCCATCCTTTCCCAGGAGCTTTCGCGTCGCACTGCCCTCAAGGCCTTGTTCGGCGCCGCTTCTGCAGCCGTTCTTTTTGGTCTGCCCGCTCGCGCCCATGCTGCGGAGGCCACCAAGGAAACCACCGACAAGCTCAATGCGGCCCAGGCTCAGCTTGACGAGGTCCAGGCCCAGCTCGACAGCATCGCAAATGAATACGCGGCGCTGGCCAACAAGAACGCCCAGACCCTCAACGATATCGAGAGCGTACAGGGCCAGATTGACAGCACGCAGGCGCAGATTGACGAAAAGAAGGCCGAGCTCAAAAAGAAGCGCGGCGATCTTTCCGATCGCGTTTCCGCCAGCTATAAGTCGGGCGGCACCAACATCCTGTCGCTGCTGCTCGCCTCGGGCTCGTTTGAGGAGCTCGTCGCCAATGCGCACTATGTTGAGAAGATCAACAAGAGCGACCGCGACGCCATCGAGGATATCCAGACCATCCAGAAAGAGCTCGATACGCAGAAGTCCGAGCTCGAGTCGCAAAAAGCCGACTTGGAGAAGCTTAAGGACCAGCAGACTGCCCAGATGCAGGACATGCAGGCCAAGCAGCAGGAGGTCCAGACGGTTCTGAACGGCCTCTCCGACGATGTCAAGGAGCTCATGGCCCAGCGCGATTCCGAGATTCTCGCTGCCGCCCAGGCTGAGGAGGCTGCCAAGAAGGCTGCCGCTGCTGCGGCTGCCGCAAACAAGAACAATTCCTACTCGGGTGGTTCAAACTCGGGTGGCGGATCGTATGCGCCCGGAAATCCGCAACAGAATGCCGGATCGGGCAAGCAGCAGGCTGTCGTCAACGCATGCTACTCCACGCCTTCGCCTGGCCTAAACTGGTGTGCCGCCTGGGTCACCAACGTCTTCCGCAACGCCGGCGTGGGCTACTTTGGCGGCAACGCGTGCGACATGTTTAACGCCTGGTGCTACAGCTCCGATCGTTCGGCGCTGCAGGTGGGCATGATCGTGGCCGACTCGTCGCACAGTGGCACCGGTATGCCGGGCCTGCTGTACGGACACGTGGGCATCTATGTTGGCGGCGGCATCGTTATGAGTAACGAGGGCGCCATCACGTCGAGGTCGCTTGACTCGTTCATTAGCTTTTACGGTACTGGCTCTGGTGTGCGCTGGGGCTGGCTCGGCGGTATTGCGCTGTCGTAGCTGCGGCTTGGTCCGGGACTGCGGGCGAGGTATAAGGTTGCCTGCTCGGGCAGTCCTGCGCAAGACGAAGGCCACATTAAGTGGCCTTCTTTGCGTGCGGAACTCGCGATCAACCTTATGCCTCGCCCGCAGCCCCGGACCTTCCGGGCTCAAGGCGCGACACACCGGACTGGTTGTCTGAATTAAAGAAAGTGAAGGCCCCTTTTGGGGCCTTCTTTTTATAAAAATTCGCCTACTCGGTGGACTTCGGGTTCTAGGTCTACGCCGAATTGGTCTTTGACGGTTGCTTGGATGTGGCGGATGAGTTCGTCGACGTCGGCGGCGGTGGCGTGGTCGGCGTTGACGATGAAGCCGCAGTGTTTTTCGCTCACCTGGGCGCCGCCGACGGCATGGCCGCGCAGGCCGGCATCCATGATGAGCTTACCGGCAAAGTGGCCCTCGGGGCGCTTGAAAGTGGAGCCGGCACTCGGCATGTCGAGCGGCTGCTTGTCCTCGCGGCGTTGGCGGTAGTCGTCCATGTCGGCCTTGATCATCGCGGCGTTACCCGGGGCGAGATTGAAGGTGGCCGAAAGCACGATGAAGCCGTCGTCGGCGATGCGGCTCTTGCGATAGCCCAGATTGAGCTCGTCGACATCGAACTCGATGATGCTGCCGCTACCGCGGGTGCCGTCGTCGAGCATGCGGGCGGGCTTGTAGACGCGTACAGACTCCAGCACGTCGGCCATGCAGGCACCGTAGGCGCCGGCGTTCATGTAGCAGGCGCCGCCGACCGATCCGGGGATGCCCGAGATGGGCTCCATGCCGGTGAGACCGGCCTCGGCTGCCGCGGCCGCAACATCCGAAAGCAGCGCACCGGCTGCTGCCGTAACGTGCGTGCCGTCGACGGTAATGTCGGAGAGGCCCTCGCCTAGCGCTACGACGACGCCGCGTATGCCCTTGTCGCCGACGAGTAGGTCGGAGCCGTTGCCCACGATGGTGAGTGGCAGATCGCAGCGATAGCAGGTATCAAGCGTGGCGACGAGGCTCTGCTCGGTGTCGGGCGTGACAAAGACGTCGGCCGGGCCGCCAATCTTAAACGTGGTGTGCTCGCGCATGGGCTCGCTCATCAACACGTTGTCCTCGCCGGCAACGCCAGCGAGCGCGCACAGCAGGTCCTCGTTAAAAAAGTCGTTCTCGTGCATCCGAATATCCGCCTTTTTGTGGTCGTTGTCATCAATCGACTGCAATATACCCCACCTGGACGTATTTGGTGCGCTGGCGGCGATAAAACAGCCGTCTACCGGATTGGTAAAGTGTTTATCATCGAGGTAGAGGGGCAGTCGCTATACTTTCAAGAGATTGCGCGTAAACCCGGAAGGAGTGAGATGGCCAACAAAGTCACCCTCAAGCAGATCGCCCAGGAGGTGGGGCTTTCCCCCTCGTCAGTCTCGCTTGTTCTCAACAATCGGCCTTGTCGCATCTCGGAAGAAAACCGCAAGCTCATCAAGGAGGTCGCGGCGCGCAACCACTATGTTCCCAACCAGATTGCGCGCAGCCTGGTCATGCGCGAGTCACGCACCCTGGGTCTTATCGTCCCCAACATCGAGAGCCGATTTTTTGCCTCACTTGCCGGTAGCTTGGAAAAGCGCTGCCGCGAGGACGGCTATGCGCTCTTTATTACCAGCTCGGGCGGAAGCGCCGACGACGACCTGGAACTGCTGCGCCAGCTGGTGACGCGCGGCGTCGATGGTGTCTTCCTGGTGATAGGCGACGAGTTCTCGGACGACCGTGCCCTGCGCGAAGAGGTCAGCCATCTACCCATCCCTGCCGTGATGGTCGACCGCGCCATTGAGGGGCTCGAGTGCGACAAGGTGATGTTCGACCACGAGATGGGTGGCTATATGGCTACCCGCTATCTGATCGAGCAGGGCCACCGTCGCATTGCCTGCTTGGTTAATGCGCGTCGTTCCAATACGGGTCGCAAGCGACTTGCCGGCTATGAGCGCGCGCTGCGCGAGGTTGGCCTGCCTATCGACGCGCGTTTGGAGTTTGAGAGCGAGTACTACATTCCGAGCGCCTACGAGGCCTCGGAGGCGGTGCTCGCAACCGACGCCACTGCCGTGTTCGCAAGCTCGGACAACATTGCCCTCGGTCTGCTCAAGCGTTTGCACGAGATGGGGAAGAGCATCCCGGGCGATATTTCGGTGGTGAGCTATGACAACTCGGCGGCCGACGTTCTCTTTGAGCCGGCGCTGACCGCCATTGAGCAGGATCCTGGTGTCCTCGCGGAACATGCTTTTGGCTGCATGTCCAAGCGTCTTGCCGGTAGGGGCGGTAGACGTGCCGAAGAGGTCGTCCTGGAGCCGGCGCTTATCGTTAAGGGCAGCGTGCTCGAGCTTACTAAACATAACTAAACACGTTTATCAATTTGCAGAGACCGAATGTGGAGCACCTGTGGCAGACAATGCCGCAGGTGAATGTCGCGTTTTGTTGATCGATGTGATTGATAAGGATGATAAAACGTTTTTTCACCATGATAAAACGTTTTAGCAAATATACTAGTCCCAACGAATGGTTGCCGTATTGGAGGGCGACCGCACAGCGGAGGGACATAAACAATGGCTAAAACACTGGGGACGCCGTGGCAAAAGCTGGGCCACGAGGTGCCGGCTTCCGAGCTCGAGGGCGTCGACCTGTATTGGCGTGCATCGAATTATCTGTCCGTCGGTCAGATCTACCTTCGCTCTAACCCGCTCATGCGCCCCGACTTCGTCGATGAGAAAACCGGCGAGGTGCGCGACTTTGGTCGCCCGGACGTTAAGCACCGCCTGGTCGGTCACTGGGGCACGACGCCCGGCATCAACTTCCTGTTCGGTCATGTCAACCGCCTCATCGCCGATCACAACCAGAACGCGATCTTCTTGATGGGCCCGGGTCACGGTGGTCCCGCTGGCACCGCCCAGTCGTTGCTCGATGGTACCTACCGCGAGATTCGCCCCGACATTACCAATGACGAGGCCGGCCTGCAGAAGTTCTTCCGCCAGTTTTCCTACCCCGGCGGTATTCCGAGCCATTTTGCGCCCGAGACGCCTGGCTCCATCCACGAGGGCGGCGAGCTCGGCTACACGCTCAGCCACGCCTACGGTGCCGTCATGGATAACCCGAGCCTGCTGGCCGTGGCTGTGGTGGGCGACGGCGAGTCCGAGACCGGTCCGCTCGCGACCTCTTGGCAGTCTAACAAGCTCGTGAACCCGGCAACCGATGGTATCGTTCTGCCGATCCTGCACCTCAACGGCTACAAGATCGCCAACCCCACCATTCTTGCCCGCGTGTCCGACGAGGAGCTCACCAAGTTCTTTGAGGGCATGGGCTATAAGCCGCATTTCTTTGTCGCCGGCTTTGACGACGAGAGCCATGCGGGCATTCATGCGCGTTTCGCCGCCCTGTTCGAGCAGGTCTTCGATGAGATCTGCGACATCAAGGCCACCGCTATGGCTCAGGCCACTGCGGGCGAGACCGTGGTCCGTCCGGCCTATCCCATGATCGTGTTCCGTACGCCCAAGGGTTGGACCTGCCCCAAGCAGATTGATGGCAAGAAGACCGAGGACTCCTGGCGCGCCCATCAGGTGCCGCTGGCGAGTGCCAAGGACACCCACGAGCACTTCCGCGTGCTGCGCGAGTGGCTGCGCTCCTACAAGCCCGAGGAGCTCTTTACGCCCGAGGGCCAGGTGCGCCCCGAGGTGACGGCCTTTATGCCGACCGGCGAGCTGCGTATCGGCGCCAATCCCAACGCGAACGGCGGCAAGGTACGCCGCGAGCTCGAGCTTCCCGATATTCACGCTCACGAGATCCCCATCGCAAGTAAGGGCCACGGCTGGGGCTCCACCGAGGCCGCCCGCGTCTTTGGTGAGTACACTGCCGATGTTCTGGCCAAGAACATGGATGATTTCCGCATCTTCGGTCCCGACGAGACCGCGTCCAACCGCCTGCAGGCTGCCTATAAGGTGACCAAGAAGCAGTGGGATGCCGGTTTCTACGAGGACGACGCCAACGACGAGCTGCTGGCCGGTTCCGGTAAGGTTGTCGAGCAGCTGTCCGAGCACCAGTGCGAGGGCTTCCTCGAGGCCTACGTGCTCACCGGCCGCTCCGGTGTGTGGAGCTCCTACGAGAGCTTTGTTCACGTGGTCGATTCCATGGTCAACCAGCACTGCAAATGGCTCGAAGCAACCAAGCGCGAGATTCCGTGGCGCGCTCCTATCAGCGGCCTCAACATTTTGCTGTCGAGCCATGTCTGGCGCCAGGACCACAACGGCTTTTCGCACCAGGACCCCGGCTTTATCGACCTGCTGCTCAACAAGGCCAACGACACGCATGTCGTGAATGCTTATTATCCGGCCGATGCCAATATGGCCCTTGCTGTGGCCGAGCGCGTCTACCAGTCCACCGACTGCGTCAATGCCATCTTCTGTGGCAAGCAGCCCGCCCCCACCTTCCAGACGGTCGACGAGGCCAAGTCTGAGCTCGCCGAGGGCGTAGCGACCTGGGAGTGGGCATCGACTGCCGACTCGCTCGCCGAGGCCGACGTCGTGGTCGCTACTTGCGGTGACGTGCCGACGCTCGAGGCACTGGCCGCAACCGATATGCTGCGCGGGCTGGGCATCAAGGTCTGGTTTGTCAACGTGGTCGATCTGCTCAAGATCCAGAACGTCTGCGAGAACGACCAAGCCATCAGCGATGAGCGCTGGGCTGAGTTGTTTGGTCGCGGCGAGAAGCCCGCGCTCTTCGCATTCCACGCTTATGCCGGCACGATTCGCCGCCTGATCTGGAACCGTCCCGGTCACGATGCCTTCCGCGTTCACGGCTACGAGGAGAAGGGCTCCACGACCACGCCGTTTGACATGCTGCGCCTGAACAACATGGACCGCTGGGCCCTGGCCGCCGACGTGCTGCGCATGGTTGACGCCGATAAGTTTGCCGAGCAGATTGATGAGTGGGAGGCCTTCCGCACCGAGGCCTTTGAGTTCGCGTGCGACGAGGGCTTCGATCACCCGGCCTTTACCGATTGGGTCTGGCCCGACGCCGCAGCCGCAACCGCTGCCGACGGCGTACTCTCCGCAACCCAAATGACCGCGGGCGACAACGAGTAACTTTGTTACGCGGTTTTACCAAACCGCGTAAAGGCTCGACGCTGCGCGGGTTCCAAGCACCCCATCTCGCCGTTCAAACCGTCGCTCGCGTACAGAAGTACGCGTCGCTCCTCTTTCACGGCGACCTGGGGCACTTGGAACCCGCTCGCTGACTTTTGCTCAACCAGCGGCGAGCGGCAGCTCGGGGGTGCTTGTGCTGGACGGTCTCGCGCTGGGGCCGCCTCCGGGCGGGTTCGCCAAGCGCGAGGAGCGTTTTGGTTTTTCGCAAGTAAGCGCGGACGAAATCATCGACCAGATTCCCGATCTGCTCAAACATGCAGAGCTCCTATATGTTTAGCCCCATTTTCCCATGTGCGGTAGAATGAAGTCATTGAGATCAGGAACGCCGTAAAGGGAGAGTTTTTGTGGATGCGCATCTGGATGGGGGCTCTTCCGCCCCGCTGTATCAACAGGTGCTCGATTTGCTTAAGAGCGATATCGAGCAGGGGACATATCCCGTTGATTCGCAGATCCCAACGGAACTTGAGCTTTCTAAGATGTACGGCGTGGGAAGGGTCACGGTTCGCCGCGCTATAGAGGGGCTTGTGGACGAGGGGTATCTCACCAAGCGGCAGGGGCGTGGTACGTTTGTGACCGCGACCAAGATAATTCGCAAGGTGCATCAGAAGGACGATGTTCAGAGTTTTACCCAAGCATGCGCTGAAAACGGCCAGAAGGCGGGCGCTCGCGTTGTCGCCCGCAGGGTCGTTGCCGCCGATCGCGACCTCGCTTCTTTCTTGGGCCTGGATGAAGGCTCTGACCTCATCTTGGTCTCACGCGTGCGTACCGCAGACGGCGTGCCGGTCCTGTTCGAGAACAACTACTATCCTGTCGAGGGATTCGAATTTCTCAAAGATATCAGTCTCTCCAATTGTTCGATATTCGAGACTGTGGGGGAGCGTACGGGCAGGTATCCCTGTTCGTCCGATCCCTGCAGGTTGGAGATTGCCCGTGCGGGAATCGATACCGCCCGCGAGCTCAAGGTCCCAGTAGGGGAGCCGCTCTTCTTCATGAACGTGGGCTTTCTCGATTCCAACGGAGAACCCTTCTGCTACGGCAGACAGTACTACGTGGGTTCACGCTACAGCTTCGATATCTAGCGAGTCCCGTGGAGGCTGCTCCCGCCTCTTGGAGCCTTGCATCCCTTTATGCATAACCGGAACGCGCGAGGCTTCTCGGGAGCATCCCTTATCGAGCCTCCCTGCCTTCTTGTGCCGCGCCGCCCTCACCATCGCTGCAACGGGTCCGTTTAGCGCGTAAAAGCAACCGTTTATAGAACAATCTAATATGTTTCTTGACCGGCACCTTCATGCAGGTTATACATAGGACAACCTAAGATGTTTGCTTATACATGAGGATTAATGGCAAGCATCGTTGTTCTGACAGGAGGTCAAGAATGTCGGATACCAAAAAGGAGAAGCCCAAGCGCAGATTCCGCCTCCAGCTTCCCCATGTGTACACCATCGCGTTCATGCTGATCGTATTCTTCGCGGTGCTCACATGGGTCGTTCCATCGGGTCAGTTCGACCGTCAGATCATTCAGACGGCTGCGGGCGAGCGAGAAGTCGCTGTAGCTGGAACGTACCAAGAGGTCGATAAGGTCTACACCGATCCGGAGACGGGGGAGACCGTCGATTTGCGACAGGGCATCGATGCCGTTCTGCAGGCTCCCACCCAGGGCATCCAGGCTGCGGCCGATGTCGTCGCGTTCGTCCTGCTGATCGGCGGATCGTTCGCCATCGTCACCAAGACCAACGCCCTAAACGCCGGTATGAGCCGCGTGATCAAGAAGTTGAAGAACAAGGACATCTTGATCATTCCCATCACCATGATCCTGCTCTCGATCTGCGGTTCCACGTTCGGCATGTCCGAGGAGGCGCTGCCGTTCTACGCGATCTTCATCCCCATCATGCTGGGCATCGGGTATGACTCCATGACCGCGTTCATCATCTGCTTCCTCGGTCCCAACCTTGGTTACTGCGCATCCACCATCGATCCCTTCAACGTGCTGATCGCCCAGGGTGTTATCGGCATCGAGGGAAATCCCCAGCTGTGGCTCCGCGCCATCCTGTGGGTCATTTTCACCGCCGCGGGCATTTTCTGGGCCATGCGCTACGCGCACCGCGTCAAGCTCAATCCTAAGTCTTCCATCACCTATGAGGATGATAAGCAGAAGCGCATCGAGTTCTCCGTCACCGACGCCTCTGTCGAAGAGGAGTTCACGCTTCGCCACAAGCTCGTCCTCATTGATTTCGCGGTCGGCATGGGCGTTATCGTGTGGGGCCTCGTTACCCAGGGCTGGTATATGAACGAGATCTCTATGGTGTTCCTGGCCATGGGCCTTCTCGCTGGCATTCTCGGCGGTTTGGACGAGAAGACCATTGCGGAGGAGTTCGTCCGCGGAATCGCTGACTTCGCCTACGCAGCCTGCATCATCGGTATCGCCCGCGGCATCCTGGTCGTCGCAGAGGGCGGAATGATCATCGACTCTATTCTTAACGGGCTTGCCGGACTCCTTGCGGGCGCTCCGTCCTTCATCTATACCACGTTCATGTACATCGTCCTTGGCCTGCTTTCGCTGCTCGTTCCTTCCAGCTCCGGCCTCGCTGCACTCACCATGCCCGTCATGGGCCCGCTGACCGAGCTTATGGGTCTCAATCCCGAGGCCGCCGTCACCGCTCTGCAGTTCGCGAACCAGACCATCAACACCATCAGCCCCGTTGCGGGCATGACCGTCGCGGGTCTCGCCGTAGCGAAGATTTCCTTTGGGCAATGGTGGAAGACCATCTGGAAGTTCTTTATCTTCATGGTTCTGTTCGGATTGGTCGCGACTACGATCTCCGGCCTGCTGCCGATGTAGGAGGTGCCCAGTGTCTGATCGTTCGCTCGTATTGCTGTCCCGCAGCATCTTTACCGGCCTTTCTGATGAACCGATCGACGGATATGTCTCGATTCGCGGTAATCGCATCGAATCCGTGGGTGCCTCTGATCGGGCTGCCGAATATATTAAGCATGCGGACGAGGTTCGCGACCTTGGCTCCAGAACCGTCATGGCAGGCCTTGTCGACGTGCACACGTTCTTTACCGGCTGGGTGCTTCGTCGCATCGGCGCCGATCTTATCGATGTGGCCTCGGCAGATGATGTTCTCACCGCGATGTCGAATTGGAAGGAGGAGCGGCCCCAGGCCCCTATGGCGTTGGGCATGAACCTTCCAGACGCTCTCATGGGTGACGACCTGGTCGATATGCTGGACGAGAAGTTCTCATCCACGCCTGCCGTCGCCTTTACTGCCGGCGCGGAGACCTGCGTGCTCAACTCTGCCGCTTCCGAGCGCTACGGGTGCACGCCCGAAGCCTGCTATGCCGAGATGATTTGGCGTCTTATGCGCGACTACCTGCCCCTTCGGGAGGTTCGTGATGCATATGGCGACTATATGGCCATGCTCAACTCCCGTGGCGTCACCGCCATCAAGGAGATGTGCTTCGACGATTATTACGGGTTTGCGGACGAGATGTATCGCCGCGAGCAGGAAGGCGAGCTCACGGTTCGAGTCGACATGATGAGCCAGCCCGTCGGGCGCGGAGCCGATCTTGATTACGCCTGCTCGGCGCGCAATCGCTTCCAAGGAGACTTCGTCAGGTTCTCCGGCTTCAATCGCATGACCGATCGCGGCGTGTGGTGCGGCCTGGCCGAGATGATCGATCCCTACGAGGAGGGGGCCGATGCGGGCGCCGGCGGAAAGACCGTGGTCGAGGAGCCCGAATGGGACCTCATTTCTCGCGAGCTGTCTAAGATCGATGCCCAAGGATTCCGTTACTCCCTTCATTGTCAGGGGGATGGGGCCGTTCGCAAGACAATCGACCTGTATGAGCGCCTGCCGCGCGACGAGTCGGGAAGGCTCGCTCGCAGGCATTCGATTACGGACCTTGAGAACTCCGATCCGATCGATCTGGCGCGCATGGGCGCCATCGGCGGAATCTGTGAGGTCTACCCCCAGATCCTCACCCTTGATAAGCGCGAGGATTGCCTTTCGACCATGCGCCGCCAGATAGGAGAGAAGAGGCTTTCCCGCAGCTGGAACCGTCGCGCCATGGTGGATAGTGGATGCGTGCTGTGCTGCGGCACCGACCTCCCCCTTCTTATCCCGCATCTGGGAGATTCGATCTACAGCGCCTGCGGAGGGTATTTCGCCGACGGATTGGACGTCAACCCGCAAAATACCGTCAGCGTTGCCGAGCTGCTGCGGGCATGGACTGCCGGGGGTTCCTACGATCTGGTTCGCGAGGACGATTTCGGTACGCTCGAGGCGGGCAAGCTCGCGGACATCTGCGTTCTCGACCGCGATGTGTTTGCGGTAGACCCCAAAGATGCCCGAGACATCCGGGTCTCGCTCACGCTGAGCGATGGCCGGGTCGTGTACGAAGATTGCTAGGAGAGGAGATGCCTAACATGGATTTAAACGCTTCTGTGCCCCGTCTGCATCGCGAGCAGGTCGCCGGCATGAACATTCACTACATCATGTGGTCGCTCGATTACTTCCTTGATGTCCAGCAGCGCCTTGGCTTCAAAACCATCGAGCTGTGGGCGGCAGAGCCGCATGTGACGCTGGACCACACGGGGTATTTCGAGGCCGACGAGCTCCGCCACAAGATCGAGTCCCGCGGCCTCTCCGTGAGCTCCCTGTGCCCGGAGAACGTGGTGTATCCGTG
Organism: Collinsella sp.; assembly: GCA_019424965.1. Lineage (GTDB taxonomy): Bacteria > Actinomycetota > Coriobacteriia > Coriobacteriales > Coriobacteriaceae > Collinsella. The sequence goes on from JAHYYL010000001.1 coordinate 102,874, forward strand.
GCAGTACGCTGCTAGAAAGCCCCTCCACGCGCAGCGGAGCCTTGCGTACTTCAAGCACGGCATCGAGCTCGCCGAGGTGCTCGGCGCCCCGTATATGTCCATCAACTCCGGTTGGGGCGACTGGGACGAGGACCGCGAGGAGGCTTGGAAGCGCTCTGCCGAGCACTTGGCGATTCTTGCGGACTATGCCGGCGAGCACGGCGTGACTCTCTGCATGGAGAGTTTGCGGCCGGAAGAGAGCAACTTGGTGGTTACGCTCGCAGACGCTAGGCGCATGCTCGACCAGGTAGCCAGCCCGCACCTTACCCCAATGGTGGACACTACCGCTATGGGAGTCGCCGGCGAGAGCCTTGAAGAGTGGTTTGCCGAGTTTGGCGACGGTGCCATAAAGAACATGCACTTCATTGATGGCGACCCATACGGCCATCTGGTTTGGGGCGATGGAAAGCACAGCATGGACGATTTCGTACGCGTCCTCAACGCGCATGGGTTCGAGGGCTATCTTGGCCAGGAGATCACCGATGGAAAGTATTTCGATGATCCTGCCGCCGCGGACCGACGCAACATGGACGCCTTCGAGAAGTATTTTGTCGATTAGCGCGTAGCTCCCCATTCGCGCGGGGCGATCAACACGCGCGACGTGAAGACTTGTAGTAAACGCTGGCGGACTCGTCCGCCGTATCGAAAGGAAGAACAACAATGAACGCACATGATCTCATCGCCGACGCAATCGCTAAAAAGGGCCGTTTCGATAGCGTCTTTTGGGTCGCCTGCGGCGGTTCCCTCATCGACCTGCTGCCTGCTCACGAGCTGCTGAAGCGCGAGGCGACCACGTTTACCAGCGAGGCGTATACCGCCCGCGAGTTCGATATCATGCGCCCCAAGCGCTTGGGCGAAAAGTCCCTTGTTATCGCTTGCAGCCATTCCGGCAACACGCGCGAGGTAATCGACGCGTGCACGATTGCCAAGGCGGCGGGCGCAACCGTTATCGCCCAGACCGACAACGCCGGCTCCGGCATCGATAACGGCGAGTGGACCTGCTGGGTGTATCCGTGGGGCGAGGGAGTTCCGCAGGCGGAGGTGCCCGCCGGCATCTCCCTGGCTCTTGCTGCCGAGGTCTTGGACCAGCAGGAGGGCTATGCCGACCTTGCGGACATGTACGAAGGCATCGCCAAGATGGATCAGATCCTGCCCGCAGCTCGCCAGAAGGTCAACGCCGAGCTTTGCGACCGCTTCGCCGCCCTGTGCCAGGACCACAAGTTCCTGTATATCTTGGGATCCGGTCCCGTGTTTAGCCAGACCTATGGCTTCGCTATCTGCTCGCTTATGGAGATGCAGTGGCAGAGCTGCGCCTATCTCCACTCCGGTGAGTACTTCCACGGCCCCTTCGAGGTGACCGAGCCCGGAGTCTTCTACTTCCTGCAGATGTCCTCCAGCGAGTGCCGGGCTATGGACGAGCGCGCCCTCGCGTTCCTCGAGACCCATACCGACACCCTCATGGTGCTCGATGCCATGGAGTACGGCATGGACCAGATTCCGGCAAGCGTCCGCGCGTTCCTCGATCCAATCCTGTTCTACGCGATGAACTGCGAGCTGCGCTCCGCTCGCGGCAAGGTGTTCGACCATCATCCTGACGTCCGTCGCTACATGGGCATCGAGAAGTACTAACGGCTTTTAAAGCGGGGTGCCGGGCACGTTGAGCCGCGCGAATCCCTCGCACCCCTGCTGCTCGCCGTAACCGCGGCGATATACCCGAATGGAGTTAACCATGGCAGCCTATCCTATAAGCGTGCTCGGCTTTGGAGACAATGTCGTCGATAAGTACGAGCACATCAAGACCATGTACCCCGGCGGCAATGCGGTGAACTTCGCCGTCTTCGCCAAGAAGCTCGGCGTCGACCGCAGCGCTTACATGGGAATCTTCGGATCCGATCAGGAAGCAGAGCACGTTATCGCGTCGCTTGAGGACGAGGGCATCGAGCTTCTTCGCTGCCAGCAGGCCCTGGGCGTCAACGGCGCTGCTCGCGTGACCGTTGACGAAACCGGGGACCGCATCTTCCTCGGTTCCAATGAAGGCGGTATACGTGGCGACATGCGCTATGTGATAGACCGCTTCGCCGCCGAATACGTCAGCGGCTTCGACCTGGTGCACAGCGGCAACTACTGCTTCACCGAGCGCGAGCTTCCCAAGATCAAGGCTGCCGGCGTGCCGATCAGCTTCGACTTCTCCGATGACTCCACCGACGAGTACTTCGAGCAGATTGCGCCATTTGTGACGTACGCCTTTATGTCCATGGGCGACGCTTCCCTGGAGGATATCAAGACGAAGCTCGAGTGGGTGAAGGCGCTTGGCCCCCAAATCGTATGCGCGTCGCGCGGGAGCAAGGGCTCCGTCGCCTATGATGGCGAAAACTTCTACGAGCAGGGCATCAAGCCCGTGGCGCCCGAGGACCTCAAGGACGCTATGGCGGCCGGCGATTCGCTGCTGACGGCGTTTTTGGTCACCTATCTTTCCAAGAAGAAGGCCGGCGAGTGCGGCGAGGCCGCGATTCGCGAGAGCTTGGACTTCGCTGCCGGTTTTGCGGCGGAGACCTGCAAGATCGAGGGCAGCTGGGGCCACCCGCTGGTCTACGAGAACTAGGCTGTTTGTCGTGGCGGGGTGTCTTGGAGGCGCCCCGCCTTGCGTTAGGAGTCAAAATGACCGTTCGTGCCTGCGCAGTAGGGTTTTGCTGCGCCGATGTCTACCAGAACCTGGATGTCTTCTATCCCACGGGCAACGGAGTCGATTGGGGCGTGCACCTCTCGAGGATGGGCGTACCCGTCTCGGTCGTTTCCGTGGTGGGCGAGGATCGCTACGGCGAGAAGATGCGCGAGGCGCTCGCCGCAGAAGGGATAGATATCTCCCACCTGCGAGTCGAGCAGGGCGATACCAGCGTGATGCTCATGGCGCTCAAAAACGGAACCGACCGCGTGCATCTGGAGGCGATCGACGGGGTGATGGAGAATTACTTCCTTACAGATGAGGACGAGGCTTTCGTGCTCGAGCACGACATCATCCATACCGATTTGTTCGGTAATTGCCTCGATCGCCTTCCAGAATGGCATGCCGCGGGCAAAACGGTGGTAATGGACTTTTCCGTGTTCAGCCAAGATCCCGAGTATCGCTGCGAAGAACTGTTTCCGTTTGTTGACTACGCCTTTATGTCGTTTGAGGAGGATACGCCGGAGCTTTGCGCGTGGCTGGAAAAAGTCCAGGGCTACGGACCGCGTGTAGCCGTCGCGACCCTTGGCGAACGAGGAAGCGTCGCGTTCGATGGCGAGCGGTTCCATGAGTGCGGCATTGTCGAAGCTGCAGAAGTTGTCAACACGGTCGGGGCGGGGGATTCCTATATCGCCGGGTTCACCCACGGACTGATACTCGGTGGCGGCGTTGATGAGTGCATGAGCGAGGGCGCGGAGCTCTCATCGCGCGTCATCGGTCGCTTCGAGCCCTACTAGGAGGCGTTTGCGATGTTAATCGACATGCATGTCCACCCCATGCTGTACAAGGAGATCTATACGCCGGGCGATGCGCCGGATGGGTTCTCGTTTTGGGAGCGAGAATTTGGCATGGGGCACATGGGCCCTATGGAATGGGATGAGATCGAGGTCGAGCTCGACGTCTGCAGCGTGGACAAGAGCGTGCTCATGCCCTTGGATGTCACCAGCGCCCTGGGAGGCCATTTTGGGACGAATGAGCAGATCTCTTCGCTGGTCGCCGCGCATCCCGACAGGCTCTGGGGATTTGCGAGCGTGGATCCCGCGCTTGACGACGCGCCGGAATCCCTGGAACGCGCCTTTAAGGATTTGGGGGCAAAGGGTTTATTCCTGCATCCCGCGAAACAGGGATTTGACCCCAACGACCCTCGTGCCCAGCGGCTCTATCGTATCTGCGAAGATTACAACATGCCCGTCATGTTCGATGCCGGATTGTCGTGGGAGCCTTCCGCTCCGCTTTCCGCCTGTCATCCGCTTGCTTTCGAACGCGTGATCATGACGCATCCCCATGTGAGGTTTTGCCTCGCCCATTTCGCATGGCCATGGGTTCGCGAAATGGTGGCCATGATGCTCAAATATCCCAACTGCTACACCGAGACCTCGATCACGTATCTGGATTCACCCGAAGAGATGATGATGCGCCTGTTCACTCAGGACATGGGTCCGCTGTGGTACGAGAGGAGCCTGTCGCACCAGGTGATGTTCGCGAGCAACACGCCCCGGTTCCGTGCGTTCAAATTGAAGCGCGCCCTTGATGCCGTGCCCATGCGCGAGGACGCGCGCGAGAGACTATATGGCGGCACGGCGCTTCGATTCCTGGAAGGCGGAGACTTGTGATGGTTACGCTTGAGACCCTATCGTATCTGAGCGATAAGCCCGAACAGTTTATAGATATCACCAGCGATGTGCATGCCGCGATCGAGCGAAGTGGCGTCACCAACGGCTTGGCGGCGATCATCTTGTCGCACACCACCTGCGGAATCGTGGTGAATGAGGGCCTTCCCTGCGTCGAGACCGACCTTGCGGAAACCCTCGATCGCATCGCGCCCCTGGACATGCCCTACGCCCACGCCCACTTCCTTCCCAGCTACGGGGCGACGGGCAATAATTCCTGTGGTCATATCAAGAGCATGATCACCGGCAACAGCTGCTTATTTCCCGTCCAAGACGGAAGGGTGGTCTGCGGCGGCGCGCAGAATATCTACCTTGTCGAGTTCGATGGGCCTCAGCGTAGGAAGATCTACGTTGAGGTCTTGGGAGAGTAGACGGATTCGGGACCGGCGGCATTTAAAATCCCGCCGGTCCCGTTGTGCATGGAACGACGTTTAGATGGGAGTTGCCATGTCATTTTTGACCGAGTTGTTTGGTACCGAGAAGCCCATTATCGGGTTGCTGCACCTCAAACCGTTGCCCGGAGACCCCTTGTACTATCCAGGTGGAACCATTGCTTCGGTTGCGGAGGCCGCCAAGCGCGATCTCGATGCGCTGCAAGAAGGCGGGGTCGACGGCATCTTGATCACCAACGAGTTCAGCATGCCGTATCAAAAGCGCGTGTCGGCCGTGACGCTTGCCGCGATGGGGCGCGTTATCGGCTCGCTGTCCGATCATATTTCGCTGCCCTGGGGCGCGGAGGCGATTTACGACGGGGACGCAACAATCGAGTTGTGCGCGGCAGTTGACGCGCAGTTTACGCGCTGCATGTTCACCGGTGCATGGGCGGGCGACCTCGGCGTCATCGATCGCGATTTCGCCCATACCATGCGGCTCAAAAGCGCCTTGCGCCTAGATGACCTCAAGCTCTTCCATTTTGTCACCAGCGAGGGAGAGGTGTATCTCAACGACCGCACCACGGCCCAGATCGCCGATTCCATCATGTTTAACTGCATGCCTGATGCCCTAGTTGTGGGAGGGGAGGCGCCCGGACGCGGCCCCTCCTCGGAGCTGGTCGGTTCCGTACGCGATGCCGCTTCCGAGGTTCCCGTGGTGTGCGGCACCGGTTGCAGGGCCGAGACGGTGGCAGATGTACTCTCGCACTGCGACGGCGCCTTTGTGGGAACGTGTCTCAAACGCGATGGTGTATTCTCCGCACCTATCGATGCCGACCGCGTCGCCTCCTTTATGGCGGCTGCGCGTGCGGCTCGCGGCGAATAGGGGGCCGGGCGATGACGTATTATTTGGGCATCGATATCGGTACGGGCGAATCGAAGGGTGTGCTCATAGATTCCGACTGCAACGTGGTGTGCTCCGTCGCGTGCTCGCACGAGACCCGCAATCCCCGTCCCGGTTGGTTCGAACATGATGCTGAGCAGGTCTGGTGGGGGGATTTCTGCAAGCTCTCCCATGAGATCATCGCACGTATGGGTATCGAGCCCTCATCTATCGGCTGCGTGGGATTCTCGGCGCTGGGGTGCGATTGCGTATCGGTGGATGGCGAGGGCCGCGCGCTCGCGCCGGCAATTCTCTATGGAGTCGATGCGCGGAGCCAGCCCCAGATCGAAAAGATTCTTTCGGCGTATGGCGAAGAGCGGGCGAGGGAGATGATGGGACACGATCCCTGCTCGTCCGACATAGCCCCTAAAGTGATGTGGTTCTATGACAACATGCCCGAGATTGCCACCGCCGCCGCTAAGTTTCTGACGGCATCGTCCTATCTCTGCGCGAAGCTGACCGGACGATTCTGCATCGATCGATATCTTGCGGAGGACTTCCTGCCCTTGTATAACCGGGAGACCTGGGAAGTGGATGATGAGGGCTGTAAGGGGTTTTGCCGTCCCGATCAGATGGCGGAGGTCATGAGCGCCACGGATATCGCGGGCGCGGTGACGCCACAGGCCGCCGCCGAGACAGGGCTCGCCGCCGGGACGCCGGTGCTGGTCGGAACCGGGGATTCCGGCGCCGAGGCGATCTCAACGGGTGTGGCGGTGCCCGGAGACCTGATGGTTCAGATGGGAAGCAGCTGTTATTTCATCTATATCAGCGATCGCATGGTGGAAGATGCCAGGCTGTGGCCCGGGACCTTTATCATTCCCGGTACGTATGGAATCTGCGCGGGAACGAATACCGCGGGCACGCTGACCAAGTGGATTAGGGACGAGTTCTACCGAGATGCGCTGGCCGATGAGCTTTCTGGGGGACCGAACGCATTCGAGGTCATGGCGCGCGAGGCGTCCGAGGTTCCGCCTGGAGCGGATGGTCTGATCTGCCTGCCCTACTTTGCGGGTGAGCGCACCCCCTTGAACGATCCCTTGGCGCGCGGCGTATTGTTTGGACTCACGGTCGGGCATACTCGCGGGCATGTGGCACGCGCGGCGTTGGAGGGTATCGCTTTCACCGTGGCGGCGCATGTGGATATCTTGGAACGGGAGCACGGCCTTGCCATCAAACGTCTTATGGCGGTGGGCGGCGGTACCAAGAATCCCGTATGGCTGCAAGCGATCGCGGACGCATGCGGTAAAGAGGTTCGTACCGCGCGCGTGACGATGGGTGCATGTTTTGGGGACGCGCTGATGGCGGCGCTGGCTGACGGCGCGTGCGCGGACTGGGACGAGCTTGTCGAGCGTGTCGGTGCGGGCGGGGTGGTGGCACCCGATCCGGCTGTCCATGCGCTTTATCGGGAGCGCCGAAAGGTGTTCGATATGCTGTACCAAAGGAACAGCGACCTTATGCACGAGCTTGGAGCGAGCGTCGGATGATGGCGGAGAGCGCAAACGGGGCGTCGCGGCACGGTGAGCGGGGGTCCCGAGAGATGGAAGAGGGCGCGATGAGCGTGAGAACGGTATTGTGTTTTGGTGACAGCAACACCTATGGATACGATCCCGAGGGCGTTGCGAGCGGGACGAGGTTTCGTTATCCGTTCGATGTGCGATGGCCGGGCGTGCTGCAGGGGTTGCTGGGACCGGAGTGGCGGATTGTCGAAGAGGGCCTATGCGGCCGGACCACGGTTCATCGCGACCCGTTCGAGGGCGGTTTGTGCGGTTTGGACGATATATCGGTTGCGCTTGCCAGCGCGCAGCCCATCGATTGCGTGGTTTTGATGCTGGGGACTAACGACATGAAGACCTGCTTCAATCTATCCGCAAACGATATCGCTCGCGGCATCGAGTCGCTTGTGCTCGCTGTCAAACGTTTCCCTTGGGCGGTGGGGTGCCCCTCGCCCAAGGTCTTGATCGTCTCCCCGCCGCATGTTGGCAAAGGTGTGGATAAGGTGGTCCTTTCGTCGTTTGGCGATCATTCGGTTCGGGTCTCGCATGAGGTGGCGCGGTCCTATCGCGTGATTGCGGAAGAGCAGACGTGCGCGTTCCTGGATGCCGCCGGCGTCTGCGATCCAAGCCCCGTCGACCATATCCACTTGACTCCCGAGGGCCATGAGGCGCTTGCCCATGCTGTCAAGGGCACTCTGGAAGAGCTATTTCGTCCATAGATGGATGCCGCGCTTGGGGCGGGCGCGCTCGACCGTTTCGATATGCGGGGTCTGATTATTTTTAAGTAATGGAGACTTTGCTGATGCCGCCCCGGCCCTCGTCTGTAAACTCTTCCGCTGGGCGAGTTTTACGTGCCATGCACCGATGAACTAAAGTAACAGCTTGAAATTGGTGCTATATTCGGCTTGAGTTGTTTAATGCTAGTACGGGAGGCTGATATGGGGCTGTTCAAGAAGAAAAACCCGCAGGACGCCTTTGATCCCGATGTGTTTACCATCACGGATACTATTTTGGACCCGCCGCGGTTTACGTTTTTGCCGGCCATCTACCAGGATGCCGCGCGTCGCAAGTGGGCCGTGCATCAGCGCGGTGCGCAGCCGAAGATCTTTGACTATGCGGACGTTTTGCAGTGCGAAGTGGCCGAGGCGGGCGATCCGGAGGCCGAGGAAGTGGTCTCAAAACAGGAATTTGCCCAGCGTATCCTGGCAAATCCTGCCAAGGCGGCGAAAATAAACGCTGCCAAGCGTAATATGTGTCTTGGTATGGGCGTTGTTGTGGCGGTTCAGACGGGAAAAGACGAGGTTTCCAAATTAGAGATTCCCGTTATGACCGACGAAGTCAAACGCGATTCAAGTCTATATAAGTCGTATCGGAATGTTGCCGAGAAGATCAAGGCCGAATTTGATGCCATGGGAGGGCTGGTCTAATTTTGGCGGCATACGTTTCTGAATGAGGAGTCTGTGCAATGGCAGGCGAATCTTATGCAATTCCCCCCAAAGATCGTGCTGTTGAGGGAATTCTTTGGTATATCCAGCACCACCAGCTTGCCGGCGGCGATCGCCTGCCGGCCGAGCGCGTGCTGTGCGAAGAGATCGGCGTTTCGCGTACAGCGTTGCGCGCCGGTATCACGCGGCTCATCTCTTGTGGAACGCTCGAGAGCCGTCGCGGATCGGGTACGTATGTGTGTCCTCCCAAGCCGCTGAACATCTTCCAGGAAACGTATAACTTCTCCGATGCTGTGCGGACTGCCGGCCTGCACCCCTCTTCTCGTCTGGTTTCCACCGGGACCATCGAGGCGGATGAGGCGCTTGCCGACAAGCTTGGGGTGTCTGTAGGCGCTCCTTTGCTCCGCATGCAGCGCGTTCGACTTATTGAGGGCGAACCGGCGTCAATCGAGACGGCTCACGTTAACCTGTCCCTGTGCCCATCGCTTACCGAGCACGATTTTGAGTGCGAGAGCCTTTACGATGTCTTGCTCAAAGAAGGTGGCGTGCGTGTTGAGCATGGACGTGAGCATATCTCCATCTCGCGTTTGAACGTCGAGGAGGCCGAGCTGCTCCAGCAAGAAGAGGGAACGCCGGTGTTCTATGAGAGCTCGATCGAATTTGATAAGGACATGCGTTTTGTGGAGCATTGCAAATCGGTGATTTTGCCCACAAAGTTCCGCTTTGCCGATAACGGCGAAAAGAACGGAATGAGAAGCGTGGCAGGTGAACAATGGCTGAAACAGTAGATGCCACCCCGGTTTATATGCGCATTCGACGCCGCATCGAGGAACGTATCGAGCGCGGTATATATCCCACGGGTTCCATGATTCCGTCCGAAAAAGACCTCGCCGAGGAATTTGGTACGACACGCTTGACCATCCGAAGCGCTGTCGATGAGCTGGTTCGGCGCGGGCAGATTCGCCGTGTTCGGGGAAAAGGTGCCTTTGTGGCGCAGAAAGTACCTGCTTTTTTTGAACGCACGGTCGGTTTCCGTGAATCGGTCCGTGCTTCGGGCGGCGAGCCGTCCGTCCGTATTCTCGCGCGTTCCAAGCGTTATGCGGGGCCATATTACGCCGACCTGTTTGGCATCGCCGAGGACGACCTGCTCTATTCCGTTCGACGCCTGAACTGCATAAACGGTAGCCCCGTATCGATTGAGACGGCGCTGATTCCCTGCCTGCTGTTCCCAACCATCGAAGATATTGACGTGTCGGTCTTCAGTTTGTACGAGACCTATGAGATGCTGGGCCGAAAGCCAGTCATGGCACAGGAAAAGCTCGATATCGAAGCGCTGGGCGCACGAGATGCCGGCCTCCTTGGACTGGAACAGGGCGATCTTGTTTTGCTTTTGGAATGCGTGAGCTATGACGCGAGCGGTCAGGCTATCGAGTATGTAAAGTCCTTCAATCGTGGCGATACGGGCGGCTACACCTATACGTACTAGCTGGTATTTTGTGAATAACGGCTAGGAAACTAACCAGTTTTGATCGTTGGGTCAGCTGTATATACAACCTTACATGGCTCAAAATCGACCGTTCGCCGAAGGGGATAAATTAATCGACAAAGAGGTATCAAAAAGCCGTAACCTGTAACTGTGATTGGTATCAAATACTAATGATTTGTTACGAGGTGAGACGATGAAGATGCTCGATTACGTTCAGCTTGCCCATGTGCGTATGGGAGAGAACCTCGAGCGTTCGTCTGAGCTGGTAGCGCAGCTCGTTGATATTTTCCAGTCCGGTTCTTTTGACGCGCTGCGCATCGTTGCTTCGGGTTCGTCGCGCCATGCTGCGGATTGCGCCCGCGATTACCTGCAAGATGCACTGCAGATGCAGGTGTCCGTTGTGACGCCCGAGGCCTTCGTCGATTTTGAACACACCTATCCACAGCATGCGCTTAACATTTCCGTCTCGCAGAGCGGCTATTCAACCAATACGATTGCGGCGCTCGATTACATGCGCGCACACGATATGGCTGCAGTTGCGCTCACGGCAAACGTCGAGGCACCCATCAAGGAACACGCTGACATCGTTCTTGACTACGGTGTGGGCGTCGAGTCGGTGGACTTTGTGACTCTGGGCGTCGAGGTTCTCGTTGAGTACCTGGTGCTCTTTGGTATTTGCGGCGGTCAGGCGCGCGGAACGATTGACGCCAAGGGCGTTGCTCAGCGTCTTGATGACCTGCGCGAGGCTATCCAGGCTAATGCCGTGATGTGCAAGACCGCCGAGGCATATGTCCAAGGTCACATGCTCGAGCTTTCTGAGCACATGCCCGCCATGGTCGTCGGCAACGGCCCCAACTATGGTGTTGCCGAGGAGGCAGCGCTCAAGCTGAGCGAGACCATCAAGATTCCTGCCATGCATCACGAAGGCGAGGAGTTCGTCCACGGTCCCGAGATGCAGATCGTTCCGGGCTATCTGGTGTTTATCGTCGACGATCCGCAGGGGTCGGAGCGTCTTGCGAATATCGCCGATGCGCTATCGAACGTTACGGCAAAAACGGTGCTGCTCACGGCCCATCCCAAGGGTAGGGCTCACGAGGTTGCGGTGCCTCAGGTGGCTCCGCTGCTCAGCGCAATTCCCAATCTTGTGTTCTTCCAGACGATTGCGGCCATGATAGCCGAGCGTCTGAAGTCATGGGACGTGCACCCGTATCTTGATGCCGTCCCCAAGCAAATGGAGGTCAAGGCAGAGGGCTACGAAGAGTCAGTCAATGCGCTTAAGGCCAAAGCGGCCGAGTGTTACGGAATGTAAGCGGGTTTTGATGCCCGTTGGCATGGGGGATGTGGAAACAACCCCAGAAAGGAGAGACAAATGAAGGAAACCGAGAAGATCGAGATCATGCATTTCGACCAGGAGGGCTATCTCGAGGACGGCAAGGCGCTCTACGAGACCGGCAAGAAGATGACCGCGCTCGCCGACAAGGTCGCCGACGAGGGCTACGACGCCGTGTTCCTGATGGGCGTCGGCGGCACCTGGGACGAGCTCATGCAGCTCGAGTACCTCATGAACAAGTTCGGCGACCGCGACCTCGAGGTCTACCTGATCCACGCCGCCGAGTGGAACGTCATGGGCCACAAGCGCATGACCGAGAAGTCCGTCGTGCTCACCGCCTCCGAGTCCGGCACCACCCCCGAGGTCCTCGAGGCCGTCAAGAAGATGAAGGAAAAGGGCATTCGTGTCTACGCCATGACCAAGCCCGAGGGCCCCATCGGCCAGGCTGTCGGCGCCGAGAACTGCGTCAAGATGGCTTCCGATCATGGTAACGGCGGCTGCGAGATGGGCTACTACCTCGCCGACTGCTTCGGCCTGCGCCTGCTCAACCGCCGCGGCTGCTTCCCCAAGTTCGATCTGTTTATCGAGCAGACCAAGGACATCTGGAAGGACATGCTCGATATCCGCAAGCGCTTCGAGCCGCGCGCCGAGGAGCTCGCCAAGAAGTACGCCCTGGCCCCCTACACCATGTTCATCGGCTCCGGCGCCCTGTGGGGCGAGACCATCCTGTTCTCGATGTGCATCCTGGAGGAGATGCAGTGGAAGCGCACCCGCTACATCACCTCGGCCGACTTCTTCCACGGCACCCTCGAGCTCGTGGAGCCGGGCGTCCCCGTGTTCCTGTTCATGGGCGAGGACGAGAACCGCAAGCTCGACGAGCGCGTCCGCGCCTTCCTGACCCGCGGCGTGACCGGCGACACCGACATCAACATCATCGACACCGCCGAGTTCGCGATCCCCGGCCTTGACGACGAGTTCCGCGTCATCGTGTCTCCGTGGATCCTCTCCTCGCTGATCACCGATCGCCTTGCCGCTTACTACGAGACGGTCACCAAGCACAACCTCAACTACCGTCGCTACTATCACCAGTTCGATTACTAATCGGCGACAAATTAGCTACTGATCAAGAAGCACCCTGCCCGGGCGCATGCGTCCGGGCATTTTTATGCCGAAGTTCGCAAGAAAGGGGAATCGAATGAGGCAGTTTATCGTTGCATCCCATGCTCATTTTGCGTCCGGAATCGTCGAGAGCATTGGGCTACTCTCGGGCGAGCGCGAGAACGTCCATGCGCTGTCTATGTATGTCGACGGAAACGAGGACCTGGTCAAGGAGGCCGCAGCGATTCTGGACGGCTTTGCCGCGGACGATGAGGTCGTCGTTTGCACCGACCTCTTTGGCGGCAGCGTCAACAACGAGTTCACCAAGATCGTCCAGACGCGCCCCAACACGCACCTGGTGACCAATATGAACCTGCCGCTCCTTATTCAGCTGCTGTTCGTGCCCGATTCCACCCCGATCGATGAGGCCATTCGCCAGATCGTCGAGGCGGACGACACCAAGGTCAAGTACGTCAACGACCTGCTGGGGCAGGCCGAACTCGATGAGTTTTAATCGTTAGGAGCACATCATGATTCAGATGATTCGCGTGGACTATCGACTGCTTCACGGCCAGGTTGCCGTTAGCTGGACCTCGGCTCTGGGTGCCGACTGCATCCTGTTAGTGAGCGACACGGTCCTCAACGACAAGCTTCGTCTGCAGGCCCTGTCCCTTGCAAAGCCGGAGGGCTGCAAGGTCGTTGTCAAAAACACCGAGGACGCCGTCAAGGCGCTTCAGAGCGGTGTGACCGACAAGTACAAGCTCTTCGTGGTTTGCGAGACGATCCAACAGGCCGGTGCCGTCGCCAAGGCGATGGGCGTCAAGAAGATCAACCTCGGCAATGTGGCCTTTAGCGAGGATGCCCGCCAGGTCTCGACGAGCGTATTCCTTACGCCCGAGAACGAGGCCTACGTGAAGGAGCTGCTCGGCGAGGGCTATGAGCTGTTCATTCAGATGATTCCGGCGGATGCGAAGACTGACGCCGCAAAGGTCATCGGTTAGGGGCTGTCATGGTTATCAAGACGATCCTGATTTTCCTGATTGCCCTTTTGGGCTATTCCGAGTGGCTGACCGGTACGAGTTACCTTCAGCGCCCCATTGTGCTCGGACCGTTGGTCGGCCTTGTCATGGGCGATGTGGTGACCGGCACCATTATGGGCGCCACGATGGAGCTTGCCATGGTCGGTGCCATCTCGGTCGGTGCGTATAACCCGCCCGATACGATTTCCGGAACCATTCTGGGTGTGTCGCTTGCCATGCAGGCCGGCGCGGACGCTTCGGCGGCCCTGACCCTGGGCATTCCCATCGCAACGATCGTCCTGGCGCTCGATACGGCCCTGGGCCAGCCGGTCATGCTGCTGCTGGTGCACCGTATCGACAAAAACGTCGAGGACGGAGACACCAAGGCCATCACGCGCAACATGCTCATCGCCGGTTACGCGCAGAGCTGGTGCGGCCTGCTGATCATTCCCCTGGCATTCTTCTTTGGCGCCGATGCTGTTGCCAGCCTGCTCAACATCATCCCCGATTTCGTTCAGACCGGCATGGATGTCGCCGCCGCCTTCTTGCCCGCACTCGGCTTTGCGATGCTGGCGCAGATGATTATGAACAAAACAGTGGCTCCGTTCTTCTTCGCTGGCTTCTTCCTCGTCGCCTACTTTGGCATTAGCACGACGGGCGTGGCGATCTTTGCCGCGATTATCGTCGTCGCGATGACGGTTTTGGGTGACAAGAAAAAGGCGGA
>JAHYYL010000001.1:117223-140210 GCA_019424965.1 Collinsella sp.
AGGATCCTGCGATTGGGAGTGGGTTCGATGAGTTTTAAGTTTGAGTCTTCTTACGACGGGCTGATTTCCCGCGCAGACCTTAAGAAGCTGTTCTGGCGCTCGATTCCCTATGAGCATTCCTGGAACTACGAGCGTATGGGCCATATCGGCTTTATGTGGGCCCTTATGCCGATCCTTCGCAAGCTGTATCCGCAGGATGCGGACTTTAAGGCCGCACTCAAGCGCCATATGGAGCTCTATAACGTCACGCCGTATATCTCGACGCTCCCCATGTCCATTGCTGCCGCAATGGAAGAAGTCAACGCCACCGAAGATACCTTTGACACGAGCGCGATCTCTAATGTCAAGCTTGCTTTGATGGGACCGCTGTCCGGCGTGGGCGATGCCTTCTACTGGGGTACGCTGCGAATTTTGGCAACGGGTGTCGGCACGTCGCTGGCGCTGCAGGGCTCTATTCTTGGCCCGATTTTGTTCCTGCTCGTGTTCAACGTCCCCCACTACATTATCCGTTACCTGCTGACGTTTGTGGGATATCGCTTTGGCTCGGACATGATCAGCAAGGTCCAGGAATCGGGCATTATGGACACGATCGTCAAGATGGCCTCTATCATGGGCGCCATGGTGATCGGAGCTATGACCATGGAGATGGTCACCGTGGACATTCCGCTCATGGTCGGCGCGGGCGATGGCGCTCAGACGCTCGCCGAGCTGCTCAATGGAATCTTCCCGGGCTTTGTCACGATGGGGCTGTTCGGAATCGTCTATCTCATGCTCAAGAAGAAGATGAATCCGCTGCTCATCATGCTCGTGATCCTGCTCGTGAGTATCGCCGGCGCGTTCTTTGGAGTGCTTGGTGTTCAGTAGGGCATCCGTCATAATTAAAACAATGTAAGAGGGGGCGTCGCGCACACTGTGCTGCGGCGCCCTTTTGCCGAAAGGTGGACAAGATGGAGTATCCACAGCTTGCTGTCATGAATATCAGCCATCGCTATTTTGACCTTGAGGAATTCTTTTCCTCGGCAGCGGCCTCGGGCTACACGTGTTGCGAGCTTTGGACCGGGGCGATGCATCTGTATGTCGATTGCCATGGATACGATTCGCTCGAGCAGGTGCGGGAGCTGTCGCAGCGGTATGGAGTTCGGATTGTGGGACTTTGTCCCGAACAGAACAACCCCAAGCCGTGGAATATCGCGGCGCGTGGGAATGAGGCGCGTGCCCGCACGCTCGCGTACTTTAAGAACGTTGTGGATATCGCGGCGGAACTTGGAGCCGAGCAGGTCATGGTCTCGAGCGGCTGGGCATTTTTGAACGAGCCGATCGAGGACGCGTGGGGTCGCAGCGCCTCGATGCTGCGTGCGATTGCCGAGCATGCGGGAGAACGCGGCGTGCGACTGGTGCTCGAAGCCCTACAGCCGGTTGAGTCGATGATCGTGAACTCGGCGGCCGATACGAAGCGCATGATCGAGGCAGTTGATCATCCGGCACTTAAGGCGTGTCTGGATATGGGCGCCATGGCGGTGGCGGGGGATACCATCGACGATTACTTCGATCTGCTTGGCGATGATGTCGCCCACGTGCATTTTGTCGATGTTGCGGCAGATGGCACGACGCATCTTGCCTGGGGTGACGGCGACCGCGATATGCGCGCTGACCTGGATAGGCTGGTGGCGCGCGGCTATCGCGGAGTTGTTTCGGCCGAGACCTATGACGGGCGCTATTTTGCCGACCCCGCAGCTGCCGATGCGCAGGTAATGGCAGAGTATCGTCGTGCGATTGGCGCCTAGGTGGGGTTGGGCTGCGGCAATCTGCCCCATGTTTCCAAATGAATACGGTGTGAGCGGCCGCGACGGATTTCCCCCGCAAGCACTCTAGTATGCTAAAGTACCCAGAAGACCGGCGGAGCTATGCCGGTCTTCTGTTCTATACGAAACACAGCATGAGGAGGCTCGCCAGATGACGGCCACACCGTGGGGATTCCGGGACATATTGCCCGAGGAGGCTCAGGCGCGCGAGGAGATTGCGCTGACGGTGAAGGGCTGCTTCAGGGAGCATCATTACCTTCCGGTCGAGACGCCGCTGCTCGAGGACAAGGGCTCTCTCGAGGAGGGCGGCCGCATTGCGGACACCCCGTTTAAGCTCTTTGATGACGACGGCCGCCTGCTGGTGGTTCGTCCCGACAACACGTTGCCGATTGTGCGTCTGGTTTCGACCCGCATGCGCGCGGCCGACCTGCCCCTGCGCCTTCGCTACGAGGCGCCGGTGGTTCGCGAGTGCCAGCGCAATGCCGGCGGCTCGCGTCAGTTTACGCAGCTGGGCTTTGAGCTTATCGGTGCGGGCGATGCCGCGGGCGATGTCGAGATTGTCTCGCTGGTAGCCGAGGCCGTACGCGAGCTAGCGCTGCCCGATGCGCGCATTATCGCGGGCAGCGTGCGTCCGTTTAAGGAGCTGCTTGCGGCCTGCGATGATCGCGAACTGGCTGCCGAGGCCCTGCGTTGCGTGCACGCCAACGACTTTGTGGGCCTCGATGCCCGTGTGGCGGCAAGTGCCGAGCGTGAGGCCGTCAAGGCTGCTATCAGCGAGCTGCCGCGCCTGCACGGTGGCGCCGAGGTACTCGACCGCGTCGATGCGCTTCTGGCGGCGGCGGGCATTGTCGCGCCGCTCACGCGCGAGCTGCGTGCCCTGGTCGAGGGCCTGGCTCCCGAGGACGCCCAGGTGCTGTCGTTCGACTTCTCCATCATGAACTCTTTCGATTACTACACGGGCCTGGTCTTTAAGGCCTATGCCGGCGGCCTGCCCGATCCGGTGGGCTCGGGCGGTCGCTACGACTCCATCTTTACCGGCGCGTTCGGCGACGGCATCGAGGTGCCGGCGGCGGGCTTTGCCTTTTCGCTCGAGCGTCTGGAGGCAGCGCGCACCTCGGCCGAGGACGCCGCTTCCGACGGCGATCACGCCGTGGGCCGTGGCGCCGAGGGACCGCTACGCATCGCCGTGCCCAAGGGCTCGCTCAAGGCCGACACGCTCGACGTGCTCGAGGCCGCGGGTCTGGACGTCTCTGAGCTGCGTGACCCCGGCCGTCACCTGATCGTGCGCGGCCGCGACACGCGTGTCGGCGAGGACGCGGTCGGCGATATCGAGTTTGTCATCGTGCGCCCCAGCGATGCGCCCGCCTTTGTGGGCTGTGGCGGTGCCGATTGCGGCATCTGCGGTTGGGACTCGCTCATCGAGGCCGACCTCAACCTGCTGCAGCTGGTCGATTTGGGCTACGGCCTGTGCACTTTCATTGAGGCGGAGCCCGCGTGGCGCGCCGGTCAGGCCGAGCGCAACTATGCCCGTCGCGGGTCGCTTCGCGTGGCCACCAAGTATCCGCGCATCGCGAGCGCCTGGTATGCCGAGCGCGGCGTGAACGCCGACATCGTTTCGCTGCACGGCAACATCGAGCTGGGCCCCATCGTCGGCATGACCGATCGCATCGTGGATATTACCGCCACGGGCGCCACCCTGCGCGACAACGACTTGGTCATCACCGGCCGCATCATGGATTGCACGGCCCGCTTCTTCGTCAACCCGGGTGCTGCGCGCCTGGATCCGCGCGTTCGCAATCTGGCAGATCGCTTGGCGGCAGCCGTGAAGGACAAGCATTTTGAGCCCGTTGCGGGCTCGGCACAATAGCGCGAGCACGCACGGGCGCCCCAACGTCCGGGCTGCGGGCTGACTGGTGCCGCCGTCCGGCCTCTCGTTTTCGAACACAACCTCGACCGATAGGGGATACCGAAATGAAGACCATCAAGCTTGCTCCCGGTGAGCGCCTCGTTACCAACCAGCTCAACCGTAAGGGCGTGCTGCCGCAAAACATTGTCGACGCCGCCCGCGATATCGTGGCCAGCGTGCGTGCCAATGGCGATGCCGCGGTGCGCGACTATTGCCAGCGTTTTGACGGTGTTGAGCTGCAGAGCTTCCGTCTGCCGCAGGAGCAGATCGATGCCGCGCTCGAAGATCTCGATCCGGCCTTTGTCGCCGCGCTCGAAAAGGCTGCGCGCCAGATTCGCGAGTTCCACCAGCGCGAGGTCGAGCAGAGCTGGTTTACCACGCGCCCGGATGGCACGATGCTCGGCGTTAAGGTGACCCCGCTCGCTGCGGCCGGCATCTACGTGCCGGGCGGTCGCGCGCAGTACCCCTCCACCGTGCTCATGAACGCCATTCCCGCCAAAGTGGCCGGCGTCAAGCGCGTGGTCATGGTGACCCCGCCGCAAAAGGACGGCCTGATCAGCCCCTACACGCTTGCCGCGGCCAAGCTCGGCGGCGTGGACGAGATCTATATGGTGGGCGGCGCTCAGGCCGTGGCCGCGCTGGCGTACGGTACCGAGACCATTCCGCGTGTCGACAAGATTACCGGCCCGGGCAACGCCTTTGTTGCCGCTGCCAAGCAGATTGTCTCGGGTGACGTGGGCATCGACATGGTCGCCGGTCCCTCCGAGGTCTGCGTGTTGGCCGATGCCACGGCCAAACCCATGGTGGTCGCGGCTGACTTGATGGCGCAGGCCGAGCACGATCCGCTGGCTGCCTGCTACCTGGTGACCTGCGACGAGCAGTTTGCGCGCGAGGTCGAGGCGGGTATCGACATCCTGGTGGCGCAGTCCCCACGCGCCGAGATCACGCGCGCCTCCCTCGACAACGAGGGTACCATCGTGGTGGCCGCCAACATGGCTGCCGCCGTCGAGGCCGTGAACACCGTGGCGCCCGAGCACCTTGAGCTGCACTGCAAGGATGCGATGGGCCTGCTCGGCGGCATTCGCAACGCCGGCGCCATCTTTGTGGGCGCTTGGAGCTCCGAGCCGCTCGGCGATTACGTTGCCGGTCCCAACCACACGTTGCCGACCGGCGGCACGGCCATGTTCTCCAACCCGCTTTCGGTCGAAGAGTTCGTTAAGCGCTCGAGCGTTATATGCTATACGCCCGAGGGCCTGCTCTCCGACGCTCCCGCTACGCAGCGTCTGGCCGAGGCCGAGGGCCTGTGGGCGCACGCGCTTTCGGCCGCACTGCGTCGCCGCGTGTTGGAGCAGGGCGAGGATGCCGTGAGCGCCGAGTCGCTCGCCGCGGCCGACCTGACCAAGGTTGCCTGGCCGGGCGACGCCGTGGCGACGGTTGCCGAGGGCGTGGACCTGGCGGCTGCAGGCGCAGATGGCGCTGGCGTAACCGGCGGGGAGGCCTAATATGGCCGAACTCACGCCTCGCATGAAGGAGCTCGTCCAGCCTTACCTGGCCGGTATTGAGCCCTACGATCCCAACTTTACGCCCACGCGCATCAACCTTTCGGCCAACGAGAACACCTATCCCGTGCCGGCTGGCGTGCGCGAGGCGGTCGACGCCGCCCTGGCTGCCACGCCGCTCAACCGCTATCCCGATCCCATGTCCAACGATCTGCGTGACGAGCTTGCCGCTTGGCATGGTGTGGCGCGCGAGAATGTCTGCGTGGGCAACGGCGGCGACGAGCTGCTCTATAACTACCTGTTGGCGTTTGGCGGCGCGGGACGGACCCTGCTCAACTGCCCGCCGTGCTTTAGCGAGTATGCGTTCTTTGCGTCGCTCTGTCAGACCGAGGTGCGCGACGTGTGGCGCGACCCCGCGACCTTTGAGCTCGACCAGGCAGCCGTGCTTGCGGCGGCGTCCGAGTGCAACCTGGCAATCGTGACCTCGCCCAACAACCCCACGGGTGACGTGGCACCGCTCGACTTTGTCGCGGCGCTGTGCGATGCGTGCCCCGGCATGGTAATGGTTGACGAGGCCTACGTGGAGTTTGCCGACGATTCGTTTGGCGCGGTCACCACGGCGCAGGGGCTTATCGCCGAGCATCCCAACCTGGTGATTCTGCATACGTTGTCCAAGGCGTTTGGCGCTGCCGGTACGCGTCTGGGTTACGTGATCGCGGCGCCGGAAGTCATCGACGTGTTCGCGGCGATTCGCCAGATCTATTCAGTTAACGTGCTGAGCCAGGCGGCAGCACTTGCCTGCGTGCGTGCCCGTGATGCCTACACGCCCGTGGTGGCACAGATCGCATCCGAGCGCGAGCGCGAGCTGTGCGCCCTGCGCGCAATGGCTGCCGAGGGTCTGCCCGTGGAGGCGTGGCCGAGTGCAGCAAATTTTGTGCTCGTGCGCACGCCGCATGCCACGCGCGTGCGCGAGCGTCTGCGCGATGAGTATTCGATTTTGGTGCGCGACTTTAGCTATGCGCCGGGGCTTGCGGACTGCCTGCGCATTACCGTGGGCACCCCGCAGGAAAACGATGAGGTGCTGGCCGCGTTTGCCGCGCTGGTGAAGGAGGAGATGTAGATGGATCGCTATGCCGAGGTAACCCGCAAGACGGGCGAGACCGACATTGTCGTAAAGCTCGACCTGGACGGATCTGGCGTGTGCGATATCTCGACCGGCGTGCCGTTTTTCGACCACATGCTCAACGCTTTTGGCCGCCATGGCCTGTTCGATCTGACGGTTCACGCGATAGGCGACGTTGAGGTCGACGCGCATCATACCGTCGAGGACACGGGTATTGTGCTGGGCGAGGCGTTTTGCCGAGCGCTGGGTGACAAGGCGGGCATTACGCGCTTTGCCGACGCGGCGATTGCCATGGACGAGACGCTCGTGATGGCCGCCGTTGATATCTCGGGCCGTGGGCAGGCCTACTGCGAGCTGCCCGTGCCGACCGAGCGCGTGGGCAGCTTTGATACCGAGCTGGCCGTCGAGTTCTTTTACGCCTTTGCGCGCGATGCCAAGCTCACGCTGCACGTGCGCGAGCTGGCGGGCGGCAACTCGCATCACATTATCGAGGCCGCCTTTAAGGCCGTGGGCCGCACGATGCGCCATGCCTGCGAGTTGGATCCCCGCGTGCAGGGTATCCCCAGCACCAAGGGCTCACTGTAGCCGCCGTAAAGGCAGAAACCACCACGAAGGTGCCTGTCCCCTTTGTGGTGGTTTTGGATGATGAGAAGTGGAGGGGTCGCGTGGGCGAACCGAAGATCGTGGTGGTCGACTACCACAAGGGCAACTTGTCGAGCGTCGTGCGCGGGCTTGCGCGCGCCGGTGCCGCCGCCTGTACATCGGATGACCCGGAGCAGATCCGCCGCGCCGACGGCCTGGTCATTCCGGGCGTGGGCGCGTTCTATGACGCGATCGCCTTTATGCGCCAGAGCGGCGAGGCAGACGCGGTGCTCGATGCCGTCGCCGCTGGAACTCCGTTGCTCGGCATCTGCCTGGGCCTTCAGCTGTTTTTTGAGTGCGGCAACGAGGGCGTTCCTGCGGGCGAGGGTGTTGCCGCGGATGGCGACGCCCCCGAGCAGGCCGGTGGCCCCTGGGTCGATGGCCTGGGCATCATGCGCGGCTCGTGTACGCGCTTGGAATCGAGTCGCCTGAAGGTCCCGCACGTGGGCTGGGACCAGGTGCACATGACGCCCGCCGGTGCGGCCGACCCGCTGCTCGCCGGTTTTGCCGAGGGCGCCAATGTGTACTTCACCCACAGCTACGCGGTGGCCGACGATGTCGATGCCGCCGACGTCTTGGCGCGCACGCACTATACGCGGAGCTTCCCGTGCATCGTGCGCCATGGCAACGTGTGGGGCTGCCAGTTTCATCCCGAGAAATCCTCAGCGCTGGGGCAGCGCATTCTTAAGAACTTCGTCAACATCGTCGAGGAGGCCGGCCGATGATCCTGTTTCCCGCAATCGATCTGATCGGCGGCAAGGTCGTGCGCCTGGAACGCGGCGACCGCAGCCGCTGCAAGGTATATTCCGACGACCCCGTCGCCGTCGCCCGCTCGTTTGCCGAGCAGGGTGCGAGCTGGGTGCACGTCGTCGACCTGTCCGCTGCCTTTGGCGAGGACGAGGAC
Organism: Collinsella sp.; assembly: GCA_019424965.1. Taxonomy (GTDB): domain Bacteria; phylum Actinomycetota; class Coriobacteriia; order Coriobacteriales; family Coriobacteriaceae; genus Collinsella. The sequence continues at coordinate 125,100 of JAHYYL010000001.1, forward strand.
GCGTGCGCGGCCAACTCGGCGGCGATCAAGGCTATCTGCGGCGTCGACGGCCTGTCCGTGGACGTGGGCGGCGGCGTTCGCTCGCTCGCGCGCATCGACGAGCTGGCAGGCTACGGCGCACGCCGCATCGCGCTGGGCACCGTGCTGGTGACCGAGCCGGGTTTTGCCGAGGTGGCGGCGCGCGGCTTTGGCGAGCTGCTGGTGGCAGACATCGCCGCCCGTGACGGTCAGGTCAAGGTGAACGGCTGGCGCGATGGCGCGGGCGTGGCACTCGACGATGCGGTGGCGCAGCTCACGGAGCTGAGCTTTAAGCATCTGGTGTATACCGACATCGCGCGCGATGGCATGCAGACGGGCATCGATGTGGCGGCGTATCGCCATGTGGCCGAGGTCGCGGGATTTTCCGTCGTGGCTTCGGGTGGCATCTCGACGCTCGACGATGTCCGCGCGCTTGCCGCGGTGGGTGAGGATACCATTGAGGGAGCCATCACCGGTCGCGCGCTCTACGAGGGCAACTTTACGCTGGCCCAGGCGTTGGCCGCCGCCCGAGGAGAGGAGTAGCCCATGCTTACCAAACGCGTGATTCCCTGCCTGGACGTCAAGGGCGGCCGCGTGGTCAAGGGCGTCAACTTTGTGAGCCTGCGCGATGCCGGCGACCCGGTGGAGTTGGCCCGCGCCTACGATCGCGAGGGTGCGGACGAGGTCGTATTTTTGGACATTACCGCGACGAGCGACAACCGCGCGACGACCATCGAGATGGCGGCGCACGCGGCCGAGGAGCTCGCCATCCCCTATACCGTGGGCGGAGGCTTTCGCGACTTGCCGGGCATGCGGACCATGGTTGCAGCTGGTGCCGACAGGGTGTCGCTCAACTCGGCGGCCGTGCGCGATCCGTCGTTGATCAGCCAGGCCGCCGCGGCGTTTGGCTGCCAGGCCGTGGTCGTGGCGATCGATGCCAAGCGTGTCGGTTTGCCCGGTGCTCCCGGTGCCGATAAGTGGGAGGTCTTTACCGCGGGAGGCCGCAACGCCACGGGTATCGACGCGGTGGCGTGGGCCGAGGAGGCGGCTCGTCGCGGCGCCGGCGAGATCTTGCTTACCAGCATGGATCGTGACGGCACCAAGGCCGGCTTTGACCTGGCGCTCACCCGTGCCGTGGCGCGCGCGGTGCCGATTCCGGTGATCGCGAGCGGCGGCGTGGGCACGCTCGAGCATTTCGCCGAGGGTGTGATCGAGGGCGAGGCGGATGCCGTGCTGGCGGCAAGCGTCTTTCACTTTGGAACCTTCAGCATTCGCGAAGTCAAAGAATACATGGCTAGCCAGGGAATCCCCGTGAGATTGGACTTCTAAATGGAGCAAGTGACAACCGCGGCAGAGCTTAAATACGACGACTGTGGGCTCATTCCCTGCGTGGTTCAGCAATATGACACCGGCGAGGTGCTTATGGTTGCTTGGATGAACGAGGAGTCGGTGGGGCTGACGCTCAAGACCGGGACCACGTGGTTTTGGAGTCGCAGCCGTCAGGAGCTCTGGAACAAGGGCGCGACGAGTGGCAACATGCAGGAGGTCAAGGAGCTCTGGGCCGACTGCGATAGCGATACGCTGCTGGTCAAGGTGGACTCACCGGGCCCGGCCTGCCATACCGGCAACCGTACCTGCTTCTTTAAGCGCGTGGAAGGGGGAGTGCGATGAAGGTTGTGACGCCGTTCGAAGTCGCCGACTGCAACACCGAGCTCCTTCGCGCGGGCGTGCCATGCCGCGTGCACCTGACCGATGCCTGCGGGGCGCAGTCGCTTTGGCTCGAGGCCGAGAAAGAAAGGCTCGACGAGGCCCATGCCGTCATCGTCGAGTTCTTTGAGAAAAAGGGCGCAAAGCCTCGGTTCGATGAGACCGGTACTTACTTTACGCTGCAGTAACGAGAGGAAATAACCATGGGAGTCAGAACAGCTAACGTGCAGCCGGGAAACATCGGCGAGACGCTGACGGGACTGGCCGAGGTGATTCACGGTCGTCGCGATGCGTCGCCACAGGAGAGCTACACCGCCCGTCTGCTGACCGAAGTCGAGGACGAGCTGCTCAAGAAGCTTGCCGAGGAGGCGAGCGAGGTCATCATGGCCTGCAAAGATAACGATCACGACCACATCCGCTACGAGGCCGGCGACCTGGTCTACCACCTGCTCGTAACCCTTGAGCGTTATGGCATCACCCTCGACGAACTGGCCGGCGAACTCAACGCCCGCCGCCACTAGTCATTGGGGACGTTCTAAAACGACCAGTTAGGCGAGGGGCGTGGATTCCCATTCGCCGGTGGGGTGGGTGATATCGAAGGCCCGGTAGCCGCAGTCGTAGGCGTGGGCCTGGGCCTCGCGGATGTTCCAACAAATATCGCAGGCGCGGTGCGCGTCTGAGCCAAAGGTAATGGGCACCTCGGCATGGGCAAAACAGCGCAAAAGGTCGGTTGCGGGATAGTAGTCGTCAAGGCCCTTGCGCGGTGCAGCCGTCGAGACCTCAACGCGGCGACCCGTATCGTGCGCGCACTCGGCCATCTGCTGCCAAAACGGCGCGGGGTCAAAGTCGGGCGCAAAGCCTTCCTTCGAAAAGCGCATGACTAGGTCGGGGTGAGCCATCACATCAAAGTTAAGCGAGCTTTCGCAAGCACGGCACCAGTCGTCGACGTAGTGTTCCCATACGCCGCGTACGCCTAAGTTTTCCCAAACATGCAGGTTGGTATCGTCGTCGATCCAGCCACAAAGCGAATCGGGCGTATCGGGACGAGCGACGCTCTCCGTTCCCGCCGTGCCCGCGGCGCCGGCCATGATATCGCCCGGGTCGCCAATCCAATGCACGCTGCCCAAGCGCACCACGGCGCCCTGGGACCAGCGCTCAACCAAGGGTTCGCAGCCCTCGTACCAATCGCATTCAAAGCCATAGATAAGCTCGAGCTCCGGCGCGATTTGCGCGGCAAGCCTGCGGGCGTCCTCAAAGGCCAGACGATGCGTCGGCAGGTCGCCCTCGACGACCTGCACCTCGCAGTTAGCATCCATACTGGCAGGCAGGGCGAGGTGGTCGGTCGAGACTATGACGCGGCAGCCTGCCGCAGCAGCGGCGCGGACGTTTTCCTCAAACGAGGCATGTCCGTCCGAGAACGAGGTGTGGGTGTGGCAATCGACCAGCGGGCAGACGGGCATGGCGACTCCTTTGCATTTGGCGAATTCGCTCCATTGTAATGGTGCAGCTCTCAACACGCCGTGCACGCCGGAGCTCGAAATCGATTGGAAAGGCTGCGCGGCGCGTGCCGGCGCCGGCGATTACTTGCTTCGTGTCGCCGCGCGTTTGGCCTGCACCGTTACCATCGCGTGTCTCACGGCGGTGATGGGGCGATAGCGGATCATACGCGGTCCCGACCAGCGCATGACCTCGCGGATCTTCTCGCGCATGGCAGGCCGGTAGCAATGCGAAGGACAGGCCGAGCAAAATGTCTTGGTGCCCATGTGCGGGCAGTGCTCAATGCGCGCGATGGCGTATTTCTGCAGCTCGGCGCATTCGGGGCAGAGCGTAATGGTCCGAAGGCCGAGCTTCACGCGCACGGACTCATCGTCGCCAGCCTGTTCGACCGCATTCCCGCCGCCATGATGCCCGCGGCACCACAGTGCAATCATCTGCGACACCATCTGGGCCTCGCGTGCACGTTTGCGCGCCAGCTCCGGCGTGTCGACCGGGCGCGCCATTAGCTCAGCCTCCCGTGCTCGACCGAAAGCGAGCAATCGGCAAAGGCGCAGGTGCTGGCGCGATGGCTTACGAGCACGATGGTCTTGCCGCGGCGCTTGAGCTCGTCGATCGCCTGCATCACGGACGCCTCGTTGAGGGCATCGAGCGCGCTGGTGGGCTCGTCGAGCAAGATGAAAGGCGCGTCGTTGAGGAAGATGCGCGCAAGGCCGATGCGCTGGCGCTCGCCGCCCGAGAGCGAGTCGCCCAGCTCGGCGACGGGCGTGTCGAGACCCTGCGGCAGGCGGTCGATGAGGGCGGTAAGCGAAGCGGAGCGGCAAGCGTCGAGCAGCTCGGCATCGGTGGCGCTGGCGTGCGCAACCAGCAGATTCTCGCGTACGGTGCCGCAGAACAGATGTGTGTCCTGGGTCATATAGGCCTCGTGGCTGCGTAGGCTCGCCGTGTTGATGTGGCGGGCATCGACGCCGCTCACCGTGATGGTGCCAGCTGCGGGGTCCCAAAAACGCATGAGCAGCTTAAGCAGCGTCGACTTGCCCGAGCCCGAGCGCCCCATGATGCAGGTCATGGTGCCGGGCGCAAAAGTGCAGGTCACATCGTCGAGGATGAGACTCGTGGCGGTGTCGTTCGCGACCTGCCCTGTGGCGCCCGCACCGCCCGCGTCCACGCCGCCCGCATAGCTAAAGCTCACATGCTCGGCTGCGGCGCCGGCAAACTCAACGTCCTGTCCGTCGGCGACCTCGGCGCACTGGGGCTGCTCGTCGAGCAAATCGAGCACGCGTGCGCCCGAGGCGAGCGTCTCCTGCAGTGAGGCACCCAGGCGGCTCACGGCCATCACCGAGCCAAACGACGACACAAAGGTAAAGACGGCGACAAACGCTGCGGCAAAGTTAATCGTTCCCGCAGCCACCAGCTGCAGCGCACGTCCGAGCATCACCAGATTGGCCGCAAGAATAAGCGCATCGGCTACGGCCTCGCTGGCCGCTTGGCGGCGCTTGAGGCGCGCGTCCACGGCGCCGACTCGCTCGGTCAGCTTGCCCAGGGCACGGCTGCGATCGGCGCCACCGGCAAACTGGATAGTCTCGGATGCGCCGCGTAGACTGTCGAGCACAAAGGCACCCAGCTTACCGGCGCCCTCGCGGCTCTGGCGGCCGGTGGTGCCGCATGCCTTGGCCGAGGTCAGGGGCAGCAGCACGCCCAGGACTGCGTAGGCCACGAGCGCGATGCCCGCGAGCTCGGGGCTTACGGCCAGCAAAAAGCCCTCAAACACAACGGTGCAGACCAGAGCGATGGCAATGGGCGAGATGGTGTGCGCGTAGAAGACCTCGAGCAGCTCGATGTCCGAGGTGACCAGGCTCACGAGATCGCCCTTGCCGCGGCTCTCGAGCTTGGCGGGCGCCAGTTGGCGCAGGGCACCAAAGACCAAGTCGCGGATGTGCGCGAGCAGGCGAAACGCGATGTAGTGGTTGCAGAGCTGCTCGCCGTAATGGAGCGGCCCGCGTGCGATGCCGCAGGCGGCGCAGGCCACGCATGCCGCGACAAGACCAAGGCCCAGGGCGTTGCGGCCCAGCGCGGCCATAAGGCCGAGGGCGCCAAAGGCCGGCACGAACGCGGCGGTGAGCATGCCAATGCTGCCCAGCGCGACGGCTAGCACAAGCCAGCCGGCAAGCGGTCGGACGAGCCCCATCATGCGCCACATGATGGACGGCGCCGAGCGACGGGCGCGGCCGGAGTCAGGCGCCGCGGCGGCGGAAGACGAGCCGGCACCGTTGAAGCTATCGGTGCAGGCGGCGCTGCCGTCAACAGTCTCAACCGCGCCGGCATCCTCGGCATCACCCTCCGCATACGCATATGCCGAGAGCTGCTCCTGGCTGTTCCACATGCGCGCATAGGCGCCCGCGGTGGCCAAGAGCTCGCCGTGAGTTCCGTGCTCGGCAATACGGCCACGCTCCAGCACCAGGATCTGGTCGGCGTCCACGATTGTCGACAGGCGATGTGCCACCACAATTACAGTGTGCTCGCCGGCGAGCGACGCGATGACCTCGCCGATTGCGGCTTCGCTTGCGGCGTCCACATTGCTCGTCGCCTCGTCAAACACATAGATCGGCGAGTCGTGCAGCAGGGCGCGGGCCATGCACACGCGCTGGCGCTGGCCGCCCGAAAGGTTGGTACCGCCCTCGTTAATCACCATGTCGAGCCCGCCGTTGGCCTGCACAAAGGCCGCCACGCGCGTGCGGTCGAGCGCGCGCAAAAGCTCGGTATCGGTGGCGTTGGGCTGGGCGAGCAGCAGGTTGTCGCGCAGGGTGCCGGCAAACAGGTAGCCGTTGGTGGGCACCAGGGTGACGGCGCGCATGAGTGAGGCGGCCGTGGCGTCGCGCAGCTCGACGCCGCCGATGCGAACGCTGCCACGGTAGGCATCCTTTCGGCCTGCGATGATCCCCGCAAGCGTGGACTTGCCGCCGCCGCTTTCGCCCACGAGTGCCACGAGCGAGCCGTGCGCAATGGTCGCGCTGGCGCTGTCCAGCACCGTGCGGTCGCCGTATGCATAGCTCACGCCCGCGAGCTCGATATCGCCGCGACCGTCAAGCTCAACATCGCCGCGCTCGGGCTCGGGCGTATCCAAAATGCCAAACATGCGGCGCGAGGCGGCCATGCCGTTCATGGCCGTGTGGAACAGCGATCCCAGGCGGCGCATGGGCAAAAAGAACTCCTGCGACAGAAAGACGATGAGGAAGGCAGCCTCAAAGCCGATCTTGCCCGTGGCGAGCTGCAGCGCGGCTACGATAACGCCGAGCGCGGCGCCCATATAGACGACCAGGTCCATAACGCAAATGGAGCGCAGTTGCATCACCAGCAGGCGCATGGTCGCTGTGCGGAAACGCTCGGACTCGGCGTTGATGCGCTCGTGCCAGCTGCGATCGGCCTGGTAGACCTTAAGGGTGGTGAGACCCTGCACGGCCTCCAGGAACATGCCGCCCAGGTCGACGTAGCTGCCCCAGTACTCGGAACCAATCTTTTTGGCGTTGCGCATGACCATCATGATGGAGACGGGAATGACCGGAACGCAGGCGAGCAGCAGCGCGGCGGGAAGACCCGCCTGGCCCACGAGCAGTACAAACAGCGTGATGGGTGCCAAGCCGGCAAAGAAGAGCTGCGGCAGGTAACCGCCAAAGTACACCTGGAGTTGCGTGGCGCCCTCGACGCTGGTCTGGACGGCCTCGGCGGTGGGGACGGTCTCGGTGTAGGAGGGGCCGAGTGCGGTGAGCTTATCGTAGACGAGCGAGCGCACGCGGCGGACGGCCTCGAACGCGGCCTTGTCGCCGGCGCGTTGGGCCAGGTAGATGGAGGCGGCGCGCACGATGATGGCGGCGGCGAGCGGCAAGGCCGCCTGTGCGAGGGCATCGACGGCGAGCGCGGCGGAAAGACCGTTCGTGACGATGCCGCCCAAGATGCGCGCAAGCATCCACATCACCGTGATGTTTGCCATGAGCGCGATCCACTTAAACAGGACGCTTGCCATAATGTAGGGCGTTGCCTGCGGAACCAGGGAGAAGAGCCGCTTCTCGAACATGAAACCTCCGATGCCGTAACGGTGCCGGGCGGGGTCCTCGGCAGCCGATTAGTTAGCCAAATGCAACTAGAGTAACATCGTGCAGCAGGTAAGTATGCCGAGGGTAATTTTTTAGCCGATGAACTGCGTAGAAAGTCCAAAATTGTTGAGTGCAGCGAACTTTATGGCGGACGGGGTGCAGGCGCAATTCTGATCGTGTGCGGCCCCGCTCCAAAACGTGTACGTCAGCCTCCGAAAGCTGCAAAAAATTACATGTTTGGAGGCTGATGTACATGTTTGGATAGGGGCGAGGGCGGCGACGGACGAAAGTCACGCCTGTGCCACGTCCGATGTGCTAGCGTTTGGGTGAACAAAACGAGCCCGTGCGGAAAGGATCCGGACCGTATGCAACGTGGAAGTACATCTCCGCTGTCCCGCGAGACCGATGCGCCCGAAACCATCGTCAAGCTGGAGTGCGACATCGACGATGCATCGCCCGAGGTACTCGCCTATGCCGCCGACCGCCTGCGCGCGAGGTGCACTGGCTGCCTCTCTACTGCAAAAAAGGTCGCCCCGGCTGGCAGCTGCAGGTGATCTGCTCGCACGAGGATATCGAGCGCCTACAGACGATTATCTTTTTGGAGACCACGACCAACGCCGTTCGTCGCCAGGTGATGGAACGCGTCTGCCTGCCGCGTCGTTTTGAGCAGGTAGCGACGCCTTGGGGCGAGGTGGCCGTCAAAGTAGCCACCCTGCCCGACGGCAGCGAGCGCGCGGCACCCGAGTACGAGGACTGTGCTCGCCTTGCCCGCGAGCACAACGTGCCGCTCCAACGCGTGATGCAAGCGGCCCAAGCCGCGGCGTTGCGATTTGAGTGATGCGGGCGAGTGACGCGCCGCGCCAATCCAATTAACCCCACCGAAAGGACTCCCCATGAAATACCTCATCGCTTCCGACATCCATGGCTCGGCATACTGGGCCGAGCGCCTCTGCACTGCCATCGAATCCGAACAGCCCGACCGCATTGTGCTGCTGGGCGACCTGCTCTACCACGGCCCGCGTAACGACCTGCCGCGCGACTACGCCCCCAAACGCGTGATTCCGCTGCTCAACGCCCTGGCCGACCGCATCATCGCGGTGCGCGGCAACTGCGACGCCGAGGTCGACCAGATGGTCCTCGACTTCCCCGTCATGGCTGACTACGCCACACTATTCGACGAGACCGGACGTGAACTGTTCCTGACGCACGGCCACGTCTTTGGCGCCGGCATGCATAACAGCGTTGACCACGCGCCCGCGCTGCCCGAGGGCTCCGCGCTCGTCTACGGCCACACGCACATCAAGGTTAACGAGGCAAGCGCCGCGCACCCGGGCCTGTGGCTCTTCAACCCCGGCAGCGTGAGCATCCCCAAGGACGGCACACATAGCTACGGCGTCTACGAGGGCGGCGCGTTCCGCCATGTGATCATGGGGGAGGACTAACCATGGCCGAGCATATGGCTCAGCAAAATGCCGAGGGTTCGCGCGACCTGTCCACGCTGGTAGACGCGTCGGCCGAGCTGCAGCATCTGGTGCAGACCATCTGGCGCCTGCGTCAGCCCGACGGCTGCCCGTGGGACCGCGAGCAGACGCACCGCAGCATTGGCAAGAACATGATCGAGGAAGCCTACGAGGCGCTCGACTGCATCGAGGCCGATGATGCTACGCATCTGCGCGAGGAGTTGGGCGACGTGCTCATGCAGGTCGTACTGCATGCGCAGATTGCGGCGGACACCGGCGAGTTTACGCTGGCCGATGTGGCGCACGATATCGACGCCAAGCTCATCCGCCGTCACCCGCACGTGTTTGGCGATGCAGATGCCGAGAACTCCGACGAGGTGCTCAAGATCTGGGACGAGGTCAAGCTTGCCGAGAAGGCCGCCAAGGACAAGGCCGTGGCGGCAGGCGAGGCTGCGCCCGAGGGCCTGCTCGACGGCGTGCCCACGCATCTGCCGGCGCTGATGCAGGCGCAGAAGGTGTCGCGCAAGGCGGCTGCCGTGGGCTTTGAGTGGGAGACGGTCCAGGATGTGTGGGACGAGGTCGCCGAGGAGCGTGCCGAGTTTGAGGCCGAGGCTTCCGGCTCGCCCGAGCGCGAGATGGAGTTTGGCGACCTGCTCTTTGCTCTGGTCAACGTTGCGCGCAAGGAGGGAATCGACGCCGAGAGCGCCCTGCGTGCCAGCACGGCAAAGTTCCGCCGCCGCTGGGCCGCGATGGAGCAGATGGCGGCCGACGCCCACGTTGATCTGGCCGAGCTTTCGACCCACGGCCTCAATGACCTCTGGGATGCCGCAAAGGCAGAGGAGTAAGACTGCGGGGGCGACGGGACGGACTTGTCCCATCGCCCCTATTATTTTTTAAAAAGATTGTATCCCTTGGCTAACTTAGGGCATAATGCAAAAAGTGCGATAAGGCTAACTTATGAACCTGCGCGCCACTGTAGCGTGCAAGCCGTGTCGCCAAGCATTCAACCCGTTTCCAAGTGAGAGGGAGACAACATGAGCGATATTTTGGACGTCTACGGTCGCGAGGTACTCGACAGCCGCGGCAATCCCACCGTCGAGGTCGAGGTCGTGCTCGAGGACGGCAGCTTTGGCCGCGCAATGGTGCCTTCGGGTGCTTCGACCGGCGCCTTTGAGGCCTGCGAGCTGCGCGATGGCGACAAGGGCCGCTACCTGGGCAAGGGCGTTTCGCAGGCCGTCGAGCACGTCAACAACGAGTGCGCCAACGCCGTCGTGGGCCTCGATGCCTTCGACCAGCGCGCCGTCGATGCCGCGCTGATTGCCGCGGACGGTACCCCCAACAAGACCAAGCTCGGCGCCAACGCCATCTTGGGCGTGTCGCTGGCCGTTGCCCGCGCCGCTGCCGAGTCGGCGGGCCTGTCGCTGTACCAGTACCTGGGTGGCGTCAACGCCCACCTGCTGCCCACACCTATGATGAATATCCTCAACGGCGGCGTGCATGCCGACAATAACGTTGACTTCCAGGAGTTCATGATCATGCCGGTGGGCGCCCCGAGTTTTGCCGAGGGCCTGCGTTGGTGCGCCGAGGTATACCACACCCTCAAGGGCGTGCTGCACGAGGCCGGCCTGGGCGGCGGCGTGGGCGACGAGGGCGGCTTTGCCCCCAACCTTAAGACCAATGCCGAGCCGTTCGAGTACATCACCAAGGCCGTCGAGAAGGCTGGCTTTAAGCCCGGCGTCGACTTCATGTACGCCATGGATCCGGCGTCCACCGAGTTCTACAACGCTGAGACCGGTATGTATGAGCTCAAGGGCGAGGGCGTGGAGTACACGAGTGCCCAGATGGTTGATTACTGGGAGAAGCTCGTCGACACCTATCCCATCATCTCCATCGAGGACGGCATGGCCGAGGAGGACTGGGACGGCTGGGTCGAGCTTACCCGCCGCATTGGCAACAAGGTGCAGCTGGTGGGCGACGACCTGTTCGTCACTAACACCGAGCGCCTCAAGAAGGGCATCGAGCTGGGTGCCGCCAACGCGATCCTGGTCAAGGTCAACCAGATCGGCACGCTCACCGAGTCGCTCGAGGCCATCGAGACTGCCAAGGAGGCCGGCTACGCTTGCATCGTGAGCCACCGTTCCGGTGAGACCGAGGACTCCACGATCGCCGACCTGGTCGTGGGTGTTAACGCCGGCCAGATCAAGTCGGGCGCCCCGTGCCGCAGCGACCGTATCGCCAAGTACAACCAGCTCATCCGCATCGAGGACGAGCTCGAGGGCAGCGCGCGCTACGCCGGCAAGGCCGCGTTCTACAACATTCGCTAAACGGGCGAATTTGGCGAGGAGGAGGCTGACTCGGTTCCGCCCCGCCTTGGCTGGACGCCGCAAAGCGCTGTGGGCGCTGGGCCATATGGCTCAGCGCCTTTTTTATGTCGAGCAAAGGCTGGCGAAGGCGGTGCGGGCGCTCGTGCTATAACTAAAGGACTTAGCGCAAACAAACCTCAACCGCACAAGGCGCACATGGATCAGATTTACGACAACAGGTACTATTCCGCCGGTTCGCGCGAGCCGTCGCCTCGCCGTGCGCGCACGGTGCAGCTCGGTGGGTCCGCCTACGCCGGCGTCGACCGCCCCGCGCAGCGCCCGACAAGTACCTCGCGCCCCAATGCTCAAGTGAATACTTCGACAGATGGACCGGTGCGCCCGGCACGTTCGTCGCATACGTCGCGTCCCTCGACTCAGGCACACGACAAATCGAGCAGGCCCTCGAACCGTCTTTCGGGCTCGGACTTTATGCATTACGCCAACGACAACGCGGTGGTCAAGGCGATCTATGACTTTACGCATGGCTCTCTGCGTCCGCTGTTTATCGGTATCGTGGTGGCGCTGGTGCTCGTGAGCCTGTATTTTCCCGTGCGCGATCTGTACGTGGCAAAGCGTTCGAGCGATATCTTGGCCAAGCAGGTCGAGATTCGCCAGCAATACAATGATGAGCTGCAAAAAAGCGTCGACAAGCTGCTCTCGGAGGAGGGTATCAAGGACGCGGCGTCCGAGGACCTGGGCCTGGTGATGCCCGGCGAGAAGAAGATTGACGTGCTAGGCTTGGACGACGATTCTGACTCGTCGTCGAGCAAAAAGTCCTCAAACGCCAAGAAGGCCAGCGAAGTGGCCAAGGAAATCGAAGAAGTCGGCAAGGACGCGCCGTGGTACATCCAGGCGCTCGACATGCTGTTTGGGTTTAACGGCGTCGAGGGCCAGACGGTCGTGTCCAACGGCAAATAGCGCCCGGAGGGGAGCCCGCAATGACAAATTGCAAACGCTATAAGGTGGCCGCGATCGACCTGGGAACGGTGTCGTCGCGACTGGTGTTGGCCCAGGTCGAGGGCGGAGCGATTGTGGAATCGTCCAAGCATACCGAGATTACCGACCTGGGCGAGGGCGTGGACGCGACGGGACGCTTTTGCGAGGCGGCCGTTGAGCGCGTGCTCGCGGCGTGCCGCATGTTTGTGGATGAGGCCCGTGCCTTTGGCGCCGCGTGCATCTGCACCACGTGCACGAGTGCCGCGCGCGATGCGTCCAACGCCGCACTGCTGCTGGACGGCCTGCGCGATCTGGGGCTCGAACCGCAGGTGATTCCGGGCGAGGTCGAGGCGCGCCTGACGTTTTTTGGCGTGGCGCACGACTTTGCAGGCGAGCGCATTATCGTCGCCGATTCGGGCGGCGGCTCCACGGAGCTCGCGACGGGCGTATACGCTCCGGAGCGCAGCGTCTTTGCGCTGGAGGGAACGCGCTCGCTGGACATCGGTTGCCGTCGCGTGACGGAGCGCTTTTTCTCCGCGTTGCCGCCCGCGGATGGCGAGCTTGCTGCCGCTGCCGCGTGGGCAGGCGAGCAGTTTGCCGCCTATTTTGAGGGCCTGCCCAGCGACTTTGAGCGCGCCGAGCGCCTCGTTGCGGTGGGCGGTACCGCCACCACGCTCGTGGCGCTGGTCCACGAACTGGAGCCGTACGACTCGAACTTTGTGCACCTGCGCGAGCTTACGATGGAGCAGATCTCGGCCGCCATCGATCGTATGTCTACGCTGGATGTGGAGGGTATCGCCGCGCTACCGGGTGTACAGCCCAAACGCGCGGGCGTGATTCTGGCCGGCGCCGTGGTGATTCGCGAGCTCATGCGAGCCGGCGGCTACAAGACGCTCACCGTAAGTGAGAACAGCCTCCTCGCCGGTATGGCTGCCACTATCAACGAGACTCTCGACGGTGCCATTCCCACCATCGCCTGGACCCCCGCTCTCAGCACCCTTTAAATAAGTTGCGGTGAAATACGGACTAAAATCGCCCTTTCGGGCCCCAAACAGTCCCTATTCCACCGCAACTTAGAGGCTTGACGGCGTCCGAAAGAAACGAGCCCGCATCCCAAAGGGACACGGGCCCGTAAAAGCCAAATGGTAGGGGCGGTGGGACGTCCGCGCATTTGCTGCGCAAATACGCACCGGCTTCGGCCGCCTGTCGGCGCCCTCGCCGGCTCGCTACGGACGCTGCGCGTCCGCTTAACGCTCGCCCCCTCGCGGGTTCGAGTCCCACCGGCATCCAAAAGAAACGAGCCCGCATCTCAAAGGGACACGGGCCCGTAAAAGCCATATGGTAGGGGCGGTGGGACTCGAACCCACAATCCTTGCGGCGAGAGATTTTAAGTCTCCTGCGTATGCCAATTCCGCCACGCCCCCGTGAGACTAGAAGTCTAGCACAAGCCGTCCGTTACGCGTTGACGGCCATCGAGTGTTGGCCCGACTTCTCCAGGAACTCCTGGAACTTGGCTTCGTCGCCCTTGTTCTGGTACTGCAGGGCCAGCAGGTACTCCAGTCGGCAGCGCTTGACCGGGTCGTCGCCAACATCCTCGAGCATGCGCTCCAGCTCGGGAATGTCGTTGTGGCGCTTGAGGATCATCGTGTCGTACATCAGCTGGCATTCGTGTGCGACCGCCTCGGCCTGACCGCCCTCAAAGCCCTTGATCTCGTGCAGAAGCTCCTTGGACTTTTTGCGGTCCTCCTGGCCAACGTAGTAGTTAAAGGCTTTGATCACCAGGTCGACGCGCTGCATCTTGGGCAGGTTGAGTCCCAGCAGCAGGTCGAACATCTCGCTGGCGCGCTTGTGGTCCTCGCGCAGCAGATAGGAGTTCAGGCGCAGGTAGTCGCGGTTGTAGCGCGGGTACAGCATGCTGGTGAGTTTGCCGTCGAGCAAGCGATCGAACTCGTCCCACTGCTTAGCGGCCATAAGCTGCTGCAGGCGTTTAAACGTGGTGCGTTTTTTGACGCTAAAGAACACCGACACGGCGATACAGATGATAACGACGGCGGTCCAGAGTGTGCGGGAATCGGGCATATTAGGGTCCTTAGTCGCTCATAAAGCGAGCGGTATGACAACACGTACTAGATGTATTATACGCAGCGCGCAAGCAAACTGGCATAAAAGCTCATCGAGGCTAAGTGCCATCGCTCGCTGCGGTACACTTACCTAAAGTAAACCATGAAGGGAGACATTACCTATGAAGAAGATCGTTTTGGCTTGTGGTGCTGGCGCTGCTACTTCCACGCTCGTTGCCCAGAAGGTCGCCACCATGCTCGATGCCAACGGTTATGCCGGCAAGTATGAGATCGTGCAGTGCGCCATCTCCGAGGCCAAGGATTACTGCGACGAGGGCGCTGACCTGCTGATCGCCACCACCGTTGCCCCCGAGGGCCTCACCTGCCCGTACGTGAGCGGCGTGCCCTTCATGACGGGCATGAACCGCGTCGCTGCCGAGAAGGCCGTCCTCGACGTCATGGCTCAGTAGGCGCTGACTGTATGAGTGAGCAGAACGCCAATCCGGTCGAGCTCTTTGGCATGCGCGTTGCCCATGTGGGCATTAACGCCACCGACCCGGCAGATGCCCTGGAGATCGCGGAGCTGTTCTCGACGATGATGGGCCTGCCCGTTATCGAGACCCCGGTTTCGTACTTTAACGATTCGCTGGTCGAGATCATGAAGCAGAACGGTCGTGGCGCCAAGGGCCACATTGGCTTTGCTGTCAACGACATCGATGCGGCCGAGAAGTGGTTTGCCGAGCGCGGGCTCGAGGTCAACGAGGAGTCGCGCGTGCTGCTGCCCGACGGCGGTACCAAGCTCGTGTACTTTAAGCGCGAGTTCGCCGGTTTCGCCGTGCATCTGTGCCGCGAGTAGCGCACAAGCTGCCATAGCTAACGAAAAATGGGGTAAGGCCACGTGGCCTTACGCCATTTTAATGCCGAGAGGGTGACGGACGGGCTGCCACAAAACGAAGGTGAAGGCTGTTCGGCGAAGTGAACG
>JAHYYL010000011.1:0-24155 GCA_019424965.1 Collinsella sp.
AAGCTGCCGCCCACCTCGACAAGCTCGCCGCGGCTCACGATGACCTCTTTGCCAGCCGCGTGCGCGGCAAGCACCAGCAGCACCGCGGCGGCATTGTTGTTGACAACCAAGGCGTCCTGCGCCCCCGTGAGCGTGCGCAGCAGGCGTGCGGCATGCTCCTTGCGGCCCCCGCGAGCGCAGATTGAGACGTCATACTCAAGCGTGCTGTAGCCTCGGGCGACATCGGTCACCGCCTGCACCGCTGCGGGAGCAAGCGGAGCACGGCCCAGATTGGTGTGAATCACAACGCCCGACGCGTTGACGGCAGGGCGCAGGGTCGGCAGCGACAGTCGGTGGCACCGCTGCTCGATGGCCAAGGCGAGCTCGCGCTTATTCCTAGCGGGGACGCCAGAGCGAATCGCCTCGCGCTCGGCATCGAGCTCGGCATCAATCGCCTCGCGCACAATCATGTCGCCCGCATCGCCGGCAGCCTTCATGACCGGCCACTCGGCCAGCAGCTCGTGAACGGCGGGAATGGAGCGCAGGCGGTCGCGCACCTCGGCAGGCATGGATTCGCAGTCGCTCATGGAAAGCCTTTCGACATGTTCAATAAAAAGCGGGTCCCCTTTGTCGTCAGCAGCAAAATGCGGCAACGCACATGCAAAAAGGGACAGGTCCATTATGGCAGCTCGTGACAAGACGGCGCAGCGCCTCGCTCAAAACCTGCCAAAATAAACCTGTCCCTTTTTGGTCGGTTATGGGTTGGGTCCTTTAGGACTCTTTGTTGGCGTAGATAAACCAGTAGCCCAGCGCCACGATCAGGGCGCCACCCACGATATTGCCCAACGTGGCGACCGTAAGGTTGAGCGCCAACCCGGCAGCGTTGAGGGCATCGGCGCCAGCGACATCGGCTCCATAGCCGCAGGAGTGCATCAAAATACCCATGGGCAAAAAGTACATGTTGGCGACGCAGTGCTCAAAACCGCAGGCCACAAAGGCAGCGATGGGCAGCAAAATGCCCACGACCTTGTCGACCACGGTCTTGCCGGCAGTGCCGATCCATACGGCCAGGCAGACAAAGATGTTGCACAAAATGCCGCGGAAGAAGATGGTAACGGCGTCGATCGCAACCTTACCGGCGGCGACGCTCACCATGGTATTGGCGACGGCCTCGCCGTTGAGCTTATAAATAGCTGCCATGTAAATCAAAAAGACAACGAACAGGGCGCCGGCAAAGTTGCCGATCCACACAACAGCCCAAGCCTTGAACATCTGGACGAGCGTAATCTTTTTGCTCTTAAGCGCGCATACCATAAGCGAGTTACCGGTAAACAGCTCCGCGCCGCAAATGAGCACGAGCACCAGTCCCAGGCAAAAAGCAAGACCGCCCACGAAGCGCTGGGCGCCCCAGCCAAGCGTGGGATCGCTCAGAAAGACCGTGAAGAACAGGCCGCCGAAGGCGATAAACGCTCCGGCGAACATGGCGAGCAAAAAGGCCTTCGAGACCGGCAGGTTGGCCTTGGTAACGCCGGCGGCCTCGGACTTAGCCTCGATCGCGGCGGGCGCCAGGCAGTCGGGGGTGGGGTATTCTGCCTTACTCTGTGCCATGGCAATCACTACTTTCTTACGATGTGGGACAAACGCTCTTGGTTCATTTGCCCCGCGAGGTCGGACGGTATAAAAAAAAACGCGAGCCAAATTAGCATATTGGCCTGCGATTATATAGCTTGGAGCGGGCGACGGGAAGTCCAAGGATTTGCTTCGCAAATCCTTGTTTCGCTGCGGGCCTTCGGCCCTTGCGTGCTGCGCTGGAAACGCATTTTCTCAGCTCCGCACCCTGACGGGTTCGATTCCCGTCGCCCGGCGCGTAAACGAAAACAGCTCTGATTCCCAAAGGAAACCAAAGCCGTTAAAACAATTCTTATGGAGCGGGCGACGGGAATCGAACCCGCGTCATCAGCTTGGAAGGCTGGGGTTCTACCATTGAACTACGCCCGCAAGATATGGTCGGGACGACAGGATTTGAACCTGCGCCATCCTGCTCCCAAAGCAGGCGGGCTACCAAACTGCGCCACGTCCCGAAGGTGTTGAGCAGCTAAGGCATAAACCTTGCGTGTCCCAAAGCGAAGGAAATTATAGGGGAGACTTCCCGCCTGTGCAAGCGGCGATATTCTAGCTCCTCGAATGTGCGACAAACCGGCTGTGGAGCAGGCCTATCACAAACGCCACCACGGCGACCGGCGCCCACGCGGCACCGATATCCGCCAGCGGCAGCGCATCGAACGGTAGCCACGCGCCAGCAAAGAACGCGTCGCGGACCGAGGTGATCACGCTCTGCACCGCGACGACGCCGCCGACCCAGACCCATACCTGCGGATGCGCGTCGCAAAAACCGTGCACCAGGCCCATAAGCACCAGCACAATGGCAACGGGATACAAGGCATTGAGCATGGGCACCGAGAACATAAGAATCACGTCGAGGCCCACGTTGGAGAGCACGCACGAAAACGCTGCGAACACAAAGGCGAGAACCGCAAAGGGGCGGCGCATGGCCTCCTCAGAGGCCTCCGCTCCCCCTTCGACCACATACGTCTCGCAGAAGTAACGCGAGCAGCAGCTGATGAGGCCGATGCACACGTTCATGCAGGCGAGGAAAAAGATCGCAAAGACCACGACCGTGCCGGCAAGCCCAAAATGCATGGAGGCCGAACGGGCGAGGATGGCGGCGCCGTTGGTAGCGTCGGGCATCACGGTGCCGAGCTGCATACCGGCAAGGCCCAAGCCGCAGTAGATGATGGCCATGAGTACGCCGGCGATCACACCGGAACGCGAAATCTCGAAGGCCACGCGCTTGTCATCGGTAACACCCAACTCGTGGATGGTCTCGGCGATGATGATGCCAAAGGCGAGCGACGCGAGCAGGTCCATGGTCTGATAGCCAGTCAGAAAGCCCTGCGCGGCAGCGCCAGCATCGTAGGGGGCCTGCGGCGCGGCAGCGGGACCCAGCGGCGAGATCACGGCAGCACCAACGACCAGCACGATGAGCGCAATGAGCGCGGGGCCCGTAATGCGGCCGAGCACGCGTGTGATGACGCCCGGGCGCAGCGTGAGCGCAAACGCGACGACAAAGAAGCCGACGGCAAACACCAGGCGCGCCGTGCCGAGCGAGACGCCCTCGGGCAACAGCGGCACCAGCATCTCGAAGGCCGTGGAGCTCGTGCGCGGAATGGCCAGGCACGGGCCGATAGCCAGATACACCGCCGCGACAAAGAACTCGCCGAACTTGGGATGCACACGGCCGGCAAGCTCGCGCGCCGTTCCGGCAAGCGCCACGGCGATAAAGCCCATGACGGGCAGGCCAATGGCGGCAATGAGAAATCCAAGCATGGCGACCGGCGTGGCAGAACCTGCCTGCAGCGCCAGCAGCGGCGGAATAATGAGGTTGCCGGCGCCAAAGAGCATCGAGAACAGGGCGATGCCGACAGTGAGGACATGGTCGGAGCGCAGGCCGCGGGAAGCGGATGAGGCCATGGGACCGCCTTTCGAGTCGAGACAAAAACGGGACGGGCAAAAGACCCGTCCCGCAAGTATATACGCTTTAGCAGACTAAATCGCGCAAAGCTTCAATCTAGCCACCCCTTCCGAGCCGTTACGCGTCCGATCGACGACGACGCAGCAGCTCGAGCGCTATTGCGATAAGCGCAACGGCGCCCGCAGCCACGGCGACGGCCAATGGCGCGTTATCGCCCGTATCGGCGAGCTGCTGAGCGCTCGTCTTGGACGAAGCCTTCTGTCCGGGGTTTTCCGCACCATCGCCCCTTGCCTTATCGGCTGCGGAGTCAGCCGAACTACCTGGTTTTGCCGGATCCCCAGAATCCGACTGGTTGGAATCGGGCGTCCCGGGCTTATCCGGGTCCGGCTTACTCGGGTTGTCAGGCTCAGGCTTATCCGGGTTATCCGGGTCCGGCTTGTCCGGCTGATCAGGCTCCGGTTTGTCGGGCTCGGGCTTGCCCGGATCAGGCTGGTCCGGGTCAGGCTGGTCCGGCTGGTCCGGGTCGGGCTTGTCCGGATCGGGAACCACCGGGTCCGGGTCGACAGGCTCTTGCTTCTTCTTCACCGTCAGCGTACCGGGCTCAACCGTGACATCAAAGTTCGGGTCGGTGACCGTCGCCTCGATCTGGTACTCGCCCGCCGGAGAACTCTCATCGGCGACGCAGGAGTACTCGACCTTCACGCCCGAGGTATCGGCCGAGCTCTTTAGGCTCGAGGTAAAGGCGGGATTCATCTCTCCCTCGAAGCGTTCAACATCGTCGACTTTTACCTTAAGCTTCGTCGGCGCAATCCTGAACTTGCGCGAGGCGGCGCCGATATACCCGTTGCTTCGCAGCGTGGCAACGGCGCGATACGTGCCGGCATCGGTCGGGGCCTCACTCGACGAATAGTGCGTGCCGCCCGTCCCGTAATACCTGACCCACAGGTCACCTTCGCAGGCCTTGGGAACCCCCGTGACCTCGGGCGCCTGGGCGTCACCGCTATAGACGAAGTTGCCGCTCTCAAATGCAAGCTTGACCCGCTTCGCCTGAACGACCAGAACAAAGTGCGCGGTCCCGGTCTCACCCCGAGCGTCCTTGCACGTGATGTCAAAGCTAGACACTCCGGCCTTGGACGGGGTGCCCGAGAGCGTCAGGCCGCCCGCTGTGCGGGTGAGCTTAAACCCGTCGGGGAGCTTAGCGTCGTCCCATGTGTACTCATATGGAGCTTCGCCACCCGCGGCACCCGCAATCGTCGCTCGATACGTGCTATGCGCACGTGCGACCGGCAGCAGACCGCCGTTGAACACGAGGGCATCCCGGAGCACAACGGAAACGACGGCACGATCGCTTTCCACCTGCGCCTCGGTACCAAGGTAGCGCTGAGTGACGCGGCAGAAATACTCGCCGGCGCAATCCTCATCAAGGCCCTCGATGAGGAGCGTCTCCCCCGTCTCGCCCTCGAGCGCCACGGTCTCGCCGCCCACCATGTGGAACCACTGATAGGATAGTTCGACATCGGCGGCGGAACCCGTGGACGAGGACGTGTGGTCGAGGACGCCCTTGCCCGCCTCGGCAGCAACCGAGAGCACAACAGCATCGCCCTCGTGGGCACCCGCGTCCTGTGGCTGCGCAATCACCTTCGGAGCGTCCGCTTTCGCGAACTCGAACGTAATCTCGTGCGACGCGGTGACGCCACTCAGCGTGACCTCGTACGCTCCGCCCTCATAGCCGGAAATATCGAGATCGATGGCCTTGTCCGAGCCGGCTTCCGTGACCGTCACCCGCTCGAGGTAGCAGCCCTCGTCGGGCGTCGCCGAGAGCGTCACGTCGCCGCCCGCATCAACGGTGACGGAAGCGTTGTCGACCGAACCGTTGACCGCCTTTGCCGTCACCTCAAAGCGCTCGGGCTTGTCCGGGTTATCGGGCTCGGGGTTATCAGGGTCGGGATTATCGGGATCAGGCTTGGGATCCGGATTAGGATTATCGGGCTCCGGATTATCCGGGCCGGGGTTAGGACCAGGATCAGGCTGATCGGGATCCGGGTTGTCCGGGTCGGGGTTATCCGGATTGTCCGGGTCCGGAACCACCGGGTCGGGACCGACGGGCTCCTGCTTCTTCTTCACCGTCAGCGTTCCGGGCACGACCTCGACATCGAAATTCGGATCGGTGACCGTCGCGCCGATCTGGTACTTGCCAGCAGGAGAGCTCTCATCGGCATCGCAGGAGTACTCGACCTTCACACCCGAAGTATCAACCGCACTCTCCAGGCTCGAGGTAAACGCCGGGTTCGCCTCTCCCTCGAAGCGCTCGGCGTCGTCAACCTTCACCTTGAGCTTTGCCGGAGCGATCTCGAACTGGCAGGCAGCGGCACCGATGTAGCCGTGGCTGCGCAGCGTGGCGACAGCGCGGTATGTGCCGGCATCGGTCGGGGCATCCGTCGAGAAATATTGCGTACTTCCGCATCCGTAGTACCAGACCTTCAGGTCACCCTTGCAGACCTTGGGAGCACCGGAAACTTCGGGGGCCTGCGACGCGCCATTAAAGGTAAAGTCGCCATCCGTAAACGTAAGCTTTACGCGCTTTGCCTGGACAGCGAGCGCAAAGCGGGCGGTCATGGCCTCGCCACGGGCATCCGTGCACGTAATATCGAAGGCGGAAACGCCCGTCTTGGACGGAACACCAGAGAGCGTCAGACCGCCCGAAGTACGGGAGAGCTTGAGCCCGTCGGGGAGCTTCGTCTTATCCCATGCGTACTCGTACGGAGCCTTGCCGCCCGCGGCCCCGGCAATCGTGGCGATGTACGTGCCGTGCGCACTCGCTGCCGGCAGCAGGCCACCGTTAAACACAAGGGTGTCCCAGGCAACGACGGAGACGGAGACGCAATCACTGTCCGTCTGCTTCTCAGTACCAAGGTAGCGCTGAGTGACGCGGCAGAAATACTCGCCGGCCAGCTCGTCGTCGAGGTCCGCGAGCGAGAGCGTCTCCCCCGTCTCGCCCTCGAGCGCCACGGCCTTGCCATTCACCATGCGGAACCACTGGTAGGAGAGCTCAACCTCGGCAGCGCAACCCGTGGACGAGGCCGCGTGGTCGGCGACGTTCTTGCCCGCCTCGGCCGCGACCGAGAGCACAGCCGAATCGCCCTCATGGACGCTCATGTCCTGCGGCTGCGCGACCACACGCGGAGCGTCCGCCTTCGCAAACTCGAACGCGACCTCCTGCGATGTGGTGACATCGCTCAGCGTGACCTCGTACGCCCCGCCCTTGTAATCAGAAATGTCGAGGTCAACGGTCGCATCCGAGCCTGCCTGCGCAACCGTCACGCGCTCGAGGTAGCAGCCCTCGTCGGGCGTCGCCAAGAGGATCGCGTCCCCGCCCTCAACAACCGAAACCGAAGCATTGTCGACCGAACCGTTGACTGCCTTCGCCGTCACCTTGTAGTGCTCGGGCTTCTTCTTGACCGTCAGCGTGCCGGGGTCGACCGCGACATCAAAGTTCGGATCGGCAACCGCCGCGTCGATCTGGTACTCACCCGCCGGCGATTTCTTATTCGCCGAGCAGAAGTACGTAACCTTAACGTCCGAGGTGTCGCAACGGCTCACCAAGCTGGAGGTAAACTCGGGATTTTCCTGGCCCTCAAAGCGCTCGGCATCGTCGACCTTCACCAGCAACTGGGCAGGTGCAACGGAAACCGTCAACTCGACGTCCTCGGCGGCAAGATAGTTTCGAGACGCCTTGGCATGGGCGACAACACGTGCCGTACCGGCAGCCTTCACCGTCGCGCAGCGTCCCTTAATCGAAACCGGGCCCCTATCGTCATCGGAATCGACCAGCTCAAAAGTCACGGGAGTCTGGGCAACGTTGTTAAACACAATGGGGTCTCCACCGTATACACCCGAATAGCTCGTCGTTCCCGTAATAACCTGGCTTGCCTTTGTAATCGAGAACTCGGCGGACTTTTTACCCTGATAGTTGGGGTCAGTCACCTCAACCGTGACGCGGTAGTTACCGCTGTCGCACGGCTCCAGCGCCGTCGGACCATAGGACGTTCCATCTATACCGCAATAGGCAACGGAATAGCCAGACGCATCAAGGCCGGCAACCGCAACCGCCGCACCGTGTCGTGCGCCATCGTATGTCACATCAGACGTCTCGATCGAAATATCGACCGGGGCCTTCTCGATCGTGAAGTCACCGGAGGCATTACCGACATATCCCTTGGCGTCGAGCGTCACCACCGCACGATACGTGCCGGCATCCACCGGCGCCTGATCCGACGAGTAATGTGTGTCGCCCGTGCCAACATAGGTCAGTGTGACATCGCCCTCGCAACCCTCGGGCACGCCCGAAAGCTCCGGGGCCTGCGCCGTCGCGTTGTAGGCAAAGGTCTGGCCCTCAAATGTAAGGGGGGCTTCCTTCGCCTTCACGAGCAGCGCGAAGTGCGCATCGCACTTGTTGCCCAGGTCATCAGTGCACCTAATCTTGAAGCTATGCACACCCGTAGCCGCAGGCACGCCCGAGAGCACCAAGGCGCCCGATCCGTCATCTGCCAGCGTCAGCTGCATGCCCTCAGGAACCTCAACATCATCCAAGTTGTACGCATACGGTGCCTTGCCGCCCGTAGCGCCCGCAATCACGACGCGGTACTCATCGTGAGCGGTCGCCACCGGCAGCACGCGCCCGTTAAACACAAGTGCTTCTCGCGGCACGATGGATACCTTCGCATGTTCGGTATCCGTCTTTGTCGCCGTGCCCAGGTAGTTCTGCGTAATGCGACAGAAGTACTCGCCTTCGCCGTCGCTGTCGAGCTGGGTGAACGAAAGAGTCTCCCCCGTCTCGCCCTTCAGCGCCACCGCCTTGCCGCCATCGTCAGACACGCGATACCACTGGTAGCTCAGCTTGACGTCTGCAGCGGATCCAGAAGACACGGCCGCATGGACGCGAACGTTGCGCCCCGCCTCGGCGGCAACCGAAAGTTCAACCGGATCGCCCTCGTAAGCATTCGCATCCTGCGGCTGAGCGAGCACCTCCGGAGTCGCAGCCTTTGCGAATTCAAACGTGACCTGCTGCGGAGCACTCACGCCACTCAGCGTGACCTCATACGCCCCACCCTTATAGTCAGAAATATCAAGGTCATAGGCATTGCCGGCCGAACCGTCATCACCGGCCTCTTCGGCAACGGTCACGCGCGTCAGATAGCAGCCCTCATCGGGCGTCGCCGAAAACGTCACCTTGCCATCCGTGGCGACCAAAGCAGACTCCGGATCAACCGATCCGTTGACCGCTCGGGCCGTCACCTTGTACTTAGGCGCCTCCGCAAAGCGCGCCTCGACAGTCATGTTGTCCTCGGGGACAAACGTCCAGGTAGCATCCGTGCTCAGCGGCTCATCGCCCAGCGACCCGTCGTCGCTGCGTGCATACCACCCATCGAACACATAGCCCGCATCGGGAACGGCAGTCAGGGTCGTGGACTCACCGTTCTCGACTTCGTTGGTCACGGCATGGCCCAGAGATTCATCCTCGGAGGAACCCTCGACGTGTCCTCCCTGACGCGAATCCACCGCCGTAACCGTCATCGACGCCCGCTCATAAACGGCCGTAAAAGTACGGTTGCCAAACACTACGCGGTTGATCACCGGTGTGGCGCCCACAGGCATGCCGTTCTCGTCGGCCCAGTATTTAAACTTCCAACCCTTGTGCGGCACGGTAAACATAATCGCCGCGGAGTGGTAGGAGCCGCCGGTACCAAGCGCAACCATGCTAAAGCCCGCGTCCTTGGGATACGTAGCAACCTGAACATCACAGCCCGTCTCATAGAACACAGCCGTAAGCTGCCTATTCTCCTTTGCGGTACCGATATAGAACGCGCTGTAGCTCACCGTGACACCCACATCGTCGACCCAATGCGAGAAGTGGTTCTTCTTCCACGGGATCGCGATCGCCATAAACATGTCGCCCCTGTCGTATGACCTGCTACCGGCAGGAATGCCGTCGACCAGAAGGGCCGTACCGCGGAAGATGGACGAGCCGGTGACGGTAATGGTCACCTGTCCATCGGATTCGAACTGCGCGTAGTACGTTATGTCTTGCGTGACGGTCACATCGAGAGTCGTCGCGGTCTCGACAATCGAGGTGCCCTCCTTATCGGTGCTCCAGCCCACAAAGCGATAGCCCATACCGGCAACAGCGGTCAGTTCCACCTGATCGCCCACGGCAAAGCTGCCGCTGCCCGTAACACGGCAGCCCCTGCTCGATGCCTTGTCCTTCACCACGACCTCGCCCGTAACGGTCACCTCGTACGGATCGGCAAACACGGCCTGGAGCTCCAACGTATCGTCCTCGAGCCCCTCGACCATATCCTTGTCGAGCTTAACCCAACAATGGGCGTCGCAGGTCAGCAGCGACTTGTTGCCCTGGGCATCTAGGCCATACCAGCCGACAAAACGTTTGGTTCCCGTAGGCGTAGCGCTGAGTTCGACCGTATCACCGAATTGATAGGAGCCCTCGCCGCTCAGGGTGCCCACGCTATCCTCACTCGCGCTCAAAACGACCTGATAGGACTTAGGCGTAAAGATCGCCGTATAGGTGGCGTCACCCGTGACCTTAACGGTATAGTCGGCGTTCTCGCTGACTGACTCGCCCTTGTCGTCCGTCCAACCCGCAAACGAATACCCGGTGTTGGCGATCGCACGAAGCGTTGCGCGGTCGCCGGCCTCATAGCCACCAAAACCGCTCACGGCTCCGCCCTCGGCAGGCGAAGCAACGGTATGCACGACATACGAACCCGACGCAAAGACAGCATAGAGCGACGTGTCCTCACGCACGGTAAATCGATATGTTTTCTTGGAGCTCACGCACGTGCCGTTCTGGAACCAGCCCACAAAAGCCGTATCCTCGGCGGCGACCGCGCGCACGGTTGCGACCTGCCCGGCGGCATACGCCCCCGCGCCCTCGACCGTGCCCATGCTCTCTTCGCAGGAAACGTCCACCGTATATTGCTTTGCCGAGAACACGGCCTGGAGCGTCGTGTCGGACGTTGGCATCACGTGATAGGTACTGTCACGGCTTACCACGGCGCCCGAAGCATCGGCCCAATACTCAAACGCATAGCCCGAAAGCGCATGCGCGGTCAGCGTGGCGGCATGCCCCGCCTCAACGGTACCCGTGCCCTCGACCCAGCCGGCGACACTCGATTCGACCAGCGAGCCGGTGCCGGAATCGACTACCGTCGTGGCGTCGACGTCATAGCTTTTTGCCATAAAGCGAGCGATGTGCACATGGCTGCGCTCCTGGTGGCAGGTGAACTCCGCATCGGCAGACTCAAACGTGCCGTCTGCCGTATACCAACCAGTAAAGACATAACCGGGATTGGGCGTTGCCTTAAGGGCAACCTCCGCGCCGCGGTCCGCAAGAACGCGGCTCGCCTTGACGGTGCCGCCCTCCGCAGGATCAGCGAGGGACACGCAGACGGTATCGATAGGCACAAAGCCCGCGGTAATAACGCAGTGCCCGGTTTTACCGCGAGCCTTCGCAACCAACGAGGTCTCGTGCTTAAGGCTCTTCAGGCGGCCATTGACGTACCAACCCCAGAACAAAAAGCCAGGATGGGCCTTGGCCGTCAAATGAAGGGTTCCCCTAATTTGAACTTATCGGTCGTAGGCTTCACCACGGTCCCATTGCACGTCACGGTACCGCCGAGCCATGAATCGGCGGTGACGATTACCTCGGGCTTTGAGTCGGTAAAAATCGCGGTATAGGTATCGCTCTTGGTGACCTTGACGACCAGCTCGGCGGTATCGTACTCCTTACCGGAGCCATCCTTCCAATGGTCAAAACGATAGCCGTCGTTGGCCTTTGCCTTGAGCATCACCGTATCGCCGTAACCACAGGTAACAGAAGATGCGCCCGGATGCCCCTCGATCTCAACGGTACTGCGCTCCACAAAGGTCTTTTTTGCCTTCGCCGTCACGGTATACGTGTTTTCCTCAAACACCGCACGCACCGTGCATTCCACGTCCTCGGGATAGAACTCAAGGTAGCTGGGGTCGGTGCCCAAAAGCAGGCCCGTCTTGGCGTCGTACCAGCCCTTAAAGGTAAATTGTTTGCTCGCCTCGGCCGTGAGCTCAATGCTCAGCGTGGCAGGCTCGCCCTTCATGCAGTAGCCCTCGCCGTGCACCAAATATTTGCCCGCCATGGCCGCGGCCGGCTCAACGACAACGTCCACCTTGCAGGCACGCGTAAACTTTGCCTGGATCACGCAGTCGGTAATGGGCTCAAAGGTATAGGAGCGCTCGCTCGAAACCAGCGTCGAGGTGGCATCCGAGCCGCCGTTGCTCAGATACCAGCCGTCGAAGATATAGCCCTCGGATGTGGTGGCCTCCGCGGTCACGCGCTCGCCTTCGGGAACCTCGAGTACAATGCCAGCAGTCTCACCGCGCTTCAGCGTAACGGTACCGCCCTCGAGCGGGTCGGCCTCGGCACGCACGGTATGTGCATCCCTGCCGTCCATTACAGCCTCGATCCGGGCATTCCCGTTAACGCAGTATTCGCAAACTTCCTGCTTGTTGGCAATCGTGATACCCTGCGCATCGGTTTCTCGCCACTCTACAAACCGGTACGTCTTCTCCGGATTGTCGGGGCGCACCTTGGGCCGCATCGTAAACGTGAGAATGTCCCCATCCTTCGCGCGAACCTTGCCATCCACGACCGGCACACCATCGCACAGCACCTCGGCGCTGTCGAAGGGATCGGTATTCACCAGGATGGTCTTATCCGCCTTACGGAAGCGTGCAACAAGATGGCGGTCGACCTCGGCCTTAAAGATATACGTACGCTCGGGCGAAACCTCGATGCCGTCCTCAAACCATCCCACAAAGGCATAGTCAGGACCCTCGCTCGCAGTGACCATAGCCTGATCGCCACGCGTAATGCTCTGCTTTACGGGGCTTGCGGTGCAGCCTGTCGAAAAATCGGCCTGGATGCCATCGGCTTCGGCAACTGCCGTAATCTCGACTTTTTTCTCGAAAACGGCCGTCATCTTTACAACCTCGGGCGTCAGGTCCGTGATCGTCATCGTCTTGAGAGGAGATGTCGAGACCTCGACGCCGTTCTCTTTCCAACATACGAAGCGATAGCCGGGATTTGCGACAGCCTCGAGCGTGGCGACCGTCCCCTCATAGTGGATACCGCCTCCGGTAACGACGCCGCCCACCTCGGGCTGCGCGGTGGCAATAATTTCGATCTTATGGTCGCCATGAGGCTTGGGCTTCTTGTGGTCGTCGATGATGTCCTTAATCTCCTTGAGCACCTTGGTGCCCACAGCGGCAACATCCTCACTATTGTCGGCCATACCGATCTCGATCACCGCGTCGGCCGCGATGGGGTCGACGATCTCGCCCAAGCCATACATGGTAGCGAGAACGGCCGCAGCCGTAATCGCGGCGATAAGCGCGGCCTTCAGCGCCGCGAGTGACTCGTCGGGGTCAGTCGCCTCGCGGAAATGCGCGGTGTACTGCACATCCCCCTCGAGCACAAACGTGTAGGACGGACCATCGTCGCCGGTAAAGACAACGTTGCCGAGGGCATCGGTCGCGTAGTCAAACACATAGCCAGGCATTGGCACCGCCACGACCGTTACGCGCGACCCGATACCGTACAGACCGGTAGAGAGGAACTGTCCGAGCGGCTGCCCACTCTCATCGACCCCGTCCACACTCAGCACAACGCTCGCCTGCGGAGCACAGTAGCGCGGAGTGATTTCGATCCTAGCGTCAGTCTTATCCTCAGACACAATCGCGTCCGCCTTGTCCACCGTATAGGTAAAGTCGAGCTGATCGCTCACGGCGTACGCATCATCGCCCTCGCCCAGATACCAGCCCAGGAAGAGAGCGTTATCCGTGGCGGCGGAAAGGTCGACCGTCTCGCCGGCATTGCGATAGCAGTTTTGAGCGGTAACACTCAGGTGCGCAAAGTCCTGTGACGAATCGGTCGCCTGCGCATCGTTGACATGCACCGCATAGTCCTTGAGCTTAAAGCGGGCTTCCAGGGACAGATCCTTATCCGGCGTAAACGTGTAGACCGGCTCCCTGGAGATGTACTTGCCGGACTCGGTGTCATACCAACCCTTAAACGTGATGTTGTCGTTGAGCATTCCTAGAGCACCGGCATCGAGCGTGACCTCGTCGCCTGCATCAATCGTCGTCACGCCGGAAACATCGGGCAGTTCAACGCCGTCCATCAGCTTGCGTTCGCCTTTATCGATCGTTTGGGCATAGGAGATCTGGAACGACGTCGGCTCAGGCTTCTTGAGCTGTAGCGTGCCCTTGGTCTGGGATTCAAAATGCGAATAGCCGTCGTCATACACGAGCTTTACGGGCTGTCCGTCCATCGACTCATCGAAGACGTCACCGTCGCAGGGGGTGGACGTAAGGTACTCGCCGAGCTCTTCCTGTATGAGGGCCTCGTAGTCCCAAATCGATACCGAATGCGGGTAATCGAGCTCGACGTTCATACCCTCGAGCGAAATGGTCTCCCCCGTCTCGTAGGTCATGTTGTTGGGGTCGCATGAGATCTCAACGTTCTCGAGCACCTTGCCCACCGGGACGGGCAGGCAGCCGTTGCACCTCTCCCAAACAGCTTTGGGATGCCCGTTAGCATACTTCGGAATCATCTTGGCGGGGACCATGACGGTCATGTTGTATTTGGGGAACGTGTCGGTGTTAATGAGCACCGCATGGTTGCATCCAAAGAACACGGTCTCGAGATTGGTGCTGCCAAACGCCTTTTCCGGCAACTCCTCGATCTTGGAGTTATATGGCAGCGTCAGCCCGCCGCTCAAGTCAGTGCCGTAGAAGCAGGTGTGGCCAAGCGTTTCGACCGTTGTGTTGCTCTCGAGCCCTGTGGTAGCAAGGTTTGAGCAGAACCTGAACGCGCAAACGCCACTCGATGTAATGGAGGTATTCTTGTCCAGGCCGGTATCGGTCAGAGCCTTGCAGCCTTCGTAGGCTCTGTCGGGAATCGATGTGAGGCCGACAACCTTGTCGAGCCCCGTGGACACCAGCCCACTGCCGGCAAACGCGGCATAGCCCATCGAGCCAATGGTAGTAGTCTCGCTGATGTTCAGGCTCGTAAGCGACTTGCAGCCATAGAACGCCTCTTTTCCGATGGTGCCGATGGTCATACCGGAAAGGCTGATATCGGTGAGATTCAGGCAGTTATAGAAGGCGTGCAATCCGATTTTGGAAATGGAACTGTTCTCAAAGCGCACTGAGCGCAGATTGGTAGAGTCGGCGCAGAGCTGTGCGTCGACTTCATCAACCCCGTAATCGACAATCAAATTCGTTACCATTCGACCATCGACAGAGTTCTCACGCGGGTTGTTTTCATCGATTTCTACCGTAAGATTTCCGTTTGCGTCGCACGGATACAGATAGTAGTTGGGCATGAGCTTGGCATACTCGTAGGCTGCCTGCTGCAGGTTGCCCTTGCTGTACGCGACAAGGCGCGTGTAGCCATCGTCATACACCAGCTGTATGGGTTCTCCGTCCATCGAGCCATCGAAGACGTCGCCGTCGCAGGGGGTTGCCGTAAGGTACTCGCCGAGTTCTTCCTTTATGAGGGCTTCGTAGTCGCTATCCATCGTCGAATGAGGATATTGAAACGTGACGCTCATGCCCTCGAGCGAGATCTTTTCCCCCTGCTGATAGGCCATCTTGTCGGGATCGCGCGAAATCTTTATCTTATGGCTCTAAGCTGAACGCACGGCTCGGCAGTTCCTCGATTTTGGAATAAAGGGGCAGCGTCAGCCCGCCGCTCATATTGGTCCCGGAGAAGCAACCTTCGCGGAGCGTCTTGATCGTCGTATTGCTCTCAAGTCCGGTCGTCGCAAGGCGGGAGCAGTTTTTGAACGCATTAACGCCGATTGACGTGATGGATGTGTTCCTGCCCAGACCGGTATCGGTCAGAGCGCTGCAGGCATTATAAGCGTTCTCAGGAATCGAACAGAGGCCAACGACCTTGTCGAGCCCCGTAGACCGCAGCCCGCTCCAGGCAAACGCGGCATCGCCCATCGTGCCGATGGTAGCAACGTCGTCAATATTTAGGCTCGTAAGCGATCCGCACCCAGAAAAGGCCCCTGTTCCGATACTTCCAATGGTCATACCGGAAAAGCTGATATCGGCGAGATTGGAGCACCCAGAAAAGGCGTGTAGTCCAATTGAAGAAATAGAGCTGTTCTCAAAACGCACCGAACGCAGATTGGAGGAATACTCACAAATATATCCGGGGACCCCATCCACTCCGTAATCAACGATCAGATTGGTTACCAATTTACCGTCGACAGAGCTCCCATACGGGTCGTTTTCATCAATCTCTACCGTAACGCTTCCGCCTGCATCGCACGGATACACATAGCCGTTCGGCATAAGCTTGGCATACTCATAGACCGTTGGATCCTCATACACGAGGGGATCGACTTCGCTGTCATCGGACGAGGACTCTGACGTTGCAGGCGAGCTCTTTGCAGCATCGGAATCAGTCGCAGCACTTGTGAGGTCCTGCGCTAGGCTCGTCCCGGGGGTGTCGGATGCCGCGTTGGATGAGTCGTCCTGCGTATTATTCGTTTGGTCGGAAAACGTGGACGAAGCGTTTTCGTCCGAAGGTGATGATCCATCGACCGCATCGGTATCGGAGCCCGAGTCGGTCTCTTGGGCCTCGCTCTCCACGGCGACCGCCCCGGCATCATCGGCATAGGCCGTGCTGGGCGCAAGGGGTATCGAGGTCAAGACCATCGCGACCGAAAGATAGACGACTAAAAACCTATAGAGGGCAGCAGTGATCCTATTCATAGGAACCTTCCCGCAATTTGCAAAGATACAGAGTCCCAGTGTGGGCCATCATCTCACAATACCCTGTATAAGCGACAATGCGGGAAGGCTGCGCAAACGGTTTATCTAAGGGCGCAAATGGTTGGTCTAATCGCTGCTTAAATCGCGCAAAGCGTCAATCGCGGTGTCGACTTCCTCGGCCGTGTTGAAGTAACCAAACGAGAAGCGAACCACGCCCTGGCGCTCGGTTCCCAGCGCGCGGTGCATGAGTGGGGCGCAATGGGCACCGGGGCGCGTCGCAATCCCCCACCCTTGCTTGAGCGCGTCCGAGATCTCGGCAGAGTCGATATCACCCACGTTGAGTGAGACGATCGCCGAGCGCGACGGCTGGTCAAAGGCGCCGTAGAGCTTGATCTCCGGGATTTCGCGCACGCCAGCGAGAAAGCGATCCGCCAGGGCGCGTTCGTGAGTCGCAATCGCTTCAACTCCACCCTGTGCCTCGATAAAATCAAGGCCTGCGGAAAGGCCCGCTATGCCGTGACCGTTGAGCGTGCCCGCCTCGAGCCGCGTGGGCCACTCCATGGGCTGTAACGCATCGAAGCTGTGCACACCCGTGCCGCCCATGGCCCAGGGCGCCACGTCGACGCCCTCCGCCACGGCCAGGCCACCGGTGCCTTGAGGTCCCATGAGCCCCTTGTGGCCGGTAAAGCACACAATGTCGAGCCCCATACCAGCCATATCGATCTTCGCCGAGCCAGCAGACTGCGAGGCGTCGACGATCACGAGCGCGCCGACCGCGTGGGCCACGGTAGCCACGCGTGCGACATCGACCGCATTGCCGGTCACATTAGAGGCATGTGTCACCACCACGGCACGCGTACCGGGCGTGACCAGCCGCTCGAGCTCGTCGTAGTCGAGCACGCCGTTCGCGTCGCAGCCCGCATGCTCAACGGTCACGCCCCGCTCTGCCGCCAGGCGGTTGAGCGGACGCAACACGGAGTTGTGCTCGAGCACCGTTGTGACCACATGGTCGCCGGGGCGCACCACCCCGTTGATGGCGGTGTTGAGCGCCGCCGTGGAGTTGGGCGTAAAGCACACATGGTCCGCCCTCGGGCAACCCAAAAGGCGCGCGAGCTTGGCACGGCAAGCGTGAATCGTACGAGCGGCATCGAGGGCACCCGACGTGGCGCCGCGCCCGGCATTGCCGAGCGAGCACATCGCCTGCGTCACGGCATCGATGACCGTCTGCGACTTGTGCATGGTCGTCGCCGCGTTATCCAGATAGATCATCGCACGACCTCCCACATATCAATCACGGTATAGCCCTCGGTGGGAATGCCCGCTGCGGCAAGCTCGGCGCGCAGCAGTTCCTCATCGGCAGGCAACGCCTTCCACGCCAGACCGCAGCCGGCAGCGACCTCCCCGGGCACGGGAATCGTTCGCCCGGGAAGGCCGCGCTCGATGCATAGGGTCTCGCACCCCATGGCGGCCGCCGTGGTAGGAAACGTGATGACAAGCGCCGGGCGCTTCTCCCTCATGGCAACTCCAACCAATACGCTACGGGCGCACGACGCGCACGGCCTGCTCCATCTTCTCCACGATCACGTACATGTTGGTGACCTCGCCCACCGCAAGCTGGTCTTTAATGCCAAAGTGGTCCAGGCAGGTACCGCAGGTGAGAATCTCGACGCCCTGCTCGGCCAGGCCCTTCAGGTCGTCGAGCACCGGAGAGCCCTCTACGGTGAGCTTGGCACCGCCGTTGTAGAACAGCATGGTCGCGGGCAGCTCCTCCTGCTGCGTCACGGCAAAGATGAAGGCCTTCATGAGCTTGTGGCCCAGCTCGTCGTCGCCACGGCCCATGCAATCGGTGTAGACGGAAATGACGAGTTTGCCCTTGCCGGCGCTGGCGTCGCAGAAAGCGGCACCGTCCTGCTCGGGGTCCGCAACGGCCACGGCACCCGCGGTCGTGACGGTCACGTGCCACTCGGCGTCCGAGATCTTCTCGACCGAGGCCGTGCAGCCCTTCTCCTGCGCCATCTTGGAGATGTTCTTGACGGCGGTCTCGTTATCGACCGAGGTCACCACGGCACCCTCGCCGTCAAGCTGTTTGAGCGCCTTAAGCGTCTTGACGACGGGCAGCGGACAGGCATCGCCCATGGCATTGACTTCAATCTTAGGTGACATAGCAAATCCTCTCAAAAGGGACCGCCCAGAACAGCAGACGGTCGCATAAACGGTTTTCCTTAATGCACAACGTGAACGGCAGGACCACCCGGCACCGCCTCGCACACGCGGCCGATTGTGGCGGCGATGCGATCCTCGGCATGCAGACGGCGCGCGAGTTCATCCACATCGGCAGCAGGCGCTGCGATGAGCAGGCCGCCCGAGGTCTGCGGGTCGTACAGCGCATCTAGCATGCCCGGCTCCAGGTCATCGTCGGCCGCCACGCGCGGGCCAAAGAAGTCCTGGTTGCGGTAGGAGCCAGCGGGGATAATGCCCAGACGCGCCATGTCGAGCACCTGGTCAAAGAGCGGCACCGCCCCCGACGCAAGCTCAATCTGCACGCCCGAGCCCTCGGCCATCTCGCACGCATGCCCAATCAGGCCAAAGCCCGTAATGTCGGTGCAGCCGTGAAGTTCGAGCCCCTCGGCCAAACGGATCGGGGCCTCGTTGAGGGTGCGCATAGAATCAAACATCTGGCTGGCCTCGTCCTGCTCGATGAGCTCGCCCTTAATGGCCGTGGTGATAATGCCCGAGCCGATCGCCTTGGTCAGCAGTAGGACATCGCCCACGCGCGCACCGCTGTTGGCGAGCATGCGGTCGAGTGGCACAAAACCGCTCACGGACAGGCCGTACTTGGGCTCGTCGTCGTTGATGGTGTGGCCGCCCGCGATGGTGCAGCCAGCCTCGACGCACTTGTCGGCGCCACCCGCCAAAATCTGGCCGGCAACCTCGACGCCCAGGCAGTTAGGTATGCACAGCAGGTTCATGGCATGGCTCGGCCGCCCGCCCATGGCGTAGATGTCCGAAAGCGAGTTGGCCGCGGCGATCTGACCAAACAGAAACGGGTCATCGACCATCGGCGGGAAGAAGTCGATGGACTGCACGAGGCCCAAGTTGTCGCCAGCGCGAAAGACGCTCGCATCGTCGGAGGTATCGAACCCCACGAGCAGGTTGTCGTTATGCACATTGGGTAAGTCGCCCAGGACCTGGGCGAGGGCTCCAGGAGCCAACTTAGCGGCTCAACCAGAGGCAGCGGTCATCTGCGTGAGCTTCACGAGTTCATCAGCCATCGATTCCTCCTCTCATAGGTCAATCAGTTCCTCCCAGTATACGCATGGCGGCGCCGACAGCGGCTGCCTCATCGCACCGGCCCACTACCCCAGCCCCAGTGCGCGAGTGGCCGCAGCGACCGACGGCCGGCCCGACGGCATGGCACAGGTCCACGCAATGGCGCCATCCGTTTTTCACCACCGCGGCCTTCGCGGCCGTCGAACCGATGTCGATACCAATGCCAACCTCGGCGTCCCCCCCCTCGCATGTGACAAAGGGACTGTCCCTTTGTCACATTATCGGCAAACCAGATGGATTCTCTTGGCATCGAAGTGCATGCGCAGCGTCTCGCCTGCTTGCGGCAGCTCATCGACAGGCATGCCCACTTTGTTGACCTTCCACTGCAGACGCGTGGGCGCATCGGCACGCGGCGCGTCCAGCAGCACCAGCCGCTCAAAGCGCGAATCGCTCACACGGGCCACGTGCAAATCATAGCTGTTGCGGCCCCGCGCGGTGCGATTGTCAACATGGAAGTAGCTCGCGCGAATGCCCAGGTACGCCACGTCGTCGGGCACCTCACGACCTACATTAAAGTTCATGCCCCAATCGAGGGCCTCGACCTCCTGGGGTCCGATCTTGCGCGCCCGGCTTGTGTTCTTGCAGCCCGTCAAGCGCAGCGCGGCCAAGGTTTGCGGCCGGCGGACTACATCTTCGACGGAGCCGATCTCCTCCACATGCCCGTTATGCATCACGCAGATGCGCTCGCACAGACGGCACGCCTCGTCGATGTCGTGGCTCACGTAGAGCACGGTGCGGTTGCACACATCGAACAAGTCGAGCATGTTCTGCTCGAGTGCGCTCTTAAGATAGGAATCGAGCGCGCTCATGGGCTCGTCGAACATAAAAATGCCCGGGTGCGCCGCCACCATACGCGCAAGCGCCACGCGTTGCTGCTGACCGCCCGAGAGGCGCGCGGGGTAGCGGTCGGCGAAATCGGCCAGTCCAAAGATACCCAGGTAGCGCTCGGCAAGTTGCCTGCGCGCCGCGGCGTCGCCTGCACCCTCAACGCCGGCGCACACGTTATCGGCCACCGTCATATTAGGGAACAGTTGATAGTTTTGGAACAGCAGGGCGCACTTGCGCTCCTGGGGCGACAGATTGATGCCCGACACCGAGTCAAAAAAGGTCACGCCGTTGACGACGATCTTGCCCTCGTCGGGCGTCTCCACGCCGGCAATACAGCGCAAGGTGCAGCTCTTGCCGCATCCGGAGGCGCCGAGCAGCGCCACGCGCTCCTCGCTGGCCTCAAGCTGCATGTCGAGCACAAACCCGGGATAGCGCTTTTTAATATCCAGAACGAGCGACATGGCTATCGACCTCCCTTTGCGACCGTGTCATCGCGCATGAGCTCGGCCAGCGCCTCGCGATCGATACGCAAGGCATCACCACCCGCCGGATCGAGCGAATCGCCCTGTCCGGCGAGTTCTTTGGCCTGCCTGCGCTCCGCGCGGGACAGGCCGCGCTCGCGGTACTTTTGCGAATGCGCCGTATACATATTGATGAACAGAATGACCAGGAAACTGAACACGATCACGACGGCGACCCAAAAGAGGGCCACCGACGTGTTGCCGCCCATCCACTCAAAGTAGATGGCGATGGGGATAGTCTGGGTAATGCCGGCGTAGTTGCCCGCAAAGAACAGGGTGCAGCCAAACTCGCCCATCGCGCGAGCGAAGGCGAGCACCGTGCCCGCCGCGATTGAGGGCCAGCCGAGCGGCATCATGAGCTTGGCAAAGATGCGACGTTCGGACCATCCCAAGGTTCGCGCGGCGTCGAGCATCTGCGTGTCGAGGCTCTCGAAGGCTCCGAGCGCCGTGCGGTAGACCAGCGGAAACGACACAACGACGGCCGAAATGACCGCCGCGGGCCAGGTAAAGACGATCGAGATGCCGTGCGCGATGAGCCACTGGCCCACCCCGGTCGAGCGGCCAAACAGCATGAGGAGCAGAAAGCCGCAGACCGTGGGCGGCAGCACCATAGGAATCGTAAAGACCGAGTCGAGCAGGCCCTTGATGCGACTCGAGGTACCCATAGTCTTCCACGCGGCGAACAGGCCCAGCGCAAAGGAGATCAGCAGGGCAAGGCCGCTCGTTTTTATGGACACCCAAAACGGGCGATAGTCGATGTCGCCCAAAAAGGAGGCCAGAGAGGTCCAGGGCCCCTGCTCATCCCGCAACACGACAGACGATGCTTCTACCATTTGAGCGCTATCAAGCCAACGCGCGCCGCCCTTGGCATCACCCGAGGCCGATGCAATCACCACATAGCGGTCCCCATCCGCACCACGCACATCAAAGCCATAGGTATACCCGCCGGCATTAAACGTTGTTTCCGCCGTGACATACCAAGGAAGATCCACGTCCCCCAGCTGCGCACCTCCCATGCAGTTTGCGCTGTCGAGCTCACAGACGAGGGCCTTGAGACCCGATACGCACTCGTTATCCTGCGGATCCAATTCATACTTCTCGAGCGCCCTGGGCGATATCCACACCACAACGCGATCGGCAGCAGGCGCCACTACAAGGTCCACGTCCTCGTCAACGGGAAACCGGTAGCCCTCAGGCTGGCCCTCCATGGCACGAGCGGTCCCCTTGGCCAACCGCTCAAAACCCTCGATCCCATAGGAAAGCCCATGAGCGGTCGCAGCAACCTGGGCCCCGTCCTCAGCGACCCCAGCAAACGCAAATCCCGGCACCCAGCAAAGCGCGAAGGTCAAAGCACAGGCGACAAGCATGCGGAATCTATTAAGCACGAAAAGCTCCAAGCGAATACAAGGAAGGAGTGAAACACAAAACGATGGAATTATCGCGCCAAGCCGCACTACTCGGAAAGCTCAAAGCCGTACTTAGCCCAAATCTTCTGAGCCTTCTTGTTGGACAGGCAAAAGTCGATAAACGCCTTGGCCTCGTCGGCGTGCTCGGAGCCATCGGCGACAGCGCCCGGATACACGATGGGCTTATGCGAGTCCTCGGGACACACGAAGGCCTCCTCGATGCCGTCATAGCGAAAGATATCGGAGCTGTAGACAAAACCGGCCACGCAGTCGCCCGTAGAGACGTAAGACGCAGCGGTGCCGACCTTGTCGGCCAGGGCCACCTTGTCGGCAAGCTCGGGTGCATACTCGCCGTCGTCGCCCTCGGTGCCGGTGTAGAGACCCACAGAAGCTAAGGCCTGGTTGGCGTACTTGCCGGCGGGGACGGTCTTGGCGTCGCCGATGGCGATCTTGCCGTCCAGATTCGCGACGTTGGCGATGGCCTCGATCTTGGTGTCGGAACCCTCAGCACGAATGATCACAAGGTCGTTGACGAACATATCCTCACGGGTGTCGGCATCGACGAGCTCGGCGGCCTCGGCGTCGTCCATGGTGCCCTTGGAGGCGGTGATGAGCACGTCGACCGTGGCGCCGGCACGCATCTGCTCAACGAGGTCGCCAGAAGCCTTAAACTGCGTGTCGGAAAAGGCGGTGCCAGTCTGGTCGGTGTAGAGCTTCTGAACCTCGGGCAGAGCCTTCTCGAGCGAGTTGGCAGCAAAGACCTGCAGCTCGACAGCCTTCTTGGACGAAATCTTGGCGGAGCCGGCATCGGAACCGGTCGACTCAGGCTCCTTGTTTCCGGAGCAGCCGGCAAGGCCAAGGCCGGCAGCGGCGACAGCGGAGAGTGAGACGAATCCGCGGCGAGAAACCATATCGAACATGTTCAACCCTTTCTGACCTTGTGCCCGGGTACCCCACCGCGGGCTTTATTCTGTAATTAGATTATACTTCGATGCGAATAATGATTATGAGAAATTATTCTCGTCTGAGAATATAGTTTCAAGCATGCCTACAGAATGCCGTCCCCTTGGGCGCAAATAAAAGGCGGAGCAGCCGTTCAGGTCGCTCCGCCGCAGGTAAACCGCTTAGTTGGTATGTCCGCCGCCCGCTGTCATCTGAGCCGCATGCTCCAGCTGGTCCGCTATGGCCTCCCAGCTTTCGCGGGCGGCCTTCGTAGAACCGGAAAAGTTTACGACAAGTGTATGACCTCGTTGCATGCAAATAGCGCGCGAGAGCATAGCGCGGCGCGTCTTGGTCATGGAGTACGCACGGATTGCCTCTGCAATACCCGGCACATCGCGCTCGCAGACGGCACGCGTCGCCTCGGGCGTCACATCGCGCATCGAAAGCCCCGTGCCGCCGCAGGTGAGCACGACATTGGCGTGGCACTCATCGGCGGCTTCCACAATGGCATCACCGATCTCGCTGACGTCGTCGCGCACGACCACATGCGAGGCGACCGTCCAGCCCTGCGCCTCGATAAGTTCCTCGAGTGCGGCTCCAGCCTCGTCCTGGGCAAGATCGCGCGTATCCGAGCACGTCACGATCGATATCTTCAGCTCCATAGCATTCCTCCTACAACACGGCGCCCTCAGGCAGGTCGACGCGAACAACGTCCACGACATCGCCCACCTTGAGGTCGCACGGTCCTTCGTCAACACGCAACAGGCAGTTAGC
>JAHYYL010000011.1:24165-59768 GCA_019424965.1 Collinsella sp.
TTATAGATAAACCGGCGGCACACGCGCAGCAACAAGCCCACACCCCACCGATGCCCCGCAGGCGCAGCCCCCTCCCCCCCCCCCCACCCCCTCCCTTCCCCCAGCCCTCTCCCGCCGCACGCCCGCCCCCCCCCACGCAACGGGCGCACGGCCCTCCGCAACCGCCCGAGCAGCGCCGAATTCTGCGTCTTGGCCTCGGTCACCAACAGCTCACCGGTCTCGGGGTCGCGCAAAACCGTGGCGCGATCGAAGAAGCGGCGATGCTGTCGCTTTTTCACGCCGTGCGTGAGCGTCGCCTGCTGCACGGGACGCGTACCCTCGGCAAAGCCGCGCATCTTGCGGATCGCCGGACGCGCAAGCATCTCAAAGCCTACATACGCCGCAGCCGGATTGCCTGAAAGTCCCAGGTAGGGCTTACCCCCGAGCAAGCCAAACGTGATGGCCTTGCCCGGACGCATCGAGATGCGGTCAAACAGCACCTCGCCCTCGCGCCGAACGAGCGCCGTCACGTAGTCGTAGTCGCCTGCCGAGGCGCCACCGCCCGTAATGACAAAATCGCACTCCAGCACGGCGCGCTGCACCAGCTCGGCAATCGCCTGCTCATCATCGGACGCAATGCCGTAGAACACGGGCTCGGCTCCTGCATCGAGCGCTTCGGCCATCAACGCCGACGAGTTGGAGTCGCGAATCTGCCCGCGCGCCGGCAGCTCACCCGGCGCGACCAGCTCCGTGCCCAGCGAGATAATGCCCACACGCGGCGCGGCATGCACCTTCACGCTCGCATACCCGGCGCTCGCCAACAAGCCGGCGCCCGCCGGAGCCACGACCTCGCCGGCGTGCATCACAACATCGCCGGCATGGGCCTCCTCGGCGGCAGAGCGAACGTTCTCCCCTACCTTGGCAGGCGCCGAGAACCTCACACGCGAACCCTCGTTGCCGTCACCGACGAGCACATCGACGATCTCATACTTCACCACGGCATCGGCACCTTCGGGTACCGGCGCGCCCGTCATGATGCGGACCGTCTCGCCCGCGCCGATTGTGCCCTCAAACACATGGCCCGCAGCCTCGTGTCCGATAACGTCGAGCGTCACCGGCGCCTCGCCAGATGCCTGCGCCAAGTCCGCCGAGCGCACGGCATATCCGTCCATAGCGCTGTTGGCAAACGGCGAGATGTCGATATCGGCCACCGCATCCTCTGCCAAGGGAAGACCGGCGGCCCGCCACACGGGAATCTCGACGACTTCGGTGCGATTCACGTGCGACAAGACGATCGCCTGCGCGTCCTCCAACGGAATGAGTTTCTCAGCCATATACACCTCTAGCATGCTGCGGCGCGCAACAAAAGCGCCGATTCTTTATGTTTCTCTCAGTATAATCCCTCGACGCGCGACCGCGACTTGGCCTGTACCCGCAAATACATCTGTCGGCCGCAAGCCGCGAAACAAAACCAAAACCAACCCACCGGCTCGTCGCGTTTACCGCGTTTTATAATGCTCGTGTTGCAACCCAAAAGAGGAACGTATGACTTTTACCGACAAACCCGAAAGCGCAAACGAAGCGCAGGATCATTCTCAGTCGCTCGACGACGGCGGCTTTTTCTCCCTGAACGACGTCATCATGGCCGGCAGGCATCAGCTCACCCGCTCCGAGCATCTCTTGGCCGCCGACACGCGCCGCAACGCCCGCAACCTACTCGCGAGCGCCAAGTTGCTCACACTCGTCGTCATCGTCTCGCTCGCCATGGGCGTTGCCGCCTGGGCGTTTTTGACCTCGCTGAATATCGCGACCGACTATCGCGAGCACCATGCATGGGTCTACGCCTTGCTTCCCGTTGTGGGCGTTGCCACCGCATGGGTGTACAAAAACCACGGCCTTGCCGCCAAACGCGGTAACAACCTGGTCATCGACTCCGCTCTGGGCACACGCCTCATCCACATGCGCATGGCCGTTCTCACCTTCGTCTGCTCCACGCTCACGCACCTAACGGGCGGGTCGGCCGGTCGCGAGGGAGCTGCGGTGCAGATTGGCGGCACCATCGCCAGCAACATCTCGAGCCTCGCCCACCTCAAAAAGCATGACCACCACGACCTCATGCTCGCCGGCATCTCGTCGGCCTTTGGCGCCGTATTCGGTTCGCCCCTTGCTGGAGCTTTCTTTGGCATGGAGATGTGCTTTATCGGCAAGATCGACTACACCGCGGGCATCTACTGCCTGGTCGCCTCGTTTACCGGCTACTTTACGTCGCTTGCCTTGGGAACCGAGTACGAGGCGAATGTCATCGCCAGCGTTCCCAACATGACACCACGGACGGTTGTCATCGTTGTTATCAGCGCCATTATCTTCGGCCTGACGGCACGCCTCTTTGCCTGGTCGGTTCGAACCGTCAAAAGCCTGTACGGTCGCTTTATCGCCAATTACCTCGTCCGCGCACTCATAGGCGCACTCGTGGTTTTGGCCGCCTATGCCCTCCTTGACGCCTGGAACTACGCCGGCCTTTCCACGTGGCTTTCCGGCGCCGGATTTGCAGGCAACACCACCCTGGCGGACGCAGCCATCAAGTTGGTCGTCACAGCGCTTACCCTGGGCGCGGGCTTCCAAGGCGGCGAGGTCACGCCCCTGTTTGGCATCGGTGCGGCACTCGGTGGCTGGATCGGTTGCCTTACCGGGCTTGACCCCAGTTTTCTGGCGGCTCTCGGCATGCTCGGCGTGTTCTGCTCCGGCCTCAACGTGCCCATCACCACCTGCATGATGGCCATCGACCTGTTCCACGGCACGGCCGCCGGGTTCTTTGTCATCGTGGCCTTTATCAGCTACCTAACCGGCGGACACCGCGGCGTGTACCCCGCCCAGCGCATCATCTCACCCAAGCGCCGTTCGCTTATTGTGGATGAGGGCGGTACGGTAGCGGATGCTATCGAGCGCCACAACGACCTGATAGAGTAGATGTAATAATCGCCGTGCAGCCACAATCGGGGGCAATTCGACCTGAGCGCGACCGCACTGTCATGCCACACGCCGGGAGTCGCCCCATGCACGCAACTGATTTTGGTCGCACGCTCATCATCGCCAACCCAGCCGCCCAGTCGGGCGCGGCACGCGAAGTTGCCGAGCGCCTGCAACGCTTTTTGGACATGACTGCACGCGCATCCCAGTTTGACCTGGTGTTGACCGAGCGTACGGGACACGCCAAGGAGCTGGCAGCGCAGGCTCAGGGCTATCGCACCGTTATCGCCCTTGGCGGCGACGGCGTGATTCACGAGGTCGTCAACGGGCTTATGACGCAAAAGGAGGACGCCCGCCCCGCTCTTGCCGTCCTGCCCGTGGGCTCCGGAAACGATTTTGCCCAAACGCTCGGTATCGACGATTTCTCCGGCAAGGATTTTGGCGCGCTGCTCACCTGCGAGCTGCAACGTCAGGACATCGGGCGCATTCGCTCATGGAGCCCTGCAAGCGGTAGCGGCGAGGCGACGGTCGAGTATTATGACCAGACGTTTTCGGTCGGCATCGACGCCGCCATCGGCCTGGGAACCACCGAGCTGCGCAAACAGACTGGCTTGACGGGCGCTCCGCTCTACACCCTCTCGGGCCTTGAGCAGTTTGGTCTGCGCTATCGCAACTACCCCATGAAAGTCAGCTTTGACGGCGCGCCCGCCGAGCGCGTGCGGGCGATTATCATGGCGATTCAGCTGGGCCCCACCTATGGCTCGGGCTATCGCATCTGCCCCGATGCCGACCCCTGCGACGGCATATTCGATGTCTGCTACGCCTGCGGCCCCGTCCCCCGCGCCGTTGCCCTGCCTATGTTTCTTTCGGCCAAGGACGGCCACCACACCAAGTTGCCGCCGGTTCGTATGCGCCGCTGCCGCCATGCCGAGCTCACCTTCGAGCAGCCCGATTACCCCATCCAGGCCGACGGCGAGCCCATTGTCGCCTCGCGCATCGAGGTTGACGTCCTCGGCAGCGCCCTCCAAGTTTGGCACCCCGCCCGCTAGCAAGGCCAGCGGGACAAACGGCTACTCGTCGCTGCCCGGCTTGCGACGGTTGGCCTTTTTAATGGCTTTGAAGTGCTTGTCATTAAGCCTGCGTTGGCGAGAGCGCTGGGGTACCTTGGTCTTTACGCGTCGGCGCGGTGGACGCCCGCGACGCTCAAGCTCAGCGCGCAGCTTACGCAGGCAGCTACTACGGTTTTGGAACTGACTGCGGCTCTCGCGCGCCGTCACGGTAATCCCCGAAGGGATATGTTTCATGCGCACCGCTGAATCCGTTGTGTTCACACCCTGACCACCCGGGCCCGTAGCGCGAAACACCTGCACCTCGCAATCGCGCGCCAACTCTTCGGCCGCCATCGCGGCATAGCGCGCATACTCGCGCCATCCCATCTTGTTCTCATCCATATCAACACCTCCCCTCATACAAAAAATGTGACAAAGGGACAGTCCCTTTGTCACATCGCATACCAATCGCTTGTGTTGCGCGCTTAGGCGAAGGTGATCTCGCCGTTCTCGCAGTCCATATCGGCAATGCGAGCCAGGCTCTCAACGCGGAAGCCGCGCTCGCGGAGCTTATCGCCACCGCCCTGGAAGCCT
Organism: Collinsella sp.; assembly: GCA_019424965.1. Taxonomy (GTDB): domain Bacteria; phylum Actinomycetota; class Coriobacteriia; order Coriobacteriales; family Coriobacteriaceae; genus Collinsella. Next base: position 28,755 of record JAHYYL010000011.1, read on the forward strand.
TTCTCCACCGCAATGCCAATGCCAGCAACCTCGGCACCCGCGGCCTCACAGATCTTGATAAGACCCTCAAGCGCGCAGCCGTTGGCCAGGAAGTCATCGATGATTAGGACCTTATCGCCCTCGGACAGGAAGCGCTTGCCCACGATGACCGGGTACTCCTTCTGCTTGGTAAAGGAGTAGATGGTCGTGGCGTACTGCTCGCCGTCGAGGTTAATGGACTGGGCCTTCTTGGCAAAGACCACCGGCACGCCGCCAAAATGCTGAGCTGCAATGCAGGCCATGCCAATGCCCGAAGCCTCGATCGTCAGGATCTTGTTGATCTCGACGCCCTCGAACAGACGGGCCCACTCAGCGCCCATGTGATCGAACAGCTCAACGTCGCACTGGTGGTTGAGGAAGGCATCAACCTTAAGGACGTTACCGGCCTTTACGATGCCGTCATGGCGAATACGATCCTCAAGCTCCTGCATGGCGCAACCCCTTCTCGCGGCAACGATACCGCGCGATTAATAAACGTTGTTCGATAGTCTACCACGGACCGACCCCCGCCCGCCCCACAAGCCGCATCGCACCACAAACGAGTCTTTTTGAGACGGCGCGAATCGTGGCAGACAGCCTCCCAACACGCTAATGGCGGGCGCGCACCCTCACCAAACGCACCATGGCGAACGCAAAGCCCACAGCGGCCACAGCCATCAACACATAGAACACCGAACGAAAACCAAACAGGAACACATCCGGACGGCCTGCAACAAAACTGGTCACGGCCTCGCCCATCGCCACACTCATCTGCCCATACAGGATATGCGACGTCGCTGTAATGCCCACTGCCATACCCGCATAGCGCGCCAGGCTGCCCAGGCTGCCCGCAAAACCGAGCGCCTCGCGCGGGGCCGAACCCATGTACAGCGAGTTGTTGGGACTCTGGAAAATCGACGTGCCGCACGACATAAACGCGACACAGCACACGATCACAGGGATGGAAGAGTGCTCGTCGAGCGTGCTTACCGCAAAAAGACCGCATACGTACACGCCCAGGCCGACCACCGTGGGGCCCTCGCAGCCAACACGGTCCGAAACCGTACCCGAAAGCGGGCCGATAAAGGCATTCACCATCGGCAACGCCAAAAAGAGTAGTCCAGAGATGTCGGAACCAAAGCCGTGGGCGTCCTGAAAATAGAACGGCAGGATAAACTCTGATGCGCCAATACCAACGAACACGATGAGCATGCAGGCGAGGTTGATGGTGAAGGCCGAATTTGCAAAGCAGCGACGAGCAGCCTCGATCAGGGACATGGGGCGCTCGCCAGCCTCCGGCTTAACATGCGGCAGCGTATAGAGCCCCACGATAAACGAGATGACGCCAATGGGCAGGTTGATGAGGAAGATGCTCTCCCAGGGAAAGCTTGCCACCAGCATGCCGCCGAGCACGGGGCCACACATCATGCCGAGGGCCACAAAGGTCGCGAGAATACCCATGGCACGGCCTCGTTCGCGCGCCGGAAACGACTCGGTGATGATACCCATGTTGTTAGCCATGGCCGCCGCGCAGCCGACGCCCTGCACAATGCGTGCCAGAATAAGAACTTCGAGCGAACTCGAAAGGCCGCACAGCAGCGAGCCGGCCGTAAAAACGATGACGCCCAGCTGGAATACGCCCACCTTGCCGCGCACGTCGCCCAAGCGGCCAAACGGCAGCATAGCCACGCATGTCGCAAGCAGGTACACCGAGCTCACCAGCTGAATGCGTTCGAGGCCCACGCCCAGCTCCTTTTGCATCACGGGCAACGCCACGGTCACGACGGTCGAATCCAGACACGACATAAACGTCATGATGAGCACGGTAAACAGAATCGCCCATTTGTTCTTGCCATGGGTGTCGCCCTCAAGGGCAATGTGCTCGCGGCGCAGCTGCTCTGCGGTTTTCTCCATATCCATCCTTTCGAGTGGCGCAACGCAAAAACGGGGCCCAATCGCCTGCAAACAGCCGCGATTGGGGCCCCGCCTACGGAATCGGAACTAAAGGTCGCCGAAGCTTTCTGCCAGCATCGGCGCCTTGTGCGAACGCTAGCCTAGCACTGCTCGAGCGCCTGCTCAAGGTCGGCAATCAGATCGGCCGTGTCCTCAAGGCCGCACGACAGGCGCACCATGTCGGCAGAGATGCCACAGGCGATGAGCTCCTCATCGTTCATCTGGCGATGCGTAGCGTTAGCAGGATGCAGGCAGCAGGTGCGGGCGTCAGCCACATGCGTGGCGATCTGGGCAAGTTTAAGGCTCTTCATAAAGGTCTCGGCCGCCGCGCGACCACCGTTAAAGCCAAAGCTCACAACGCCGCAGGTACCGTTAGGCATGTACTTCTGAGCCAGGTCATAGTACTTATCGCCCTCCAGGCCTGGATAGCTCACGAAGCGCACCTTGGGATGGCTCTGCAAGAACTTGGCAACGGCCAGGCCGTTCTCGCAATGACGCGGCATGCGCACATGCAGGCTCTCGAGCGAGCTGTTCAAGAAGAACGCCGCCTGCGGGTTCTGCATGGGGCCAAGGTCGCGCATGAGCTGAGCGGTTGCCTTGGTAATGAAGGCACCCTCGCGACCGAACTTCTCGGCATACGTTACGCCGTGGTAGCTCTCGTCGGGCGTGGTGAGACCCGGGAACTTGTCTGCATGGGCCATCCAGTCAAACTGGCCGTGGTCAACGATCACGCCGCCCAGGTAGGCAGCATGTCCATCCATGTACTTGGTGGTGGAGTGCGTAACGATGTCGGCGCCCCACTCAAAGGGACGGCACATCACGGGCGTCGGGAAGGTGTTGTCGACCATCAGCGGCACGCCGTGGTCATGCGCGGCCTTGGCAAAGCGCTCAATATCGAGCACGGCAAGGGCAGGGTTGGCAATCGTCTCGCCAAAGACGAGCTTGGTATTGGGCTCAAAGGCTGCCTCGAGCTCCTCATCGGTGCAGTCGGGGGCGACAAACGTGCAAGTCACGCCCATGCGGCCCATGGTGTGGGCGAGCAGGTTATACGTACCGCCGTAGATAGCAGAGCTCGCGACCACGTGATCACCGGCACCGGCCACGTTAAAGATCGCGAGGAAGTTCGCGGCCATGCCCGAACTCGTGAGCATCGCAGCGGTGCCGCCCTCCATCTCGCAGATCTTGGCGGCAACCAAATCGCACGTGGGATTCTGCAGACGGCTGTAGAAGTAGCCCGACTCCTCCAGGTCAAACAGCTTGCCCATGTGCTCGGACGTGTCGTATTTCCACGTGGTGGACTGGTAGATGGGCACCTGGCGCGGCTCCGCATCGCCCGGATGATAGCCGCCCTGAACGCACGTGGTACCGATAGTCTGCTCGCACATATCCAACTCCCTTACTTGGGTTTTGTTTTATTCGGTTCACGATACCGCTACCCCGCACCCCTCTCAACCCATCCCGCCGATAGGTTATGGGACAAATTAATCAGGTTTATTTGTCCCAAATCTTTAGAAAGTGTTCGATGGCGAAAAACAATGAGATATGCACTGCGGTCTCGATAAGCGAATGCGCCAGCAAGGGTACCATAGGCGGGTACACCGCAATCAAGGAGACACCGATGAAGCAAATCGATACAGCCCAGCTCGACATCACCGCCTGTCAGGCTCAGGCTGCCGAGTACCACGCCCGCGGCTTTAACTGCGCGCAGGCCGTCGCCTGCACGCTCGCGCCCGCCGTCGGGCTCGACCCCCAGGTCGCATTTACCATCACCGAGGGCTTTGGCGCCGGCATGGGCGGCATGACCGAAACCTGCGGCGCCATCTCGGGTGCCGTGGCCATCATGGGCTTTGTAATGAGCGATGGCATGGAAAACCCCAAGACCAAGGGCCATACCTACAAGCTGTCGCGCGAAATCGCCAAGCGTTTTGGCGAGAAGAACACGACGACCGTCTGCGGCACGCTCAAGGGCATCGGATCGGACAAGGGTCCGCTCCGCAGCTGCCCCGGCTGCATCGACGATGCCGTCGAGATCGCCTGCGATGTGCTAAAGCAGCTCGCCGAGTAAACGGCAGCAACATAAAACGACAGCCGGCGCGCTTGGGATTCATCCAAATGCACGCCGGCCGTCGTCGTTAGAACTCAGCAAACTCGGGAGCGCTGACCTCAATCTCCTCGCGCCCCGCCATAAGCTCGCGCATCTTAGCGCAAAACGACCCCTGCTCCCCCGCCTTAAACACCAAATGAAGTGTCACAGCATCCGCGTACTCGGTATCCGAAACCTTGGCACCGGAATCCTGGGCCAAGCGAAGCACCTGCTCATACTGCGGATAGGCCACATGCACGTCAACAGGCACGACACTCGTCATCTCGACGATCTGCCCGGCCTCCTGAGCCGCGGCCACCGCCGCCTGCGTCGCCGCGGTATAGGCGCGTACCAAGCCACCGGGCCCCAACAACGTACCACCAAAATAGCGTGTCACTACGCAGCAAACATTTTTGAGCTCCGCACCGCGCAACACCTCGAGTGTCGGCATACCGCTCGTGCGGCTCGGCTCACCATCATCGCTCTGGCGCTCGCGTCCATCGACCAAAATCCACGCGGGAACATTGTGTCGAGCGTCGTAATGACGCTTGCGAACCATCTCGATAAAGGCATTCGCCTCGTCCTCGGACTCAATATGGACCAGCTGGGCAATAAACCGGCTCTTGCGGTCCACAAACTCGCCCGAAACCTCAATATTCGATTGCAGAGTAAAATAGCTGTCCAACAAAGCCCCTCAACAAAATAAAGCGCAGCAACAAACAGCCTCAATAATACGATAACCCTAGTAAAAAGAATGGCAACGCCGATGATTCCGTCAACGAAAGCGAGAACCCGTCAGCGCGAGCAAGGTGCCTTGAAAGCCGAGGGCATTGACCTTATGGTCATGCCCGAAGGTTTGAAAGGCAGATTGCCGCGCTGACGGGTTCGCAGCGTCAACAAAGTGCCGAGTGGGCCGATAAGCCGGGTTCTGTCGTGAACGGTCATTTATCTTGTCTGCACGTTACCGTGCAGCTCCACGCACGCTACCCGAACGCGGACCGGGCCGGCCCATAGCGTTCCTATTCGCGCTTGCTCCGGATGGGGCTTGCCAAGCCGCCATGTTGCCACGACGCTGGTGGTCTCTTACACCACCGTTTCAGCTTTTCCCTTTACGCCTTGCGGCGCAGGTGGGAGTCTTCTTTTCTGCGGCGCTTTCCGTCGGATCACTCCGCCCGGCCGTTAGCCGGCATCCCGCCCTCTGGAGCCCGGACTTTCCTCACGCGTACTGCAAGCAGCACATCGCGCGACCGTCTGGCCCACTCAGCAGTGCAAGAGTGTAGCACACCGTTACCGCAGGCAATGGCACAACGCAAACGCTCGACACGATAAACCAAGAACCGCCATGCGCTACAATGGTCCTGTCGATGGGCAACGTCGTCAGTCGAGACGCGACCGCGCTCCGCACCCCTCCGTCTACTCGGTGCGTTCCCGCCTCCTCCCCGAGGCGGGATGTCGGCATTTTTTCATGCACCGAAAACCTAATAGCCTGTGGACAGCTCGGACAGCATTGCGCGCGGACGACATCGCGCACCTCAGCAGCAAATGCAAAAAGGGACCCGTCCATTACGGACGGATCCCTTAAAACAAGTGATCGTCAAACCGATTTACTCGGCGTCGGTCTCCTCGTCCTTCTTCTCGGAGGGCAGCGGGGTAACCTCGATCTCGACGCCCAGAGTCTCAGCAGCAGACTTCATGGACAGGGAGATACGACGACGGTCGAGGTCGATTTCCATGACCTTGACCTGAACCTTGTCGCCCACATGGGTGACCTGAGAAGGCTGATCGACGTGCTTGTTGGCCATCTCGGAGATGTGCACCAGGCCCTCGATGCCCTCGCCCAGATCGACGAAAGCGCCGAACGGGACAAGCTTGGTCACAGTGCCCTCGACGATAGCGCCGACGGGGTACTTCTTGACCAGTGCGCGCCACGGATCCTCGGTGGTCTGCTTGAGACCCAGGGAGATGCGCTCGCGGTTGAGATCGACGTCGAGAACCTCGACCTCGACCTCCTGGCCGACCTTGACAACCTCGGAAGGATGGTTGACGTGGTTCCAGGAGAGCTCGGAGATGTGGATGAGGCCGTCGATACCGCCGAGGTCGACGAAGGCGCCGAAGTCGACGATGGAGGAAACGGTGCCCTGGAGACGCATGCCAGACTTGAGCTTGGACAGGATCTCGGAGCGCTCGGCCTTACGGGACTCCTCAAGCACGACGCGACGGGAGAGGACAACGTTGTTGCGGTTGCGGTCCATCTCGATGACGCGGGCCTCGATGCGGGTGCCCATGTAGGAGGTGAGGTCCTTGACGCGACGGAGGTCGACGAGGGAAGCGGGCAGGAAGCCACGCAGGCCGATGTCGAGGATCAGGCCGCCCTTGACAACCTCGATAACCTCGCCCTCGACGTTCTCGCCGGAGTTGAACTTCTCCTCGATGCGGTTCCAAGCACGCTCGTACTCGGCACGCTTCTTGGACAGGACCAGACGACCGTCCTTGTCCTCCTTCTGGAGAACCAGAGCCTCGATGGGATCACCGAGTGCAACGATGTCTGCAGGGTTAGCGTCCTTGCGGATGGACAGCTCGCGGACCGGGATAACGCCCTCGGACTTGAATCCGATGTCAACGAGCACCTCGTCATGCTCGATCTTAACGACAGTGCCGTTAACGAGATCGCCCTCATCAAAGTCGGTAATCGTACCGTCGATGAGGTTGTTCATCTCCTCCTCGTTGACATCGTCAAGAGAGAAAATGGACGAGTTCTGAATCTCACTCAAAGGTGGACCCCTTTCGAACTACGGGGCCCCGATTGCTAGGACCTACAGAAGGGTGCGACAAGCACACAACGTTTAGGAACACTCGGGAGCCGACAGATACTAATGTGACGCTTATGCAATCACGTTCGTATAGGTTACGGGGAAATGAGTTCGATTTCAAGCGTGAACTGCGATTTTTTACTCGTGTGGAGACTTTTTCGTAATCTTATGAACACACGTCTCCGCAACTTGACGATAACCAGCCAGGCATTCGGCTTTGGGGTAAAGTATCCCAGACATACGATTCTAGAACGATTTTTCGAGAAAGGTGCCCGCGTGCTCAAAGCAGTCGTTTTCGATATGGACGAAACGCTTCTTAGCATCAACCTCAACGCGTTCATCCTTCGCTATTTTAAGGATGTCTCTTCGATGCTCGCGGATATCGGGCGCCGCAGCCGCGGTGGCACGATGGCACGCCTCGGCACCATCCTGGTCGACCTCAACGCCAATCGCCGCAGCAGCACGGACAATCGCACCAATCTTGAGTTTTACCAAGAAGAGGTCGAGCGCCGATGCGGCATTTGCCTCTCGGACCCACTTATCTACGAGGCGTTTACCTACTACGACCGCGAAGTTCTTCCGTACAAGAATGACGAACTCATCAACGCCCATGCCATGCCGGGCGCACACGCCGCGCTTCAGGCCGTACAGGACGCAGGGCTGCGCTGCGCGCTCTTTACCAACCCCAGCTTTCCGCAGGGGGCCATCGAGTGCCGCATGGGTTGGGGCGACCTGGCCGACGCCCCCTTTGAGCTCGTCACGCACATGGGAAACGCCACCCGCTGCAAGCCTGATGCCACCTACTATCTAGAGCAGCTTCAGGTGATGGGGCTCGAACCGCACGAGGTCCTTATGGTGGGCAACGATCCCAAACGCGACTTCCCTAACCCCGCCTGCGGCATTCAGACTGCCTATGTAGGCCAGGGCAAGCCCAACCGAGTCACCTGGCGCGGAACCATGGAAGGCTTCGCCCGCGACTTTAACGCCGTAGTAGAAGCCTTCTACGAACACCAAGTAGCCGACGAACTGTCCTAGCACACTTGGGTTTTGCCGATCATGATGTTGAGGATCTCGACGTCGGTGTCCTTCATACCCACACGGCCCACGTAGCCCATGCTGGCAATCGTCTGCTCGACGGTATCCTGGATCAAACCCTCGCCGGCACGGAAGCCACGCCCCTGCATGGCCATGTCATGTCCCAGAATCGCCGCATCGACGGCAGCCGAAATCTTGGCGGCACAACTCGCCTTGGCGCCGTCGCACACGATGCCGCCCACGTTACCGAGCGTATTCGAGACCGTCGCGCCAATCTGCTCGCGCGTGCCACCGCACAGCAAGGTAATCGCAGCGCCGGCGCCGCACGCGGCGCAAATAGCACCGCAAAACGCCGAAAGCGCACCAATATAGCTCTTGATATGCACGGCGATAAGATCGGACAGCATCACGGCGCGTACCAGACGCTCGTGGTCGCAACGCAGGTACTCGGCATACTCCATGACGGGCAATGCGCAGGTAATGCCTTGATTGCCCGAGCCGCACACAATGGCGACCGGCAGCGCGCAACCGTTCATGCGGGCGTCGGACCCGGCGGCCGCACGGGCACGGGCACGGCAGGCGACGTCATCGGCACGAGCACCCAGCAGCGTACGACCCACCTCGGCGCCCCAAGCGTGCGCAAGGCCCTCGGCACTGATTGCGCCATTCAGCTCAATCTGACGCTCAACGGCAGCGCGGGCGCCCTCAATGTCACCGTCCTCGATAAAGTCGATGATGGAATCAATGGACATGGGCGTATCGGCGTTATCTGCCGCACGCTCGGCCACCACGCGCTCGGCGCAGGCGGCGCACTCCCCCGCCGACTTGCCGCATACCGGAATACCGTCGAGCGTATGGCACGTGACATTAGTGTGGTGATCGGTAATCTCGACGACCGCGGTATGGCCCCCGGCCGTCGCAGTCACCTTGATGTAGAGGTTGGGCACACCCTCGACAAGCGACACATCGCAGTAGCCGGCGTCGGCGAGGAGCTCGGCCACACGAGCGCGGTCTTCATCGTTAACGCTCTCGAGCACCTCAAGCGCGCTCTTGGCGTCACCGCCCACGGCACCCAGCACGGCTGCAGCTTCAATACCGTGCATACCGCCCGAGTTGGGCACGGTCACGCTCTTAACGTTCTTGATGATGTTGCCCGAGCAGGCAACGTCCATATGATCGGGTTCGCAACCGAGCGTCTGGCTCGCCAACGCCGCTGCATAGGCAACGGCAATAGGCTCGGTGCAGCCGAGCGCACAGACAAGCTCGCGGTTCAAAACATCGCAAAACGCGGCATCACGAAGGGAATCGGTAGGCATAGGTATCTCCTGCTTGCATAACGGGCTGGTCTCTCAAAAAAGTTAGCTCCTTTATTTGATAACAATGCATCAAAAACCGCAACCACGGTTCCGGCGGACGGCGCTCAAGCACAGACTGGCGGCATTCATTCATGAAAAGCAGGTCTTGTTGCATGCTTAAGCGTTTGACCAAAAAACGCCCGAGCGTTTACACAAAAGTCGCGCTATCATGCAGTCGAACGCGGTAAAACCTTTAGCAATTCCGCCGCACGGACCAGAGAGGAACCACTCATGAAGATCGGTATCGGTAACGACCACGCCGCCGTCGAGCTCAAGAACATCATTTCCGAGCACCTGAAGGAGCGCGGCTGCGAGGTCGTGAACTATGGCACCGACACCTCCGAGAGCTTCGACTACCCCATCGCCGGTTACAAGGTGGGCAAGGCCGTGGCCAACGGTGACGTCGACCTGGGTATCTTGATCTGCGGTACCGGCGTCGGGATTAGCCTGGCTGCCAACAAGGTCGAGGGCGTACGCGCCGTCGTGTGCTCCGAGCCCTTCAGCGCCAAGCTCTCCCGTATGCACAACAACACCAACGTGCTGGCCTTTGGCGCCCGCGTCGTGGGCTCCGAGCTCGCCAAGATGATTGTCGACGAATGGCTCGACGCCGAGTTTGAGGGCGGCCGCCACGAGCGTCGCGTCAATCTCCTCAACGAGATCGACCAGACCCGCGGACTAAAGATTGTCGACGAGGCCTAAAGACTTACAAAGCCATACGCTAGCGCCAGCCCCCGCCCGGAAGAAACATCCGGACGGGGCTCTTTAGTAGTTTTCTATGCGTTTACCAAAAATCTACCGGAATAAAAGGACGCCGCGGATGGAGCTCCGCGGCGCCCAAGCCACACGCTAACAGCTTTAAGGAGTCAAAGCTGGTTTAGCCAAAGAAGCGCTTGATCTCGATCTCGGCGTTCTCCAGGCAGTCGGAGCCGTGGATCACGTTGGCGTTGACATCGACGGCGAAGTCGCCGCGGATGGTGCCAGGAGCAGCATCAAGCGGGTTGGTGGCGCCCATAAGGGTGCGCATCTTGGAGACAGCGGAAAGACCGGAAACAACCATCTTGACGACCGGACCGCTCGTCATAAAGTCGCAGAGACCGCCAAAGAAGGGCTTGTCGGCCAGATGGGCGTAGTGCTCCTCGACGGTAGCGCGCTCGAGCGTGGTCATCTCCATGCGCTCGATGACAAGGCCGCTACGCTCAATACGAGCAACGATCTCGCCGATCTTGCGATCGCGCACCGCGTCGGGCTTAATCATGATGAAGGTCTTCTCGATAGCCATAAGGTAGCCTTTCAAGTAGGTTCGCGCGTGCCCAAGTCCCATTCCGGCACCCGCCTGGACTGCATCGTAACAGAGTTTTAGCTGCAGTTAAACAAAAAGCTGTTTATTGAAACGCTGCAATTCATTAAAGCGCTCCATATGTGTCACTTCTGTTTCGAAGCCCGATTAGAGTACCATCCGACCGCTCATCAACCACATGGAACAGAGCGGGCGGTCGGTTGCCACCCGCGAACGTACCCCCTTCACAACCTGCCCAAAGGTCCTACAGAAGTTCTCGACAAGCTCCTTCCTTCTCTATAACAAAACGGGCGCCCACCGTAGCAGGCACCCGTAAAGGCAAGATATGATGAACGCACCAGACAGACGCATCCAATAAGCTAATTAGCTCCGTGGCCCATCTCGACGACCTTGGTCAACGAGCCAAACACGCCCTCATCGGCCGCAAGCTGCGTCTCGGCGCGCCCCAGCTGCACGGCAACGGCGGCAGGAGCGGTGCCGCCCTCGGTCGTGCGCGCGGCAACGATCGACGGGATGTCGAGCGCCTCGGTAATATCGCGCTCAAAGAGCGGGCTTGCCTCCTGAAACACCTCAAACGGCAGGTCCTCAAGATTGCAGCCGCGCTTCTCACACATCAGGACCAGATGGCCCACCACGGCATGCGCCTCACGGAACGGCAGGCCGCGCTTTGCCAGGTAATCGGCAACATCAGTGGCTGCCAAGTGGCCCGCGCCACACTCGCGCGCCATGGCGACCTCGTTGACAGTCCAGGTCGAGATCATGCCCGCCATAACGGACAGGCACTGCATAAGCGTATGTGCGGTATCGAGCGCGCCCTCCTTGTCCTCCTGCAAGTCCTTGTTATAAGCGAGCGGCAGGCCCTTCATGGTTACCAGCAGCTGCACCAGGTTGCCGTACACGCGACCGCTCTTACCGCGGATAAGCTCGGCAAAGTCGGGATTCTTCTTCTGCGGCATGATAGACGAGCCGGTGGAGTAGGAGTCTGAAAGCGTGATAAAGCCAAATTCGGAGCTCGACCACAGCACGATCTCCTCGGAAAGACGCGACAGGTGCATCGCCATGACGGATCCGGCGTAATGCAGATCGAGCAGGAAATCACGGTCGGAAACCGCATCGAGCGAGTTGGGAATCACGCCCGCAAAGCCAAGTTCGGCAGCCGTCATCTGACGATCGAGCGGATAGCTCGTACCGGCAAGCGCGGCAGCACCCAGCGGGCAGTTGTCGGCGGCATCAAAGGCGGCCTTCAGGCGCGTAAAGTCACGCGCGAACATCCAGGAATACGCCAGCAGATGATGCGACAGCAGCACGGGCTGAGCGTGCTGCATGTGCGTGTAGCCCGGCAGAATCACCTTGTCGTACTTCTTAGCCGCATCCACCAGCACATGGCGCAGCTCAAGATTGGCCTCCATGAGCTCCTTGGCCAGTGCCTTGACGCCCAGGCGTGTGTCGGTCGCCACCTGGTCGTTGCGCGAACGTCCGGTATGCAAGCGCTTACCGGCCTCGCCGATGCGACGCGTCAGCTCGCTCTCGATGGACATATGAATGTCTTCGTCGTTGATGTCGAAGGTGAAGTTGCCGGCATCGATATCCTGTTCGATTCCAGTCAGGCCCTTGGCAATCGCTTGCTCGTCCTCGGCACTGATGATGCCCTGGGCCGCCAGCATTTTGGCATGCGCCTTAGAGCCGGCGATATCCTGCTTATAGAGATGTTTGTCGACCGGCAGCGACGCGCCAAACTCCTGCGTGACCTCGGCCACGCCCGCCTCAAAACGACCGCCCCAAAGAGCCATGGAACCGTCCCCTTTCTCCAAATACCAAAACAAGCGCCCAAAGCAATGCGCCATATCGCTAAAGCGATTTATCAACCGCTAGTTTTACACATTCCCCACCGTGCGCGAGGCTGACAAGCTAAATAGCGAAGAAGTGACGCACCATGCACTTGGCGCCCATGGATTCCCTCCTGAGGTTACCCTGCGAGGCGTCAATCCAGGCCTTCAGGCTCATGGGGACCTCCTCCACCTTGGCGGTATCGAGCTCGGGGGCAAGAGAAAGCAAAGAGTGTGCAATAGCGTCAAACATAGTAGGTACTCCTCAGATATATATAGGCGCAGAGCCGCCAAATTGATAGAAAGAGCCCCGCCGGACAACCCCGGCGGGGCTCGGACTCAGCCGCAGATGCGGCATCATATATGCGGGCGGAACGTAGGGGCCACCGATGTTAAGAAGTGTCAGCAAGCATAACGAAAGGTAGGGACCCCGTGCGCCCGTTATGTATCACGCGGATGGGCCGCGCGGATACCAAGGAAGAGAAGCCTTAGGCCTGGGCTGCAGCGGAGCTGGGACCCTGGACCTTAGCCCACGTCTTGAGCGACAGCGTATCGATCTCGATAAAGCCGGCGCTGGCCTTCTCATCAAACGTGGTGTCGCGGTCGTAGGTGGCCAGGCCGTAATCGTAGAGGCTGAAGGGGCTCTTGCGGCCGACGACATGGCAGTTGCCCTTAAAGAACTTCAGACGGACGGTGCCGGTCACGAACTTCTGGGTGTCGGCCATAAAGGCATCGAGCGCGTTTTTGAGCGGGCTGTACCACTGGCCGTTATACACGGCGGTGGCCCAATCCTGCTCAAGCTTAATCTTCTCCTTGAGCAGGTCGCCCTCAACGCAAATGTCCTCGAGCGCCTTGTGGGCGGTGATAAGCGTCAGGGCGCCGGGGACCTCATAGCACTCGCGGCTCTTGAGGCCCACCAGACGATCCTCGACCAGGTCCAGGCGACCAAAGCCATTGTCGCCGGAAATCTTGTTAAGGACGATGACGATCTCGGAGAGCTTCATCTTCTTGCCGTCGACGGCGACGGGCTTGCCCGCCTCAAACTCAATCTCGGTGTAGGTCGGGGCGTCGGGCGTATCCTCGGGGTTCTTGGTCATAACCCAGGCGTCGTCGAGCGGCTCGTTCCAGGGATCCTCCAGGTGACCGCACTCAATGGCGCGACCCCACAGGTTGTCGTCGATGGAATAGGGGTTGTCGTTGGTACCCTCGGGAACCGGCACGTTGTGGGCGTGGGCGTAGGCGACCTCGTCCGGACGGCACTTCAGATCCCACTCGCGAACCGGGGCAATAACCTTGAGCTCGGGGTCGAGCGCCTTGACGGCAGCCTCAAAACGGACCTGGTCGTTACCTTTGCCGGTGCAGCCGTGGGCGACGTAGGTCGCGCCAAACTCGTGAGCAACCTCGACGAGCTTCTTGGCGAGCAGCGGGCGGGACAGGGCGGAGAGCAGCGGGTACTTGTTCTCGTACATAGAGTTTGCGGCGATAGCCTTAGTCAGGAACTCATCGGAGAACTCGTCGCGCAGATCGAGCACCTGGCAATCCAGAACGCCCAGGTCGAGCGCCTTCTGCTTCTTGGCATCCAGGCCGGTCTCCTCCTGGCCCACGTTACCGCAGACGCAAACGACATCAAGATTCTTCTCGTCCTGAAGCCACTTGACACATACGGATGTATCAAGACCACCGGAATATGCGAGAACGACTTTTTCCTTGCTCATGGCTGTTTCCTTTCGCCCTTGGTAGCTAGTTAGAACATCGGTCAGTTGCAAGTCATTTCGAGGTCAAAAACCGTGCAATATCAGGTTAAATAGCAAAAATCAGCACATACATGCCCTAGAAACATGCAGCAATGTCGTGCTAAAACCCAACGACCTCAAAATGACTCTGTTGGGGCATTTAGCCCCATGCGGACAGAGACGATTGTTATCGTCGTCGGGAAATTGCGCGCTGGCGTCGGATGGCATTGTCTGCAGTAGTGATAATCTTTACGAACTGCATCTGCCTCTCCTTTCACCTATCGCCGGGCGCAATTCTAATATCGTAAACGGCACCTTTTCCTCGGTAAGCGGTTGTTTTTCCGTCTCCGTTTTCGATGGTCGCTATATTACGCTAAAGTGCCTGCTGTACAAGCGACAAATTCAAATTTCTGAAAAGTTTTTTCATTACTTTGTGAATGATGATGCAAATATGCGCCAATCCTGCGAAAATACGCCCGACTATCAAGTAGAGGGTCAATCACCCGAAACATTCTGGAAACCGAAAGGCGCGTTTTATGCAGACTTACGAATCAGACGCCAACATCGGCAACATTAAGATTCTCGCTGTCGATATGGACAAGACGTTACTGACCGACGAGCGCGTGCTGCCTCAGGGCCTCGACGAGCGCCTGGACAAGCTCGCCGAGGCTGGCATCGTGTTCTGCCCCGCCAGCGGACGCCCCGCCCCCAAACTCGAGGAGATGTTTGAGGACATCAAGAGCCGCATCGCTTTTTGCCCCGATAACGGCGCGTGCGTTATCTACCGCGGCAACTATATCTATAAGAGCACTATCGACGTGGCGCTGTATCAGCAGGTCTTGAGCCGCGCCTCGGAGGATTCGCGCGCTGTCCCCGTCCTGTGCTGCTTCGACGAGTTCTATGTACTTGCCCGCGATCATCAATACCACGACGAGATCAGCGTCTACTACAACACGATCAACTACGTCGATAGCTTTGAGGGCATTGACATCGAGTCTAACAAGATTTCGATCTTCTTCCCCGCCTACGATGCCGAGCCAGCGTTTCGCGAGGACTACAGCCCCGAGTTCTCGGACAAACTCTACGTCACCAATGCGGGCCGCGAGTGGATCGACTTTATGAATCTGGGCGTCGACAAGGGGTCGGGCGTAGCACATCTCTGCGAGCGCCTGGGCATCGATATCGCCGACGCCGCTGCCGTGGGCGATACGTACAACGACATCCCCATGCTTGAGCGCGTCGGTCACAGCTTTATCGTGGACAATGCCGAGGAGCATATGAACGCGCATGCCAAGTGGCGTATTCCGAGCAACAACGACGGGGGCGTACTGACGCTCATCGACGCTATCTTGGCGGCTCGGTAACGTGGCACGTCGGACCTGGCCGGGCGGCGCGGATTAGTTTTTCGTTCGGTCAGGTCCTGGGCTCGCTCGGAAAGCACATTAAGTGCTTTCCTTTGCGTGCGGAACCTACGAAAAACTAATCCGCGCGGCCCGGCCAGGTCCTAGGTTTACTTTCCTGCCGCCAAGATGGCGTCTTGAGTGTCTAGATACTTAGCTGAAATGATTTGAGCAGAGGGGAGCCCCTTGTTGGAAGGGGCTCCCCTCTGTTTTGGTTACTGTGGGACAAATTAATCAGTAGTGTTTGTCCCAAATCTTAAGTATGTGGGGGCTTGCGTCTTGGGCGAGCTTGCCTTACGGAGTGCTTCCCTATTTCGCGTCGGCCCAGGTTATGCCGGTGCTGGCTTCGGCGATCAACGGTACGCGGAGGTCTACTACGTGTTCCATGACGTCGCGGACCATGGTGGTTAGGCGCTCGACTTCGTTGACGGGGCACTCAAAGTCCAGTTCGTCGTGTACCTGCAAGATCATGTGGGCGGCAAAACCCTCTTCTTCCAGGCGGCGGCTCACGCGGGCCATGGCGATCTTGATGATGTCGGCCGCGGTGCCCTGCATGGGGTGGTTCATGGCCGTGCGCTCGCCAAAGCCGCGGAGTTGCGGGTTTTTGGCCTTGAGCTCGGGAATATGGCGTCTGCGGCCATACATGGTCTCGGCATAGCCCGTCTGCTTGGCTCGCGCCACCACATTGTCGAGGAACGTGCGCACACCCGGGTAGGCCTCGTAGTAGCGATCGATCATATCGCGCGCCTCGGCCATCGAGATGTGCAGCGACTGCGACAGACCATAGGCCTGCTGACCGTACACGATGCCAAAGTTCACGGCCTTGGCGCGGCTACGCAGGTCGGGTGTCACCTCGGACACCGGCACGCCAAATACGCGCGCGGCCGTCTCGGCATGGAAGTCCTCGCCCTCGTTGAAGGCGCGCACCAGGTGCTCGTCACCCGAAAGATGCGCGAGCAGGCGCAGCTCGATCTGCGAGTAGTCCACCGCCAAAAAGACGCTGCCCTCGCCCGCCGAGAACGCCGTCTTGACGGTACGCCCCAGCTCCGAGCGCGTCGGAATGTTTTGCAGATTGGGGTCGCTCGAAGACAAACGCCCCGTCGCGGTGATGGTCTGGTTGTACGTGGTGTGCACACGCCCGTCACCACGGCGCAGCGGGCCCAGCGTGTCCAGATAGGTCGACTTAATCTTGGACTTCTCACGCCAGTCCAAAACCAGGCGCACGATCTCGTGGTCGCGGGCAAGGTCGCTCAGCACCTTGGCGTTGGTCGAATAGTAGCCGCGCTTGGTCTTTTTGAGGCCCTTGGTCGGAAGTCCCATAACATCAAACAGCACGTGCGAGAGTTGCATGGGGCTGCCGATGTTAAAGGTCTCGTCGCCGGCCAGGTCGCGAATGCTGCGCTCGACATCGGCAATCTGGGTCGCCAGGCCCTCGGACAGACTGTGCAGGCGGTCGGGGTCCACGAGCATGCCCGCGCGCTCCATCTTGGCAAGCACCGGCACGAGCGGCATCTCGATCCCATCGAACACGTTGGCGGCGTTCTCGCGGGCCATGCGGTCACGCAGCGGTGCAACCAGCGCCAGCGTCAAGGCCGCCGTGCGAGCGGCGGGCGCAGGAGCGTCCTCGCCAGCACCCTCTGCGCCGCGCGCCGCAGGCAGCGCCATCTGCAGATACGTATCGGCCAGATACACCTCGTCAAACTCGGAGCGGTCGGAATCCAACAGGTAGGCGGCAACAACGGTATCGAAGATGCGCGTGGAATCGACTGCCAGCGGATCCATGAGCTCGAGCTCAGAAGAATCGATGGGCGAAAGCTCATGCAGAAGCGCCTTCATATCCGGGCTCGCCACACGGCCTTCCATAAACAGACGCGCGAGCACGCCGGCAATCACGCCGTGGGCGAAGTTGAAGCCCTCAACCTCAGCCGCCGCACCGCTGTCGCCCTCCTCGAGCGCAAACAGGCCCTTGGACGTCGCCAACCACAGCGTGCGCGTCAGCCCAAAGAGCGCGCCCTCTTCCTTGTCATCGTCCACCACGGCGGCGACCCACTCGCCGGCATCAATCACGCGGGAGACCTCAGCCGCAACGGCACCAAGCGCGCCAGCATCGCCGGCGGCTGCGCGCAAAACGGCGGGAATCTCAAACGTGCTGGCAGCTGCCCCGCCCTCGCCGCCGATCAGCGCCAAGAAACGGTTCTGCATGGCGGTGATACCAAGCGTGCCCAGCGCCGCGGAAACCTCATCGGCGGAAAACGCCGGGAAGGACGTCGCCTCAAAATCGAGCTCAACGGGCGCATCGGTGCGGATGGTCGCCACCTTACGGCTCAGCAGCGCGTCGTCGATGTGTGCGCGCAGGTTTTCTCCCATCTTGCCCTTGACCTCGTCAGCATGCGCGATGACCTCGTCAAGGCTGCCGTACTGCGCGATGAGCGCACTCGCCTTTTTGGGGCCGATGCCCGGTACGCCGGGAATGTTGTCCGACGTATCGCCCTTCAGACCGTAAAAATCGGGCACGAGCGCCGGCGTGATGCCGTGATACAGGTCGTCCACGCTCTCGGGCGTCATGATCGCCACGTCGGACAGGCCCTTGCGAGTCGAGACCACGTTGACGTGCTCGGTCACGAGCTGATACATGTCGCGGTCGCCGGTCACCAGCAGCATGTCGCAGCCGGCCTCCTCGCCCAGGCGCGCCATGGTTCCCAGGATATCGTCGCCTTCCCAGCCCTCGGACTGCAAAATGGGCACGTTGAGCGCGGCGAGCAGCTCCTTGATCATGGGGAACTGCGCGTGCAGGTCGGGGTCCATGGGCGGGCGCTGCGCCTTGTACTGCGGCAGCATCTCCATACGCACGCGCGGCTTGCCCTTGTCAAACGCCACGACAACGCCGTCGGGATTAAAGGCATCGATCATCTTGAGGAACATGTTCAGAAAACCAAAGATCGCGTTGGTGGGGCGACCGTCCGGCGCGTTCATGGTCGGCGGCACGGCGTGGAAGGCGCGATGCATGAGCGAGTTGCCGTCGATGACGGCAAAGGTACGGCGCTTTTCAGACATATTGAATACCTCGCTTTGGGCTGGGCACGGTTTGCTCACACCAGTTTACACGCTCCCCGCCCCGCGGCCACCGCACATCAGGCTTCCCTGCCGCCGCGGGCCCGCGCGTGATACGATGGCTCACGGTACATCAACCAGCACGATCGATCCGAAAGGAGCCTGCGTCATGGAGCGTCCCAGCGCATGGAAAAAGTACACGCCACAGCAGATCGAGGAGCTCGAGGAGCTTTGCCGCGGCTATAAGCAGTTTTTGAGTGAGAACAAGACCGAGCGCCTGTGCGTCAAGGCCGGTATCAAGATGGCCGAGGAGGCGGGCTACGTCAATCTGGAGACCGTGATCGCCGAGGGCCGCGCGCTCAAGTCCGGCGACAAGGTGTACGCCGCCAACCACGGCAAGGACCTCATGCTCGTCAACCTGGGCACCGCCCCGCTCGAGCAGGGCTTTAACATCCTGGGCGCCCACGTGGACTCGCCGCGCCTGGACCTCAAGCAGAACCCCGTCTTCGAGGCCGGCGACATGGCTTATCTCGACACGCACTACTATGGCGGCGTCAAGAGCTACCACTGGGTCGCTTCCCCGCTCGCACTCGTGGGCGGCATCTGCAAAAAGGCCGGCACCACCGTCGACCTCAACATCGGTGACAAGGCCGACGACCCGGTCTTTACCATCTCCGACCTGCTGATCCACCTCTCGAGCGAGCAGATGGCCAAGCCCGCCAAGGACGCCGTCGACGCCGAGATCCTCGACGTGATCGTGGGCGGCCGCCCCGTCAAGTTTGACGAGGACGACAAGGACGCTCCCAAGGAGCCCGTCAAGCAGATGTTCCTGGATATCCTCAAGGAGCAGTACGACGTCGAGGAGGAGGACTTCCTCTCCGCCGAGATCGAGGTCGTGCCCGCCGGCCCCGCCCGTGACATGGGCCTCGACCGCTCCATGATTCTGGGCTATGGCCACGACGACCGTGTCTGCGCCTATCCGTCCATGCTCGCCCAGATCAACGTCGCCAACGTGGAGCGCACGAGCATCACACTCATCGTCGACAAGGAGGAGATCGGTTCCGTAGGTGCCACCGGCATGACGAGCCGCTTCTTCGAGAACACCGTCGCCGAGATCATGACGCTCGCCGGCGAGGATAGCCCGCTGGCCCTGCGCCGCGCGCTCGCCCGCAGCCGCATGCTCTCCTCCGACGTGTCCGCCGGCTTCGACCCGGGCTACGCCGGCAAGTTCGAAACCAAGAACGCCGCCTTTATGGGTCGCGGCCTGTGCTTTAACAAGTACACGGGCAGCCGCGGCAAGGGCGGCTCTAACGACGCCGACGCCGAGTATGTGGCCCTCATCCGCGACATCATGGACGAGGCCGGCGTGGACTTCCAGACCTGCGAGCTCGGTCGCGTCAACGCGGGCGGCGGCGGCACCATCGCATACATCATGGCTAAGTACGGCATGAACGTCATCGACTCTGGCGTTGCCGTCCTGTCCATGCACGCCCTGTGGGAGGTCGCTAACAAGGCCGATATCTACGAGGCCTATCGCGGCTACAAAGCCTTCATCGAGCGAGCCTAACCAACCCTTCATCAGTTGCGGTGAAATACGGACTAAACTGGCCCATAACCGGCCAAAACAGACCGTATTCCACCGCAACTTCCTATTTGGCAGAGGAGAGTCCATGCTGCAGGTCATCATTTCGCCCGCCAAGCAAATGCGCGCGGCCAGGGATGCTTTTGAAGTCCTGGGCATTCCACCTTTTGTGCACGAGACAGCTCGCCTCCACCGCGCACTGCTAGATATCGAGCGGAATGAAGGCAGCGGCGGTCTGCAGGCGCTATGGAACGTGAGTGACAAACTGCTGGGGCCTTGCCTCAACACCCTGCATGAGTTCGGGCCCATCTTGGGAAACGGCGATCTCGACAATCCTGCACTCGCCCGTCACCTCTCCCCTGCCGTCATGTCCTATCACGGCATTCAATACGAGAGCATGGCGCCCGAGGTGATGGATTCCGCGCAGCTCGCATGGCTGCAAGACCATCTGTGGATCCTCTCGGGCCTTTACGGATGCGCACGCCCCTTCCACGGCGTGTCGCCCTATCGGCTCGAAATGGGGGCGAAGCTTGCCGTCGACGATGCCCGAGACCTCTACGCGTTTTGGGGCGACAAACTCGCACGGGTCATCGCTCCGGCGGGCTCCAACGCTACGATCGTCAACCTTGCCAGCGTGGAATACGCCAAAGCCGTCCTGCCCCATGCTGCACAGGATACAACGGTTATCACCTGCCTTTTTGGCGAAGACGTCCGCAACGATAAGCCCGTTCAGCGATCGACCGCCAGCAAAAAGGCGCGCGGCTCCATGGTGCGCTGGATGGCAGAAAACAAGCTCGAGGATGTAAGCGGGCTCACCGCATTCAACATCGGCTATCGTCACATCCCCGAGCTTTCAGACAAAAACACCCTGGTTTTCATGAACGCGCAGGCACAATAGGCCCGCCGTTTCCAAACACTCCGTTACTCCGCCAAGCCATCGGCCTTTGCAATCCCGTTTGTCGAACCGTCCTGATAGACAATCTTGACGTGCTCAACCTCGGACACCGCAACACCCGTCGGAGGCTCCAGACGCCATTCCGTCAGGGCGATATCCATAGTCGTGGGCACATCTCCTTGATCTTTGAGCTTCACCGTGAGCGTTTTGAGCGCCGCGTCAAACGTCACGCGTTCGATTTCTTCACCTGGAATAGACCCACCACTCAGCTGCAACTGCACAAACTCATCGCGCGGGTACCAATAATCGCCCGGAACGGCGAGCGTATTGGCATTACCGCCAGTACTCCTCACCGTCATAATCGGTAGGCTATCATCAGCCTCGAACTCCCATGCAGCGCCGCCGCGACCGCCGAACGTCCAAATACAAAAGGCAATCACCAACACGGCAAGCACCGCAAAACCAATCGCGACAAGGCCATGGTGCGCACGGCTTTCCTCGGCCGATACATCCCATTGTGTCTCTCGATATAGATGCTTGTCTTCCATGTACGCCTCCCCACAGGCACGCTCGTTAGGCCAATCGTACCCATTCGAGCTATACTTGAGCCCATTACATAAACGGGGAGCTTGCAGGACAAGACGGCAGGCTGAGACTGGGCGCGCCCGCCCTGACCCGCAAACCTGATATGGGTAATGCCAACGAAGGGAGCCGTGCCAATGAGCACACAGACCGAGCCCAAGCTCGTCACGCAAATCGACTTCGCCCGCGCCGGGCAGATCACACCGCAGATGAAGGAGGTCGCCGAGCGCGAGCATCGCGACCCCGAGTACATCCGCGAGCGCGTGGCCGACGGCCGCATCGCCATTCCCGCCAACATCGTGCACATCAAAAAGGGCATGCGCGCCTTTGGTGTCGGCGAGGGCCTGTCCACCAAGGTCAACGTCAACCTGGGCATCTCGGGCGACAAGGCCGATGCCGCCGAGGAATGGAAGAAGGTCAAGATCGCCGAGGACTTTGGCGCCGACGCCATCATGGACCTTTCCAACTCGGGCAAAACGCGCCAGTTCCGCCAGCAGCTCATCGACGAGACGCCGCTCATGGTGGGCACCGTCCCCATGTACGACGCCATCGGCTACATGGAAAAGCCGCTGGTCAAGCTGACCAAGGACGACCTGTTCGAGGTCGTGCGCGCGCACGCCGAGGATGGCGTGGACTTTATGACCATCCACTGCGGCATCAACAAGTCGGTCACCAAGACCTTTAAGGAGACCGGCCGCCTGATGAACATCGTCAGTCGCGGCGGCTCGCTACTGTTTGGCTGGATGGAGGTCACCGGCAACGAAAACCCCTTCTACGAGTACTTTGACGAGCTGCTCGAGATTTGCCACGAGTACGACGTGACGATTTCGCTCGGCGACTCCTGCCGCCCGGGCTGCCTCTACGACTCCAACGATGCCACCGAGACCGCTGAGATGATCGAGCTGGGCAAGCTGTGCAAGCGCGCTTGGGCCGCCGGCGTCCAGGTCATGGTCGAGGGCCCGGGTCACATGGCGCTCGACGAGATCGCCGCCAACATGAAACTGCAGAAGCGCCTGTGCCACAATGCCCCGTTCTATGTGCTCGGGCCGCTGGTGACCGATATCGGCGTGGGTTACGACCACATCACCGCTGCCATCGGCGGCGCCATCTCCGCCAGCTCCGGTGCCGACTTCCTGTGCTACGTGACGCCGGCCGAGCACCTGTGCCTGCCCAACGCCCAGGACGTGCTCGATGGCCTCATGGCCACTAAGATTGCCGCGCACGCCGCCGATATCGCCAAGAAGGTGCCGCACGCCCGCGACATGGACGACAAGATGGGCCAGGCACGCCGCAAGCTCGACTGGGATGCCATGTGGAAGTGTGCTCTCGACCCGGTCACCGGCAAGAAACGCTACGAAGAATCCCCCGCCGCCACCGAGGGCACCTGCACCATGTGCGGCAAGATGTGCGCCGTCCGCACCGTTAACAAGGTGTTCGAAGGCACGACGATCGACCTCGGCATGGAGGACTAACGCGTCACCGGAGCCACAATCGGTAACATGGTGTTCGTCAATTGTTGACGTGTGAACATTTGCTCACATTTGCGTAAAGATTGCATCGCCCGCCCGGGTTCGACATAGAGTCGGCCCGGGCATCTTTATAATGCTGGCTTAAAGACCCATTTGATTCCGACCGAACAAGGGAGCAAACATGGATCGCAGTAAGGTACCTGCCGTCCTGTCCATCGCAGGATCCGATTCCAGCGGTGGCGCCGGCATTCAGGCCGACATCAAGACCATCACGGCGCACCGTCTGTATGCCGAGACGGCCATCACCGCCATCACCGCACAAAACACGCTCGGTGTCACCGCCGTGCAGAATATCTCCCCTGATATCGTCGCTGCGCAGATCGACGCCGTATTTGACGATATCCGCCCAAGCGCCGTCAAGATCGGCATGGTTTCCTCTGCCGAGATTATCGAGGTTATCGCCGACCGCCTGAGCGCCTGGAACGCGACAAACGTGGTAGTCGACCCCGTCATGGTAGCCACCTCGGGCGCACGGCTGATTGCCGAAGATGCCGCCGAGGCGCTCACCCGCCGCCTGTTCCCGCTGGCGACGGTTATCACGCCCAATATTCCCGAGGCCATGGCCCTGCTCGACTACGAGGTCGACTCCGAGCGCACGCAGCAAAATGCTGCCATGCTCCTCGCCCGCCGCTTTGGCTGCGCATCCCTCGTTAAGGGTGGGCATCTTGTCAACGAGGCCAACGATGTATTGGCCGAACCCGCGCCACTCGATGACGAGGGCAACCATCTGGGCGATCCGCTCACCACGTGGTTCCGCCACAAGCGCATCGAGACCGACAACACACACGGCACCGGCTGCACGCTTTCGTCCGCCATCGCCTGCGCGCTGGCTCAGGGCATGGATCTTGCCGACGCCGTCAACGCCGGCAAGGCCTACCTAACGGGCGCTCTCGCCGCCGGCTTTGACATGGGCAAAGGCTCTGGCCCCGTCAACCACATGTGGCAGTACTAAATAGCCAGTAACCTGCCAAAAAGAGACAGGCTACCTTGCACCAAAAACCGTCGCAACATTCGATGAAAATCGTGCAAACGCGAAAAATCATCGGATGTTGCGACGGTTTGATTTTAGATAGCGGTCGAGCAAAGGGCCGGGGCGTCTAGTCGTCGGCGAGTTGAATTCCCAACAAACCCGAGAGTGCCAGCGCCTGCTCGGCATTGACCGTCAGGCCACGCAGCTCATGGTAATCGCCCGAAACAACGGGCGCTGCAAATGTACAGCGCGACACATCAACGCCGGAAAGCGACGTCTTGAACACATCAACACGCGTCAGGTCACAGCCATCCAGGCGTATCTGACCCAGCTTGGCACCCTGAAACGCAGCCTCTCTCAGACGTGTATCGCATGCTGTCATAGGGCCAATGCGTCCCTCCGAAAGGTTCGCATAGCTCAAATCGCACGATCCAAACGACACGCTCGACAGGCGCGCCTTGAGCAAGTTGAGTCCCGGTGCCGAGCAGTCAACGAAGTCGCAGCGGCTGAGCCAGCAGCCTTCCATGTTGCAGCGGATAAAGCGGCAACCGCGAAACACCACGTCGCGAAACGTCGAGCCGCTCCAGTCAACGCTATCGAACTCGCAAGATCGGAACACAACGCCATCGAAGGTCGCGCCGTTCGCCACGTCGTAGGCAAGATCCAAATCCTCAAAAGCGGTATTGGAGACGAGCTCATCGCCCTCGGCAAAGAGGTCGATGAGCTCGTCCATGCCCATATGGCAGCCAATCCGTTCGTTTACCCGGGCAAAACCACCACAAAGGTGCCTGTCCCCTTTGCGGTGGCTTGGGGCCGTGCTACTCACCGAGCATCTCTTTGAGCTTGGCTGCCACGGCGTGACCCAGGCTCTCGTGGCTTTCGGGCATCATATGCAGATAGTCGATATCGCCCGGCTCGGCAAACTCGGCGGCATTCAAAAAGTCGCAGCCAAACTGCTCGGCCACGTGCGCATAGTACTCGCCAAAATGCTCAGATGCCTCAACGGAATGCTCGTCAAAGTCGGTCATATACACATCGGCGATCTGCGGCTTGATCTTGATAGGAGCCATCAGCAGGATGCGCGGGCAAGGCGCAGCGTCGGTCCACGGAAACGCGCGGACGGCGCGAATCAGCGCCATGGCGCCACGGGCGATATCGGAAGCTGTCACGTTAAAGACCGTCTTACAGTCGTTGGTGCCCAGCATGATCACAATGGCGTCCAGCGGCTTATGGGCCTCGAGCAGCATCGGAAGCGCGCGAATACCGTTGAGGTTAGTGTCCAGATGGCACATGTCGTCGCGTACCGTCGTGCGGCCGTTGAGGCCTTCTTCAATTACATGCCAGCCCTCGCCTAAGTCACGTTGGACCACGCCACACCAGCGCACATCCTGCGCATAGCGCACCGCGGTACCGTCGCGCATGCCCGCCGGATCGTAACCATAGGTGTTGCTGTCACCAAAGCATAGAACGTTTTTCATCGTAAGCTCCCCACTCAATAAAAAGCCGACGGGAGCAGCCCCCGTCGGCTCGGTATATCGCATCACGCGCACCGTTTACAGGTACTTGCGCCAGTCGTCGTCATCCTCGTCATCCTCGGCAGCGGCCTGAGCCTGCTCGGCGGCACGGGCGGCTGCGGTGCGGGCGGCAACCTGAGCATAGGACTCCTCGTTGCGCTCGGGGAAGTTTGCCAGCACGTGCTCGAACTTGGCGAAGTCCTCGTCCCAGCGCGTAGAGGGCACGGCAAAGAAGACCTGCTTGACCTTGAAGTCGCCCGACGCGAGCTCCTTGCGGAAGAGCTCGGCCACGGCCTCGGCATCAAAGCCGTTGTTGTCGCAGCCCCAAGCACCCAGCACGAGCTTCTCGCGACCAAGCTCATCGCAGATGGCGAGCACAAAGCGAATGCGGTCGCGCAGGGCATCCAGCAGAGCATCGTCGCTCACGCGATACTCCTGGCGGGCGCGCCTAACGTTGGGCGCGGCGGCCACGATCACGTCGGCGTATGCATGCACGTGGTTGCGGTCGAAGCGCACCGCAGGCACCACCAGGGCGCGGTTACGATAGAGCTCGCAGTTGATGTTGCGGCGACGGTTCTCGCCGTACCACTTACGCTGCCTATCGAGAACGTTGTACAGATACGAATCGGCGCACAGCGTGGCCTCCTGGCCCAGATAACCCTGAATATATCCACCGCCCGGATTGGTAAACGAGGCAAAGGCGAGCACGGCCATGTCGCAGAACTGCGCATAGCCGCGACCGTTATCGAGGATTGCCTGCGTGGCGGAGGCATCAAGCACAGTGACCTCGGGCAGGACCGGAGCGGGCTCCTCAGCAGGCGCGGACTCAGCTTCGGCGATTTCCTCGGCAGGCTCCTCGACGGGCTCGGGCGCCGCCTCGGTCTCGGGCGCCGCCTCGACCTCGGTAGTCTCCGCGTTCTCGACGTCCTCGGCGACCTGCTCTTCGGCGGCCACAGCACTCTGAACCTTGGCCTTCATCGCCGCGACAAAGCCGGCAGGCATACCGTCAAACTCGCGAACACCGGCGAGCGAACGCTCGATATCCTTGGCGCACGCTTCGGACACAGTTGCCACGTGACGCTCGGCGGCCTTGGCACGGGCCTCGCGCTTGGGATTGGGCTGACCCGCTCGGTTGGACCTGCGGTTACGGTTCCTGTTGTCGACGTCTGCCATACGTGGCCACCTTTCCTGTCGCTGCCGCTATCGGCTTTTCCCATCCATGATACCCCGCCGCGTACAAAAAAGACGGCCCCGAAGGACCGCCTTTCACATCGTTTTACCGCGTCCGACAAGAAACGCTGCAATCCCCCGCGCTAGTCGCGACGACCGAGGATGTTCAGGATGCGCAGGAACACGTTGATGATGTCCACGAACAGGCTGGATGCCATGAGCACGGCGTTGGGCAGCGTGGGCGGCACCGTCGTTGCCACATAGGTGTCGTAGCCGATGAAGCCGGCAAACACCACGATCACGATCAGGTCGGTGATGGACTGCGAAACGCCCATGAACATCAGCACGATCTCAACCAGAATAGTGGCGAGCAGAATGCCAAAGCCGATGCCATATACGCGCTGGAAAAACTTGGGGAACGTCACGCCCAAGGCGCCAAAGACAAAGGTGATGGCGGCCGTGGCGATAAAGGCAGTGTTGATGGTAGGCAGGTCGTAGTTGGCAAGGCCAAACGACGCGGTCAGGCCAAAGGTACTCGCAAAGATTACGTAGCCCACAAGGGACAGGCCCACGGACTGCTTGCCCGCAGCAGCCGACATCATGACCATGCCGACGATGGTTAAAATAAACGAGCCAAAGACCAGTGGCAGGGCGGCGCCGCTCATCATCATGCGCGCAAACGACATGGTGCTCGTAAAGTAGGCGCCGGCACCCATGACGCAAAAGCCCAAGAAGATCAGGGCAGATATGGCGAGATTGTACGCGCGCGGCGACATCTCCTTGGCGCGACTTGCGCCGGTCTCGACGGGGCCGTTCTGATAGCCCTGAATATCGTTCATGCTTCGTCCTTTCAAAAAGCGCCACGACAGCGCAGCAGGTGACAAGATTCCTGTCATTGTACCCGAACGCCGTGCGTCCTTACCTGCGGCGCTCGCTCTCGAGTGTTCGGTCGAACGCCCACACCCACCAACGCATCAGATGAGTCTGCGAGCCATCCGGTCGCTCGCGTGCCTGTTCTTCCAGATACAGTTCGGTCGCATGTCCGCCAAAACGAACCTTATAAGTCGCCGTACGAATGCCGTGAACCGTCAGGCCAAAACCGGTGGACGAGACAATCTCGTCAATCGTAAAGCAGCGACCGTCAACCCAGCAGACGGTAACCGGCACAACCTGTCCGCCCGCGAGAATGCGAGCCACGACGTCCACATACTGCTTGTGCACGCGCCGAGTTTTGCCGTCTGTCTGTCGATATTCCATGCCTCCTATTATCGAACGCATGTTTGCATGTTGTAAAGCGAACAGGCTGTGGTTTTGGGGTGTCGGAGCGATCGCATGTGTCCGCATGGCGTGTTAGCAAAAAGAACACCCGCGGTCAACAGGGATAATATTCAATTTTAGTGCCAAAAAATTCACTGCTCCCATCAGAACTCGGTAAAGAAACCCGCAGGAGGTGATACGATTTATCATGTTTCTGTAACGTGCCTGCAAACTTCGAGAAAGCCCATATATGGACGTAACGTTCTCAACCTTCCTCGGCCAACTTGTGTCGAACCCAGTCCTTGCCGTCACCGTGATCCTCGCGCTCGGCGCCATCTTCGTCAATGGATGGACCGACGCACCCAACGCCATCGCGACCTGCGTCACTACGCGTTGCATGCCCGCCCGCGCCGCCATTCTCATGAGTGCCGCATTCAACTTCCTCGGCGTGCTCATCATGACGCACTTTAACGCGAGCGTCGCCAACACCATCTCCCATATTGTCGACTTTGGCGGAAACAGTACCATGGCGCTCGCCTGCCTGTGCGCGGCGCTGTTCTCCATCGTCGTCTACGGCGCCACAGCGTCGCGTTTTGGCATCCCCACCTCGCAAAGCCACAGCCTTATCGCCGGCCTGACCGGTGCCGCCATCGCCCTCGGCGGTGCGAGCAGCGTCAACGTCCACGAGTGGATGAAGGTCATCTACGGCCTGGCGCTCTCCATCGGGCTGGGCTTTGTCATGGGCTGGGTCCTGTGCAAGCTCGTCTCGATTCTTTTCGCCGCCGCCAACAGGCGACGTGCCAATGTCTTCTTTAAATACGCTCAGATCGCGAGCGCTGCGGCCATGAGCTTTATGCACGGCGCGCAGGATGGACAGAAGTTCATCGGCGTGCTCTTTTTAGGCGTGGCCTTTGCCAGCGGCCAGACGAGCGTCGGCGATGCCGGCATCCCCATCTGGATTATGCTGCTATGCTCGGCCACCATGGGCATCGGCACCAGCGTGGGCGGCGAGCGCATCATCAAGTCCGTTGGCCAGAGCATGGTCAAGCTCGAAAAGTACCAGGGCTTCTCCGCCGACCTGGCGGGCGCCGCGAACCTGCTGCTTGCCACCCTTACCGGCATCCCCGTGTCCTCCACGCACATCAAGACCTGCGCCATCATGGGCGTCGGTGCCGTCAAACGCCTCTCGGCCATCAACTTCGGCGTCGTCAAGGACATGATGTTCACCTGGTTCTTCACCTTCCCCGCCTGCGGACTCATCAGCTTTGTCATGGCCAAGCTGTTCATGATGTTCATCTAGTCAAACCGAACGTCCATCCGGACCGTAACACCTCGCCCACCCGTCTTCGCCTCGAAAGGACCCACTCATGGCAAAGAAACCCGATTCGTTCTACTTTGACAACTACGTCGCTTGCGCCGACCTCGCCGTCCAGGCCGCCGAGCTGCTTACCAAGATTTTCGAGAACTTCGATCCCGCAAAGATTCACGATATGCTCGACAAGATGCATGCGATCGAGCATGCGGCCGACAAGAAGCACCATGAGCTTGAGGACGCCCTGCTCACCGCCTTTATCACCCCGCTTGAGCGCGAGGATCTGGACCTGATGAGCTGCTCGCTCGACACCGTGCTCGACCGCATCGAGGGCGTCGTGCAGCGCGTCTACTTCACCAACATCCAGAGCATCCACCCCGATGCCATCGTCATCGCTCACAAGGTGACCGACGCCTGCCGCGCCATGAAAGACCTGATGGTCGAGCTGCCTAACTACCGCAAGTCCAAAACGCTGCGCGAGCTCGTCATCCAGATCAACACCATCGAGTCCGAGGCCGACGAGCTCTATATCAACGCCATGCGAAACCTGCACGTTAACGGCAAGGACCCGCTCGAGGTCATCGCTTGGCGTGACGTGTACGCCTTCCTGGAGTACTGCGCCGACTGCTGCGAGAATGTGGCCGATGTCGTGGATTCGATTGTCATGAAGAACAGTTAATTGGGGGTACGTGTCCCGGCGGCGAAGGGCCGGCCACGGTTTGCTTTCTCACTCCGGCTGCTTTGCAGAGTCGTTCGAAAGTAAACCGTGGCCGGCCCTTCGCCTTACGTACCACCATTGGGAACTTTGGCTGATAGTTGTAGCGCGATGGGGGTTTGGCTGAAGGGACCTTTGGTACCCGTTCGGACACTTTGGCCCTTGATGAGCGTTTGGCTGATTGCTGCTTTGGGTACTGTTTGGGTTACTTTGGGTTTGGTTGATTTTTAATTGTTGGAGGGCTTGTATGTCTTATTTGGATCTGGCTCGGGGTCGTTATTCTTGTCGCGAGTTTGAGGATCGTTCTGTTGAGCAGGCTGTGGTGGATGCCATTGTTGAGGCTGGGCGTATTGCTCCTTCTGCTTGCAATAATCATCCTTCGCGTGTGATGGTGCTGGATACGCCCGAGCTGTTGGAGAAGGCTGCTGCTTGTCAGCCTCGGTTTGCTCGTGATGGGTCCATCTTTGGCGCTCCGCTCATTTTCCTTGTTTGCAGCGTTACCAATGATGCTTGGGTGCGCCCTTATGACCAGATGAACTCGAGTGCCATCGATACCTCGATCGTTTGCGATCAGATGATGATGGAGGCCGAGGAGCAAGGCTTGGGAACGTGCTGGGTGTGCCATTTTAAGCCCGAGGTGGCCCTTGAGCAGTTCGACCTGCCCGAGGGTGTCTATCCCTATCATATGCTCGTCTGTGGCTATCCTGCCGACCATATCGCCGACCCCGAGCATCGAGAGGCTCGCACCATTCCCCTCTCCGACTTCCTCCTCAAGTAGATTTTTGGGACATGCCTTAAAATCTACCTTCTACCACGCGCCCTTCGCCGAGTTCTGCGCCACCGCATCCAGAGCTCGGCGTTTTGTTTTCCAAGGCTTATAGGACAAAATGTGTGTCCCGATAGAACATCCGTTTCCATCCATTAATC
>JAHYYL010000012.1:0-20492 GCA_019424965.1 Collinsella sp.
CTGCGGAAACGCGGGGCCCGTTCAGGCTGTTGCGTTGAGATTGAAAATCAACCCCCTAGTCATTGGGAACGTTCTTAAACGACTAGTCATTCAAGAACGTCCCCAATGACTACATGAAAGCGCCCCCAAGCGAATGTGCTTGAGGGCGCCTCTTGCTTGACTAGCTTTCGATATAGTCCTTTAGCTTGCTCGAACGGCTCGGGTGGCGGAGCTTGGCCAAGGTCTTGGACTCGATCTGGCGGATACGCTCACGCGTGACGCCAAACTCGCGGCCGACTTCCTCGAGCGTGCGGGGATGCCCGTCGACAAGGCCAAAGCGCAGCTCGATAACCTTGCGCTCACGATCGGCAAGCGAGTCGAGCACCTGAGTGAGCTGCTCCTGCAGCATGGAGAAGCTGGCGGCATCGGGCGGAACGATAGCCTGGGAGTCCTCGATAAAATCGCCCAGCTGGGAATCCTCTTCCTCGCCGATGGGGGTCTCAAGCGACACGGGCTCCTGCGAGATCTTCTGGATCTCGCGGACGCGGTCGGCGCTCATGTCCATCTCGGCACCGATCTCCTCGGGGGTCGGGTCGCGACCCAGATCCTGAAGGAGCTGGCGCTGCACGCGGACGAGCTTGTTGATAGTCTCGACCATATGCACGGGAATACGGATGGTACGGGCCTGGTCGGCGATAGCGCGCGTAATGGCCTGACGGATCCACCACGTGGCGTACGTGGAGAACTTGAAGCCCTTCTGGTAGTCGAACTTCTCGACGGCGCGAATCAGACCGAGGTTGCCCTCCTGGATCAGGTCAAGGAACAGCATGCCGCGGCCCACATAGCGCTTGGCGATGGAGACAACCAGACGCAGGTTTGCGCTGATGAGTGCCTGCTTGGCTTCGAGGCCAACGTTCTCAATGCGCGTAAGACGACGCATCTCGGCACGCGTGAGCTCGAGCTCACCGGCATCGGCAGCCTCGAGCTTCTCGGTGGCCTCAAGACCGGCCTCGATCTTCATGGCCAGATCGACCTCTTCGGAGGCGGTCAGCAGGTCGACCTTGCCGATCTCCTTGAGGTACATACGAACCGGATCGCCGGTCAGCATCACCGTGGAGGCATCGATGCCACGCACGCGGGAGCGTGAACGGGACGTGCGCACGGTGCGCTTCTTCTTGCTCTTGGAAGAACCCATCTCGGCATCGGCCTGACGGGCCATCTTGAGCTCGTGATCGTCGAGCGAGCCGGAATCGTGCTCGTCGTCGTCATCGAAATCGTCGGTATCGGTATCGTTATCGTCATCGTCGACGTCCATGGGGGCGTCGTCGTTACCGCTCGCGGAGATAATCTGGATGCCGCTGTTGCGCAGCGCGGAATACACCGCGGTGAGCTGCTCGTCAGAAACATCGATATCCTTCAGGGCGACCTGAATCTCGTCCTCGGTTACCGAAGTCCTGTTTGAGCCGTTGCCCATGAGCTTTGCAACGTAGGATTCCAGCCCAGTACCCGTGCTCTCAGTCTTTTTTGGCACAGATTCTCCCTTCATAGTCCACAGGACTCAATACTTTAGCACACACATTGACGTCTATACCCAAAAAGAGGACTGGATATAGGCGAGAATACGCTGCTTGACCACAACATCTAGGCCTGTTCGGTGCCCGCGGTCTCCAGACCGATCAAACGGAACGGGTCCGCCACGCCGCCGATAGACTTTTGCAGCTCGCGTTGACGCTGCGAATCCTGCGCGGCCTGCACGGTCAGCGCGCGACGGGCCTCATCATCGAGCGAACGGTCCTGGCGCAGCTTGGCCTGTGCGGCACGCATGCGGCGCTTGATGGTGTAGAGCTCGAGCGTATCAAGCATAAACACGATGTTCGTCTCGGTGGGGTGCTTGCTCGTCGCCGAGATGCGCCCGGCACTCACAAGCGTTGCCGCCTCGGGACACACCGAGCGCGCCGCATCCATGCAGGCTGCAGAATCGGTTCCCGGCGGCGTTGCCAGAACGGCCCATGCGATGGACTCGTGACGTGGGTCAACCCACTCGATAGAGCAGATGCGGTCGGCATACGTGCGGAACAGGTCGGGGTAGCTCGTGAGCATCGTCAACAGCTCGCGCTCCCCTGCCAAGGACTTGCGCTCAAGATCAGTAAGAACCATCGGCGCCGCCGCAGCCGGAGCGCCCGAACCATCAGTCACAGGAACAGCACCCATACCATCAGGCACATCGATCGGCGGCAGGTCGTCGACGACCTCCACGGGCGCGGCACCGTAGGCATCGAGCGGGACGTAGTCATACGGCTCTTCTTCGACCGGCGCGGACACCGGCGGCGTCGCGCCCGATGCCCAAGCACCGCGAGATGCCCCCTGCGAACCAGACGTCCGACCGCCCGCGCTACCAGAGCGCTCGGCTTGCGCCCGCTGGCGTTCATAGTTCTGCTCACGACGTCGTTCCGCATCTTCGCGCTTGGCGACATCGCGAAACACGCGACCCGAACTCGCGCGAACCGTCTCCAGATCCAAACCCAGCAGATCGGCAATCTGGATAAAGTATGTGTCGATCATATAGCTATCGCGCAGCGGATAGATAAGCGTCAGCGCATCTTCCAGCGCCTTGGCACGACCGCCCGGCGTGGTGATGTCACTCGACTCCTGCAGCGAACGGTAGACAAAGTCCATGAGCGGCTCGGCAGCGTCGATGCGCGCCTGAAGCTCCTGTCCACCATGCGCTGTGATGAACTCCATGGGGTCGTTGCCGTCGGGCAGCACCACGCAGCGCAGGTCCATCGAATCCTGCTCGATAAATTGAATCGCGCGACGGGCGGCCTTCTGGCCCGCGGCATCGCCATCGAACATATACACGATACGCTTGGCAAAGCGGGTGAGCGTCTTGACGTGATGCTCCGTGAGCGCGGTGCCCAGCGTGGCGACAACGTTTTTGATCCCCGCCTCCCAGCAGGCGATACAATCGGTATAGCCCTCCACCACGATGGCCGTATCCTGCGCGACGATAAACTCCTTGGCCCAGTTAAAGCCATAGAGGTTTCGCTTTTTATGGAACACGCTCGTCTCGGCGGTGTTGAGGTACTTGGGTTGGCCGTCACCCATGATGCGCCCGCCAAAGGCAATGTTGTGACCCTGCTCGTCAAAGATGGGAAACATCACGCGGTCGTAGAAGCGGTCGGCAAGCTGCCCGCGCCCGCGGCTCACGGCAACGTTGGCATCGATCATCTCCTGCGGGGTAAAACCCGCCTGGGACAGGTGCGACACCAGCGCGTTGCGGCCCGGTGCAAAGCCCAGGCAGTAGCGGCGGCAGACGTCGCCACCCATACCACGGCTGGCAAAGTACTCGCGTGGACGGCCGTCCTTACCGCGCATAAGCATGGTGTGGTAGAACTGGGCGGTCTCGGCACACAGATCGTAGATGCGGGCACGCTTGGTACCGCGCTCGCGACGATCTCCGGTGTCATGCAGCTCAATACCCGCACGATCGGCCAAATAGCGGATTGACTCGGGAAAGCTCAGGTTTTCGCGCTTCATGATATAGGTGAAGACGTCGCCGCCTTCGCCGCAGCCAAAGCAGTGCCAGACCTGCGTAGCGGGGATAATGTGGAAAGAAGGCGTCTTTTCGCCATGGAAGGGGCAGCAACCCCAAAACTCATGGCCGCGGGGCTTGAGCTCAACCGTTTCCTGCACGATGGCAACTAAGTCGGACGCAGCGCGTACCTGGTCTTTTTCCTCATCGCTAATCACGGATACTCACCCCCTGCTCGCCCAAGTTGTGACGAATATCCTCGATATTACCCTCGACGGTCGAGATCAACTCATCCAGCGATTCGAACACACGCGAGGGACGCAGCCAGCGCGTAAACGCCAGCGAAACGGAAGCGCCGTACAGGTCGCCCGTATAACCAATTAAGTTAGCCTCGAGATGCGATGAAGCGGCATCGTCGGCATACGTCGGCGGCAGGCCGACGTTAACGGCAGCAGGCCATACGGTGTCATCGACGAGCACCAGGCCCTCATACACGCCATCGGCAGGCACCTGAATTCCGTCGGGAACCTGCAGGTTTGCCGTGGGAAAGCCCATACCAGAGCCCTCGTGACGGCCACGAATAACACCGCCGCGCAGCATATACGGGCGACCGAGCAACTCAGCAGCCAGCTCCACATGGCCCTGTCCCAGCTCATGACGAATGCGGGTGGCGCAAATGGCCTCACCGCCCTCGCAAAGCAGGTCGTGACCATACACGTCAACGCCGCGCTCGGAACCCCAAGAGCGCATCTCGGCAACACCAGAAGCACCGCCACGACCCAGCCTAAAGTCGCTGCCAACGCGAATCGAACGAATGTCGACCACGCGTGACAGCAGAGCGAAAAAACCGACATGGTCGAGTGCCGCAACCTCAGGCGTAAAGGGAACGGCCACCACCGCATCGACCCCGGTCTGAGCCAAGGCATGTAGACGGTCGGCCGTCGTCATCAATTTTTGAGCGGGCGAAGGACTCACCACAACGTCCGGATCGGGATCGAAAGTGACCACGACCGCCTTGCAGCCATGGGCGCGCGCATCGCTAACAAGTGCCGCAATGAGCTCCTGGTGACCACGGTGAACGCCGTCGAACACGCCGATGGCGATCGAGGCAGCACCCAAGTGCTCGCACTCATCAAACGCATCGGCAGTGACGATGCGAGCCTCGTCCGACTCGCCTTCAAAAAAGATACGCGCAAGCTCGCGAGCGGACAACATCATCGAACACCGCCGATTGCCTGCGGAAACACGTGCTCCATGACAAAGCGGCCACTTTCGATGCGGGCGAGCGCCTTGAGTCCCCCATCGAGCACCAGCGCAAACGGCGCTTTCGAAGCATCGAAATCGGCAAGCGCACGCTCAACGGGAATGCGTCGGCCGCAGAGCAGATCGTCGGCAAGATTGCCCGGCAAGTCAACACGCGAGGCGCCCAGGGCCGCAATGGGATCCAGGGCAAAGCCAGCCGCGGACTCGGGAGAAAGCTCCTCGACCGCATGACAAGCGCCAATGGAAACAACACCGGAAGCCGTGCGGCGCAGCGCGGAAATGTGCGCGGCGCTCTCGCAGGCGCGGCCCAAATCGCGAGCGAGCGCACGGATATAGGTACCCTTGCTCACAGAGAACGCCACGGTCCACACACACGTATCACCTTCGCCTCCCACGGCGATCAGGTCGGCGGCAGAGACCTCGACGGGGCGCGGAGGTAGGTCCACCGCATTGCCCTCGCGAGCAGACTTGTAGGCGCGAACGCCATTGACCGAGATAGCCGAAAACGCCGGCGGCACCTGCATCTGCGGACCCAGCATGGCGGCCAAGCGCTCACGGGCATAGGCAGGATCGCGGAGCTCGTTGGCAACAGCCACCGTGCGGACAGCCTCGCCCTCCGCATCATCGGTATTGGTCTCGGCGCCAAACGAAATGTCGGCGACATAGCTTTTGGTATCGAGGGTTAGCATGCCCAGCAGACGGGTGGCCTGGCCCACACCCACCACCATGACACCCGATGCCATGGGGTCGAGCGTGCCGGCATGGCCGACGCGCCGCTCATGGAGGGCGCGCCGGCATTTCGAAACCACATCGTGGGACGTGCAGCCCACCGGCTTATCGACGGCGAGCAGCATATTCAGTTGAGAAGGCGTACGACGAGCCATGTACCATCCAAAAAGTTAAAGCTCGACGGTCACCGAAGCGGGATCCTCCCCTACCAGTTCGGCCAGCATGGGAAGTGCCACGGTGAGCGTCTCGAGAATCGTTCCGTTGTTGGAGAAACCGGCGGCAGCGGGATGTCCGCCTCCGCCAAAGGCAGCAGCGATCTCGGACACGTTGAGGTCACCCTTGGAGCGCAGGTTGCCGCGCACCTTGGTATCGCCCTCAATGCCCTTCAGGAACAGGCAGACCTCGACGCCCATCACCGAGCGCACCACGTCAACCAGACCGTCGCACTCATCCGAGGTGACACCGCAGGCCTCAAGGTCACTCTGGTACGCGTAGCTATATGCGACGCGCCCGTGGGCCACCGTCTTGATGCGGCCCATAACGATGGACTTGAGGTGCAAAAACTCAACGCGCATGCTCTGGTAAACCTCGAGTGCCACACGCGCCGGATCGGCACCGTGGGCAACCAGACGCGAGGCTGCATGGAACGCGGCTGCATCGGCATTTTGATACTGAAAACGGCCGGTATCGGTAACCAAGCCACACAGCAGGCAGGTCGCAACGCCATCACGTGCGACAATGCCGCAATTGTCCAAGAAGCGGTCGATGATCATGGCGCAGGCTGCAGCTTCGACGCGCCTCAGGCTGAGCTCGGCAAACTCCTCGCGCGCCGGATGGTGATCGAAGCACACCACATGCTTGGAGCGACGAAGCACCTCGGCGGAATTATTGAGACGCTCGACGACCGGCACGTCCACCGAGATGAACAGGTCCGGATTGCCGGTATACGCAGATGCCGGTACCAGGCGATCGGAGCCTTCCATAAAGCGGTAGATGCGCGGAACCGGATCATCGTCTGCCAGCAGCAGCGCAATGTCCTTGTTGGGGAAAAACTTCATGAGCGAAAGGCCCAGACCCAACACGGAGCCCAAGGCATCGCCATCGGGAGAAGTATGTCCCGAAATCGCAATGGAGGACGCACCCTCGATGAGCTCGAGGATGCGTCGCTGAATATCTGCAGACTCGCACGAGGCGAGGTCGGCGGAATTAGTCATCTAAAGCTGCCTCCTGGGCGGCATCCGCTATCGGATAGCCGTCCTCGTCCTTTTCGATCGCAAGCGTGGCGGGAACGTTTTCCAGCGCACGCGTGATGCGCTCGGCCTCATCGGTCGACCGATCGATGCGAAAATCGAGCTCGGGCGTAACACGCCAATCGAGCGAGCGAGCCAACAGGCTGCGAATACGGCCCTTAGCGCTTGCGAGCGCCTCCATGACCTCGTCGTAGCGGCTCGCATCGCACGACACGAACACACGCGCGAACGAACGGTCCACCGCGACCTCGACCGCGGTCAAAGTAACCAGGTCGAGACGCGGATCGGAAACCTCAAAGAGCAGGATATAACCGAGCTTCTCGCGAAGCTGCTCGCCCAGACGGCGGGTTGCCTGCGTTTGCTTCATAGCGCTACCCCCTACTCGGTACGGGCAACCTGGTCGATGCGGTAACCCTCGATCTGGTCGCCGGGCTTGATGTCCTGGAAGTTCTCCAGGCCAATGCCGCCCTCGGAACCGCTCTTGAGGCTCTTGGCCTCGTCCTTGTAGTGGCGCATCGAGGCGATCTTGCCGTTGAAGACCACGATGCCGTCGCGCACCAGACGCACGGAATCGGTCGCGGCGATCTCGCCCTCTTCGACACGGACACCGGCGGCGATACCGACTTTGGGCACCTTGAAGGTGTCCAGGACGGTCGCGGTACCCGTGGAGACCTCGACCTCGGTGGGCTTGAGCATGCCGATGCGGGCAGCGTCGAGCTCCTCAAGGCACTTGTAGATGACGTCGTAGCAACGGATCTCGACGCCCTCGCGCTCGGCAGCGGAGCGGGCCTTGCCGTCGGGACGGACACCAAAGCCGATGATGATGGCGTTGGAAGCGTCGGCCAGGACGACGTCGGTCTCGTTGATGGCGCCAACGGCGGAGTGGATCGTGTTGATGCGGACCTCGGACTGATCCATCTTGTCGAGCGAGTCCTGAAGAGCCTCGATAGAGCCCTGGACGTCGGCCTTGATGATCAGGTTGAGCTCCTTGACCTCGGCGTCGGCA
Source organism: Collinsella sp. (assembly GCA_019424965.1). GTDB lineage: Bacteria > Actinomycetota > Coriobacteriia > Coriobacteriales > Coriobacteriaceae > Collinsella. Next base: position 7,760 of record JAHYYL010000012.1, read on the forward strand.
ATGGTCTCAAAGAGGTTCTCGAGCGTGACGTGCTTGACGCGGCTCTGCTCCTCGATACGGGCCTTGAGCGAACGCTCGTCGGCAAGGGCGCGAGCCTCGCGCTCGTCCTCGAACACACGGAACTCGTCACCGGCGTTGGGCACGGACTGCAGGCCCAGGATCTCAACGGCGTCGGAGGGACCGGCCTCGGTGACGGCGCGGCCCTTGGGGTCGAGCATGGCGCGGACGCGGCCGTAGGTGAGGCCGGCGACAAGCGTATCGCCCACGTGCAGGGTACCGCGGGTCACGAGCACAGTAGCGACCGAGCCGCGGCCCTTGTCGAGCTTGGCCTCGAGGACGTTGCCGGAGGCAAAGGTGTCCGGGTTGGCCTTGAGCTCGAGCACATCTGCCTGGAGCAGCACGGTCTCGAGCAGATCGTCGATACCGATCTTCTGCTTGGCCGAGATGTTGACGAACATGTTCTGTCCGCCCCACTCCTCGGGGATGACGCCGTACTCGGTGAGCTCCTGACGCACACGGTCGGGGTTGGCGCCGGGCTTATCGATCTTGTTGACGGCGACAACGATGGGTACGCCGGCGGCCTTGGCGTGGTTGATCGACTCGACCGTCTGGGGCATGACACCGTCGTCGGCAGCCACGATCAGAATGACGATGTCGGTCACCTTGGCGCCACGGGCACGCATAGCCGTAAAGGTGGCGTGACCGGGGGTATCGATGAAGGTGATCTTGCGGTCGTTGATCATGACCTGCGAAGCACCGATGGCCTGCGTAATGCCGCCCGCCTCGCCGGCAGCAACGCCGGTGTGACGGATGGCGTCGAGCAGCGACGTCTTGCCGTGGTCGACGTGGCCCATGACGGTGACGACCGGTGCGCGCGGCTTAAGGTCGGCGGGATCGTCGTAGAACGAGAAGGTGTTCTCCTCCTCGGGGGTGATGATCTTGATCTGACGACCCAAGTCGTCGGCAACGAGCTCGACGAGGTCGTCGGACATGGACTGCGTCATGGTGAGCGGCGTACCCAGCAGGAACAGGCGCTTGATGATGTCGTTGGCCGGAACGTCGAGCGCCTCGGCGAGCTCCTGGACGGTAACGCCCTGGGAAACCTTGATGGCGTCGAGCTCCTCGGGGTTCACGCCCTGGGCCAATGCCTCCTCGATCTTGCGCTCCTCCTGAGCCTTGGCAGCCTCGCGCTCACGCTTCTCCTTGCGCTTCTTGCGGCGACCGGTGGACTCACGAGAGGCCTCCTCGACGGCTGCACGAGCCTCCTCGAGCACCTTCTCGCGGCTGTACTCCTCGGCCTCACGAGCCATGCGGCTGTAGTGGTCCTCTTCGTTGTTGTGACCGCCCTTGCGCTTCTTGCCCTTGCCCTGCTTATCGGGGTTGGGGAAGTCCATGCCGGCAGCGACGTTGTTGCTGGCGTTGGTGCGATGGCTGTGCGGACGGCTCTCGGAGGCGTTGCGCTCGGAGTTGTTGTCGGAGGCGTTACGATCGTTACGGCGGCCACCGCGGCGGTCATTGTTGCCGCCACGACGGTTACCGCGCTCGGCGGCGCGCTCGGCCTTGGCCTTGTCCTCGGCGTCCTTCTTCTCCTTGAGCACGGTCTCCTGTGCGGCGATCTGGTCGAGCAGCGAACGGAAGCGCGAACCGGAGTCGGAAGCGGGAACGGCGCGGCGCTGGGCCTCGCGGGCAGCCTCCTCCTTCTCGCGAGCAAGGCGCTCCTGCTCGGCCTTCTTCTTGGCCTCGGCCTCGGCGCGGGCAGCCTCCTCGGCAGCCTGGGCTGCGGCAAACTGGCGGCGTTCCTCCTCGCGTGCCTTCTCGGCGGCGATGCGCTCGCGCTCGGCCTCGGCGGCGCGAGCGGCCTCCTCGGCGGCAGCTGCCTGCTCCTCGGCCTGCTTGGCGGCCTCGACTTCCTGAGCGCGGGCCTCGATCACCGAGGCGAGCTGCTTGCGGACCATGGCGACATAGGCGTCCTCCAAAGTGGAGGACGCGGACTTAGCGGGAATCTTCATATCGGCGAGATGACCCATCAGTTCCTTGGAGGTCATGCCGAACTCTTTGGCCAGGGTGGACACACGGACTTTTGCCATATGACTTCACCTACCCTTTCTGGCACCTTGGGTGCCTAGAGACTGAACGAGCGTGGGAGACGCGCCGGGACCCGCCCGGCGCGACCGCGCGCTAGATCAGGTCCTCCGCATCATCGAAGGCGTCGGTGTCGTGGACACCGCAGAAACGGGAGCCGGGACGAGCCTGGTTGCGGCACTGGACGCCGTCCTCGGACACGTACTCGCAGCGGCGGACGTCCTCGTCCTCCTCGTCACCGATCAGGTCGGCGGCGGGCTCCTCGTGAACGGGAACGTTCTTGAGGATGTCGGCGGCAAGCGTCTCGGACTTGATGTCGATGTGCCAGCCGGTCAGGCGCGCGGCGAGGCGGGCGTTCTGGCCCTCCTTGCCGATGGCGAGGGACAGCTGGTCGTCGGGCACGATGACGCCGGCGTAGGCCTTCTCCTCGTCGATGAGGACGCGGGTGACCTTGGCAGGCGACAGGGCGTTGGCGACGTAGACGGCAGGATCGGCATCCCACAGGATGACGTCGACGCGCTCGCCACGGAGCTCGCCCACGACAGCGCGAACACGGCTGCCCTTGGGGCCGACGCAGGCGCCCACGGGATCCAGACGGTCGTCGAGCGAGTGGACGGCTACCTTGGAACGCTGGCCGGGCTCGCGGGCGATCGACTTGATCTGGACGGTGCCCTCATAGATCTCGGGCACCTCCTGCTCAAACAGACGACGCATGAGCTCGGGGTGGGTGCGGGAGATGACAATCGGCGGACGGCTGTGCTCGCCGCGAACCGGTTGCAGGTTGGAGTTGGGGTCGCGTACGTCGATGATCACGGCCTTGATGTGCTGGTTGTGCAGGTAGCGCTCGCCCATCGGACGCTCGTTGCGCTCGTTCTCGTAACGGCGCTGGTCAAAGTGCGGCAGCTCGGCCTCGACGCCCTCACGGATCTTGACGATCGTGAAGTCGGGCGTGGACTGCAGCACGGTACCGCTGATGAGGTCACCGATACGGCCGGAGAACTCCTCGTAGATCTGCTCGCGGGCGGAGTTGCGCACGATGGCGTTGATCTCGGCCTTGGCATGCTGGGCAGCGATGCGGCTCGTGTTCTTGGGGGTGACGTCGATCTCCTCGAACTCGGTGAAGTTGCCCTCCTCGTCCATGGAATCGTCGATCGGCTCCAGGCGGTAGACGTAGATCTTGCCGGTGGTGCGGTCGATGGTCACCTTTGCGCCCCACTCAAGATGCAGGATCTCGGCATAGCTCTTGGCGAGCGACTGCTCCAGGCGGTCGATCAGGTAGAGCTGGTCGATGTGCTTCTCCTGGCAAAGCTCCATCAGGGCGGACATCATGTCGGATGCTGCCATCTTACTTTCCTTCCTTCGCGGGCTTGAAGTCATAGGTGGGCTTCAACTTGCACTTTTTAACATCAGAGAAATCGAGGGTAACAGACTCGCCGTCCTCGAGCTCAAGGGTCACGTTCGTCTCGGTGGCGGCGGCAATCTTGCCGGCGTACTTGCGACGGCCCTCGGTGGCGGTGGAGGTGAGCTCGCAGTTCTCGCCCGCAAAGCGGGCAAAGTCACTCGGGCGGCGCAGCGGGCGCGCCATACCCGGGCTCGACACCTCGAGCGTATAGCTCGAAGAGATGGGGTCGAGCTCCTCAATCACATCGCCGACCCACTTGGTGTTGGCCGTGACGTCATTGAGCGACAGGCTCTGACCCTCGGCACCCTCGATACGCACACGCACGCAGGGGGCCTTGGTGGCACCCACGAGCTCAACGTCGACGATGTCGACATCGTGCTGGGGAGCAACGGCCTCGAGCGCGTCGATGATCGCCTGCTCGGTCTTGGTCTTGACCATTGCGGCACCTCCATCCATACAAAAAAGAAGCGGGGCCGAAACCCCACTTCTTTCAATTACAACTTCATTTGCAAGCAAACTATACCAATAGCTGCGGAAACGTGCAAGCACAGTACGAATCTGCAGGTCAGCGTGCGCACAGCTTCTCCACAAGAATAGGACAATTGGTCGAGGAACCCCATGCGGCGCACCCTCAACAGCCCCAAAACGGGCCATGCGTCCCATTCCACAGGCCCGTTCGGACCCCAAGGGCATTCCTCCCCGAGCCCCTATCGATCAGACTTACGCTAAGGGGCATTCTGCAACAAGCCAGCCAGCAAGTCGCGCAACGACGAACCTTTCCAAATCCTCTACGGCAAGGAGGCACACATGAAACGTCTAGGCACCCCCTGCATAACTGCGCTCGCCATCGCAACGTGCTCTTTAGCCCTCGTGGGCTGCGGCAACACGAATGGCAAAACCGGAACATGCGAACCGAATCCTGGCAGCACCAAAGCCATCGAGAAAACGACGCCATCGGAGAGCTTCGACAAAATTAACGAAGACATCGTCGATCCCCAGGGACTGGGTCCCTACCCCCAAGAACAGTTCCCCATCGACCTTGAGGCAGACGAGAACGTCCATGTTACCTGCGTGGGCAAGGACACCGACGGCTACGGCGATGCCGTGCTGGTCTTTGCGGTGACAAACAACACCGATGTCGACATGATGTTTGGCGATGTCGATGCTTATGCCTACGTCAACGGTGTCGTCCGCGACGTGCGCATGCGCCAGCCTGTCGCCGCGGGCGAAGAAACGACCGCGATGCTCACCTTTGTAGGCACCTTCGACGATCCGGACTTTGACGTGAACAACGACCTCAACGACATCTACCTTAATATCTGGATGTTCGAGGAGCAAACCGGCAACGTCTACTTTAGGGACTTGGTACACATTCCGTAGAGGGTGACGCTCGGCACAAGCCAAGCAGGGCATATAACGCAAAACGAGGGACGACCCAATCGGATCGCCCCTCGTCTTTAACACGTCAACAATGCGCGCGGCGTTTACTTAACCACCAGGTTGACAAGCTTGCCGGGCACGCAGATGGCCTTGACGACCATCTTGCCCTCGGTCCACTTAGCGACAGCGGCCTCGGCGGCAGCCTGCATTTCCTCGTTGGAGGCATCGCGAGCCACGTCGATGCGGCCACGGACCTTGCCGAGCACCTGGACGACGATCTGCACCGTGTCCTCGATGGACTCGGCCAGGTCGAACTCGGGCCAGGCGGCGGTGTAGGCGTTGCCCTCGCAGCCGAGCGCCTCGTGCCACAGCTCATCGGCCCAGAACGGGCAGATGGGCGCCAGGACGCTCACGATGTCCTTGGCCACGCCGTAGCACAGGGCCTTGTCGCGGTCAGTGCCCTCGGTGGCGTTGAGGTAGGCGCTCGCCGCGTTGACAAGCTCCATGACGGCCGAGATCGCGGTGTTGAACTGGCCGCGATCGAAGTCCTCGGTGCACTTGGCAATGGTGCGGTGACGCTCGCGGTAGAGCTTCATCGCAGTCTCGTCGAGCACGGACTTGTCGAAGGCCACGTTGGCATCGCCGGACTGGACGAGCTGCCACACGATACGCCAGGCGCGCTTGATAAAGCGGTTGGCGCCCTCGACGGCCTTGGGATCCCAGTCGAAGTCCTTCTCGGGCGGGGCGATAAACAGGATCGCCAGACGCATGGTATCGGCGCCGTAGGGCTCGATGACCGAACTCGGGGGCACGACGTTGCCCTTGGACTTGGACATGGTGTCGCCGTTCTCGTCCTTGACCATGCCCTGGCACAGCAGGTTGGTGAAGGGCTCGTCCACACTCAGCAGGCCCAGGTCGCGCAGTGCCTTGGTAAAGAAGCGGCTGTAGAGCAGGTGCAGAATGGCATGCTCGATGCCGCCGATGTAGTTATCGACGGGCATCCAACGGTCGGCGGCCTCGCGGGAGAAAGGCAGCTCGGTGTTGTGCGGGTCGGTATAGCGCAGGTAATACCAACTGGAGCAGGTGAAGGTGTCCATGGTATCGGTCTCGCGCTTGGCCGGGCGGCCGCAGACCGGGCAGGTGGTCTCGTAGAACTCCTTGCACTCGGCGAGGGTCTCGCAGGCGCCCAGGTCCAGGTTCTCGGGCAGCGTCACCGGCAGCTGGTCCTCGGGTACGGGGACGATGCCGCAGTGCTCGCAGTGGATGGCCGGGATGGGGTTGCCCCAATAGCGCTGACGGGAAATGAGCCAATCGCGCAGACGGAACTCGACCTTGCGACGACCGCAGCCCATGGCCTCGAGGTCGGCCACGATCGCAGCCTCGCCCTCGGAGTGCTTGCCGCCGCGCATGCCGGTGTACTTGCCGGACTGGACGAGCGTGCCCTCGGCAGCGTGGGCGCAATCCCAATCGACGGTCTCGGCATGGAAGGTATCGATGGTCTCGCCGTTAGCCTCGACGGCTGCGCGGTCGTCATCGTCCAGGATGATCGGCACGATCGGCAGGTCGTACTTGCGGGCGAACTCAAAGTCGCGCTGGTCGCCGCAGGGAACGGCCATGACGGCACCGGTACCGTAGTCGGCAACGACATAATCGGCAACCCACACGGGGACCTTCTCGCCGTTGACGGGGTTTACCACATAGCGGCCCGTGAAGGCACCGTGCTTCTCGAGGGTGCCCTGGGCACGCTCGACGGCAGAGATATGCTTGGAGTCCTCGACGATCTTGGTGACGGCCTCCTCGTACTCTGTGCCCTCGACGAGCTCATGCAGGCCGGCGTACTCGGGAGCCAGAACAAAGAAGGAGACGCCGAAGAGGGTGTCGGCACGCGTGGTGAAGACGGTGATCTTGCCCTCGTCGCCTTCGATGGGCTCGCCATCCTGGTCGCACAGGGTAAAGTCGACCTCGGCGCCCTCGGAGCGACCGATCCAGTTGGCCTGCATCTGCTTGACGCGCTCGGGCCAGCCGGGGAGCTTCTCCAGGTCGTCGAGCAGCTCCTGGGAGTACTCGGTGATCTTGAAGTACCACTGCTCGAGGTCGCGCTTCTCGGGCTCGGTGCCGCAGCGCCAGCACTTACCCTCGGTGACCTGCTCGTTAGCCAGAACAGTCTTGCAGGTGGGGCACCAGTTGACAGGGTTCTTCTTGCGGTAGACCAGACCCTTTTCCCACAGCTTCTCAAAGATCCACTGACCCCAGCGGTAGTAGTCGGGGCTGCAGGTCTTGACCATGCGATCCAGATCGTAGGAGAAGCCCATGCGCTTCATCGTGGCGAGAGCCTGGTCCATGTTCTTATACGTCCAGGCGGCAGCCTGCGTGTTGTGCTTGATGGCGGCGTTCTCGGCGGGCAGGCCAAAGGCATCGAAGCCGATGGGGTGAAGCACGTCGTAGCCGCGCATGCGGGCCTGACGGGCCATGGCATCGCCGATGGTGTAGTTGCGCGCGTGGCCCATGTGCAGGTCGCCCGACGGATACGGGAACATCTCGAGCACGTACTTCTTGGGCTTGCTGTCGTCGGTGTCGACGGCAAAGAGGTTGGAGTCCTCCCAGGCCTTCATCCACTTGGACTCAATGGCCTGTGCGTCGTAGGCAGGAATCTCATCCTTATGATCTGTGCAATCGCACATATCAGCTCCTTTAATCTTAGCTGGGGTCGGTCGGCTTAGCTTTATTCGCTACTGCGGACAGTCCTGCGCAAGACGAAGAGCACATTAAGTGCTCTTCTTTGCGTGCGGAACTTGTAGCAAACAAAGCTAAGCCGACCGACCCTAAGGTTAACTTGACTGATGATAGCAAATACAACAAGCGAGATGCCTGCGACTTGCAGGCATCTCGCTTTATCTAAATAACGTGGCTGAGAATCAACCTTTGTCTGAAACTCGTTCTAGCACGAACGGGTTTTCCAGGTGCCGCAGATTGCAGTGAAAGAGGAGCGCCGCGTACTTAGGTACGCAAGCGACGGTTTGAACGGCAAGGTGCGGTGCCTGGAAAAGCCGCTTATCGATAAGATACAGACTGCTGGGAGTCCTTAACCACAACGTCGTGGGCGCCGCCCTCGACGATTGAGGTGGAGCTTACCAGGGTCAGGCGTGCCTTTTCCTGGAGCTCGGGGATCGAGAGGGCACCGCAGTTGCACATCGTGGACTTGACCTTGTAGAGCGTGCCGCCCACGCCGTCCTTGAGGGAACCGGCGTAGGGTACGTAGGAATCGACGCCCTCGACGAAGCTGAGCTTCGCGGCGCCGCCCAGGTCGTAGCGCTGCCAGTTGCGGGCACGAGCAGAACCCTCGCCCCAGTACTCCTTCATGTACTGACCGTTCACATTGACACGCTCGGTCGGGCTCTCGTCAAAGCGGGCGAAGTAACGGCCCAGCATCATAAAGTCGGCGCCCATGGCAAGGGCGAGCGTCATGTGGTAGTCGTAGACGATGCCGCCGTCGGAGCACACGGGCACGTAAACACCGGTCTCCTCGTAGTACTCGTCGCGAGCGCGGCAGACGTCAATCAGCGCGGTGGCCTGGCCACGGCCGATGCCCTTGGTCTCGCGGGTAATGCAGATGGAACCGCCGCCGATACCGACCTTGATGAAGTCGGCACCGCAGTCGGCCAGGAAGCGGAAGCCCTCGGCGTCGACGACGTTACCGGCACCGACCTTGACGTCCTCGCCGTAGTTGGCGCGGATCCACTCAATGGTGCGCTTCTGCCACTCGCTGAAGCCCTCGGAGGAGTCGATGCACAGAACGTCGGCACCGGCCTCGATGAGCAGCGGCACGCGCTCGGCATAGTCGCGGGTGTTGATACCGGCGCCGACCATGTAGCGCTTGTCGTTATCGAGCAACTCGTTGGGGTTGGTCTTGTGGCTGTCGTAGTCCTTGCGGAAGACGATGCCCATGAGGTGATCATTGTCGTCGACGATAGGCAGAGCGTTGAGCTTGTTGTCCCAAATGACGTCGTTGGCAACCTTGAGGCTGATGTTCTTGTCGCCCACGATGAGCTGCTCACGCGGGGTCATGAACTCGGAGACCTTCTTCTGGTGGTCATCGCGGCTGGGACGATAGTCACGGCTGGTGACGATGCCCAGGAGCTTGCCCTTGGGAGTGCCGTCGTCGGTGACCGGCATGGTGGAGTGACCGGTCTTCTCCTTGAGCTCGATGACCTGCTCCATGGTCATGTCGGGGGTCAGCGTGGAATCGGACTGAACGAAGCCGGCCTTGTGATCCTTGACGGCCTTGACCATAGCGGCCTCAGACTCGGCGCTCTGGGAACCGTAAATGAAGGACAGGCCACCCTCGGTAGCGAGCGCGACACCCATGTCGACGCCCGAGACGGACTGCATGATGGCGGAAACCATGGGGATGTTCAGGGTGATTGTCGGCTTCTCACCGCGCTTAAAGCGGGTTAGCGGCGTCTTAAGCGAGACGTTGTTGGGGATGCACTGCGAGGACGAATAGCCAGGGACCAGCAGATACTCCGAAAACGTGTGGGACTCACCGGGAAAGAACGTAGCCATGTTTCTCCTTTTTCCATGCGACCGGTCGGCTGCAGGCCTCGTAGGACCCAGCCCAACCTTGGGCGCCCAATACTGGGGAAGTATCTTAACGCACTTTGACTGCTACAATGCATGTTTTAAGAAGAGCACACGAGGGTTTGACGCAGGCTTTGCGTTTGCCCAGCAAACACTTTAGCGGGGAGACGTGGAGCACATGGAGTACAAGACAACGGCAAAGTTGGTCATTCAAGCGTGCGACAAGGATCTGCCGGGCGTGTTCGGCCACGGCTGCGTCTTGCTGCTGCAGGGCATCGCCCGCGAGCACTCGCTCAACCGTGCCGCCAAGAGCATGGGCATGGCATATTCCAAGGCCTGGCGCATTGTAAACGAAGCCGAAGGCCAGCTGGGCTGCAAGCTCATCGAGCGCGACGGCGCCCGCGGATCCACGCTCACCCTCGCCGGCGAGCGAGCCATAGCAGTCTATGAGGAGCTGCAGGCCGGCATCAACCAAGTAATTGCCGCAAAGGCCAACGACCTCATCGCCAGCATCAACGCGGAGTAGTCCTTTTAGGCGGTTTTTAGCCCACAGCGCCCTCGGGTTGAGGCTCGCGCCACAAAACGGGCCCATCTACTACGTTTAGTTGAATACCCTCGACCATACCGGACATTATGAAATTAAAACCGCTGGTAAACAGCTTGGTAATTTTCAAAATAGGCGGGTGTGGTCGACCTCTATTGCTTAAACGTAGTAAATAGGCCGTTTTCGTGACACAGACCCCGATTAGCTACTTGCGAAGGGCGTTATCGAGAGTGGCAGCCACCTGCAGGGGGTCGTCGGTGCCGGCGAAGAGGCGGATGGTGCTCCCCTGCTTGCCGCGTGGGGCCGAAAGGCGTGTCGTTGCGCCGCCGGCGGGCGACGTGCGGAACTCCCCCGGCAATGTGTCGAACAGCTCACCCGCACTTCGCTCGATAAGGTCAAACTCAACTGCCGGGCCAAAGCCGTGCTCGAGGATTCCCGTTGCAACCGCATGATCGGGATGCGAACCCAGCCCAGGATAGCGAACGTTACACACCATCTCGTTAGCAGCCAGATACTCGGCCAGCGCACGGGCGCGATCGAAGCGCGCCTGCATGCGAGCATCGAGCGAGGACAGCCCGCGTTCTAGCACGTCGGTCTCCTCGGCAGACAGGCCAAGCACAGACGCACCGCAGTCCGCAAGCAACGCGTGTGCGCACTCTGCGGCGGCATCCACGCGATGGCGCTTGAGCTGCGAGCGCGCCACCGAAGCGGCAACGAGTTTGCGCGGCGCCACGCCGGCACACACGCGATCGAGCGCCTCGAGCGACAGCACGGCACCCAAGCGCAGCGGATCGCACCCAAAGACGCCCGCCACAGTGTTATCAACCACAAGCAGTGCATGGGCCTCACGAGCCTCGCGACCCAGTGCACGAAGGTCGGGCACACGCAGGCCAAACCCGCCGATGGAGTTGACGAACCACCACAGATGCGGCGCGCCAGCATCAAACGATGCATCAAAGCCCTCGGACGCCGCAGCAAACGCCGCAGCTGCGGGCTCCCCCACCAGCGCAACATCGCAGCCATCAAAGCCACAGGCAAACGCGTCGGCAAAGTCGTCCGCAAAGGCCACCAGGCGATCGCCGGGCCGCACGATCCCCAGAAGCGACAGTGCCGCCGGCACATGCGAGGCCGCAACAAGACGCGCCTCACGCGCACCAGCCCTTATAGCCCAGGCCTCTTCTAGCTGTTGCACGTCCACACGACACCGTCCCTTACATAAAACTGAACCAAATAAGCCCATCCAGGTCGCCCGCACGCCAGCGCAAGCAGCGTCGAGCGGTCCGGCGTTCGTTAGAACGCCGGAACAAAACTAGCCGTGGTACTCGCCGTTGTACTGGATGAGCGTGAGGTCCTCCACGCCATCGAGTGCGCGGATGGCGTCGGCATAGGGCATATCCACGCCGCCCGAGAACACCTCGACGGCCATCTCGACTTTGTTGCCGCGCATCGTCTTGGACTTGACGCTGAACTTGGTGCGCCCAAATGCACGCACGATATCGTCGCCGGTGGTCTGACCCGTGTAGTGGATGACCATCATGTACACGCGCGCCTTGTCCTGGTGGCTCGCAAAGCCGGCAATCATCACCACGATCACCACCGCCGTGAGCCCCACGAGCGCATACATACCGGCTCCCGCCGTAATTCCCGTGGTAATGGACCAAAACAGATACAGCAGGTCGAGCGGGTCCTTGACCGCCGTACGGTAGCGGACGATAGACAGAGCACCGACCATACCAAGCGAGATGACCACGTTTGTCGAGATCGCGAGCGTGACCATGCAGGTGAGCACGCACATGCCCACGAGCGTCACGGCAAAACTGCGCGAATACACCACGCCGGTAAAAAAGCGCTTGTACACGTAATAGATCAGGATGCCCATGGCGAGCGCCACGAGCAGCGACAGGCCAATCTTGGCAGGGTCGACCTGACCGAACGCCTCCAAGACGGAGTTCTTAAAAAAGTCCCTGGTGCTCATGGTCTAAATATCCCCTCGGTTCTCAAAATCCGATTCCCAGTAATTAAATCCGCGCAGGTAGGCGGTCTTTTCGTAACACAGGCAGTACTTGGAGACCGCCGTGAGTTCGGCCGCACCCGGCGGCACCATATCGCGCACCAGCTGCGGACAAAACTCGGTAAACTTGACCTCCATCACCAGCTTGCCGGGCTCCAACACGGGCAGCGCGGGCAGCGTCGCGTCAAAGATATCAAAGCTACCCACCGCCGCGCGCACGTTGCTATCAAATGTGATGCGCACGGTGCCCTCGTCCATCACCCACGGCTCGCGCTCGTAGTCCACGATGGTCCGCGGGCGCATCATATTACAGATGCACTCGATGTAGAACTCGCGACAGAGCGGATAGGGGCTCCTCAGCAAAAAGTCGTAGTCACCGGCCAGAATCTGCTCAAACTCGCCACGCGTGAGCGGCGCGTCCTCCTTGTAGATCCAGCTGCCATACTTCTTTTTGCGCTCGAGCTTAATCACCTTGTCGCTGCCGTTATAGATGCGCACGCGATACTTTTTGCGCATGAGAATGCCGGCGTCTTTTTCCTCGTAGGCCGAGTTGCAATAGTCGTCAAAGTACAGGCTGCGAATGGTATAGCCGCCCGCCCGCGCATGCTTGTCCAGTTTAAAAACCGGCGCCATGCGGCAGGCAAGCGCGGCGTGCTCGCCCTCGTTAATAAGATATTTGAGCTCATGGCGGTAACGCTCCTGCGTGGCACGCACAGGCGGAGCTGCCAAGCGCTCA
>JAHYYL010000012.1:20502-57788 GCA_019424965.1 Collinsella sp.
CGCTCAAGCAGCGCGCTAGCCCTCCTCATACGTGTCCTCCACGACCTTACCGCCATCCTGCACGTAAAAACACTTCATGCCGTAGTGCTTGCCGTCATCGGTCACATAGTAGTCAAAGGCATCCTGCGTATAGCCATCGGAGTTGGTAGCGCGCACGCGCACAAAATACTGACCGGCATCGGGCGCATCACAGGTCACCTCGGGAAGTAGCACGTCCTCGGCCTTAAAAAGCACGTCGCTTATGGCATAGTCGCGCGCCAGCTCCACGGTATAGCGAATGTCACGCGCGTTAAAGTCGTAGGACGCATCCCAGTTAATGCGCAGCTTACCGTTATCGATCTGCGGCACGCCAATGTAGAACGGCATGGGCTTTTTATAGCTCTCGCGAAAGCTCTTGTAGTTCTCCTCGATCTCGGAGGGAATCGCCGCGGCAATCTGCTCGTATACGTCCTTGGTGACAGGCAGATTGTCGATATCGGGCGAAGCAAAGACTAGCGATTCGGTAACCTCGCGATAATGCTTGATCATCTTGGTCAGGCGCGTCTCGGTCAAATACGTACGCAGGTCCTTGACGGCGCGATCGAGCTCACCGCGGAACGCCTTGCTGCGCAGCGCACGATTGAACAGCACGTTGCCCCAGTAGTTGCTTACGCCGCGCTCCCAGCTCGCATAGTCCGAGAACCCCTTCAAGCTCAGCTCAAGCTTACGCAGCATGCCGTCGTTGTCCCAATCGAGGATGTACCACGTATTTGAGTTGAGCGGGCTGTACAGATAACAGTTACGGTTCTGAGTATCGCAGTTGCCCGTCAGGATCTGAAACGCCAGCCAATAGACCAGATTCTCGGTATCAAAGTAGGTGTCGAGCACGTCATCGATCTTTTGCGATTCGTCGTTGAGGGCGTCGAGCATCTCGATGAGCTTGGTGTGGTCCGAATCGCCCTTAATCTCGAGCATGCCCTCAAAGCTTGCCTGGTTGTAGTCGGGATCGTCGGCAAGTTTAATGGTGTCCTCGTAGCGATGGAAATCAAAGTTGTTCACCTTATACAGGTGCCCGCTCTTATCCAGGCCATGTGCCTTAAGCGCCGTCTTGTTGAGCTGCTCCACCTGCGTAAACAGGCCGTAGTCCTCAAAGGTATCGTTGAACTTTTCGGTCTGGTCGCACACCCACAGATGCACAAACTGCGTGCGCAGGCCCATCATCTGGGGAATCCCGCGGATAAGGTCGTAGGCCATCTTGTTGCGAAAACGCATACCCTCGCCCATGTGCTTGTTGAGCGCAATCGCGCGCTGTTGGCGCCAGGTGCCCTTGCCTTTTTTGAGCTCCACCTTGTAATTCTTTTGCGTGTAGGAGCTCGACGTCTGGCCGCGCACCTGCACGGTGGCATTGGGCGCTTCCTCGCCATAGCCAACCTCGCCGGCCACCGGGCCGTCTTCGTCGCCCGCCTGCAGCAGGCCCATAACCTGATAGCGCGTCACGCCCATGTCGGCATAGTCATACACCGAGTACGTGTTGATCTCGGCCCAGCTGTGATCGGTGTTCTCGGAGCTGTTGCCGCGCGAGACCGTCAGGTACATAGTCACAATGCCCGAGTCGTCGTAGACCTCGTACAGCTCGTCCTTATCACGCAGGTGCTTGGACTGGTCGGAGGCCTCGGCCTTTTTAATCTTGCCCTGCTTTTTGACCTTTTTGGTCGAGGATTCGTCCTGAGATGAGCAGCCCGAAAGCAGCAGCGCGCCGGCAGCCGCCTCGATCAGGCAGCGGCGAGACATCAACTTATCGATCATCAGAACCTCCCCAATGTTTTTGGTACAGGCGAACCACCATACGTTCAAACGCACTGCGCGGCTCACCGCCCACGCGCTTGTCCTCATAGCGCTGTTCGACACGGTCGAGCAAGCGGCCCAGCTGTGTAAACCAGCCCGTCTTGTCGGTCGCCACAATGGGCTGCTGGCTCAGGATACGATACGGCAAGTTGGCGGTATAGGTATCGAGCCGCAGCAGCGCCACGATAAAAAACACCGCCGCACCCAACAAAAAACCAAAGCCGTAAAACTGCTGCGGCAAAAGCAACGACACGGCAGTCGCCAGCCCGGCCACACCGGCAAACAGGCCCGAGGCCAGAACGGCTCCCTTGTAGTCGGTAAAGTACAGCAAGATCAGCAGGATTGTGTTGCCCACGGCATACAGGCCGTAGCCTACGCATAATGTGCGAAAATACCCGTGCATCAGATTGTTAAAGCCCAGCGGCAGGGCCGAGAGCACTGTGGTCTCGAGCGAAATGACCGCCGCCGTCACAAACAGCTGCTTGAGCGCGCAAAAGCGCAGTTCGCTGTTGAGCGTGGAGAGCATCTCCTCCTCGGCCACCACAATATCGCCCACCACGCCGCCGTCGTTAAACAGACTGTAGTAGTCACGGTAGCGCGGATAGAAATTGACCTCGACCGACACCACAAAGTTGACGGTCGTGACGAGTGTGGTCAAAAACGCAATGAGTGCCGGCACGTCATGGTAAGGAGCCCCGTAAAACAGGCCTTTGATCTGCACGCCAATAGGGCCCGCCCAGATAATAACCAGGTGTGCGAAAAGCCCCAAGTTGGTAAACAGCCCCGTAAGCGCAAGCGGCATAAATTGGTCGAGCCAGCGCAAAAAACGCCAGGGATTCCGGTCACTCCGTGGAAAATACCGGTACAGCAGTACCACATCCCAGGCGAGCATGACGCCGTAGCCTAGGGCGATTGACGCCAACAGGCCCTCGACCGGCGGCAGTCCCAGCGCCAGCGCTGCCAGGGCGCACAGGCACGCCACGCCAATGGCAGCCGCAAAGCTGCACAGAATGCCACGATAATCCTTGATGGCCGTGAGATAGCTCATGCCGTTCCAGTTGACAATCATAATGTTGAACAGCCACAGGCACAGCAGCCCCTGCAGCAGCGTGGCGCCCGAGAACAGCAAAAAGACGCCGTAGAGCACCGTGCCCGCAACGAGCATGATGGCATTAGATCCCCAAAACGAAGGCAGGATCTCATCCTCGCGCTCGGCAAAAAGCATGTCGGCCAAAAAGCGCGTGACCGGCATGGAGAAAAAGCTCGTGAGCGTGAGCGACGCCAGCAGCGTATAGGTCACCATGCACACCAGCAGATCCTGGTTGGCACGGCCCACACCCCACAGACCGCACAGTACCAAGATACCCACCTGGAGCAGCACGCCAAGCAGCATGGGGCCCGTGCACACAATGCCGGCGTAGCCGTAGGCGCGCATCGTGGCAAACAGACCCTTGCGCCTAAACAGGCGTTTGAGCTCAAAACCGATTCCGGCCACCGGCTACTCCCCCTCTCTGGGCAGGTCAAACGCTTGCGCCGTCTCGTCGTACAGCGCGCGATAGTTGGCGAGCATCTGCTCGTGCAAGAAGTACGTGGCAACGCGACGCTGGCCGCGCTCCCCCATCTCAATGCGGCGGGCGCGGCTTTTGCACATGCGCTCCATGGCATCGGCCAAGCCCTTGCGATACATGGGCGGCGTCACAAAACCCGCCACGCCAAAGTCATCGCCCGGGGCGCCTTCGAGAAGCTCGCGACAGCAGCCCACCTCAGTCGTCACGCAAGGACGGCGCGCTGCAAGCGACTCCAGCACGCTGAGCGGCTGGCCCTCGGAGATGCTCGTCAAAATGGTAAAATCCAGCTTTTCCATGTACTCGACCACGTTGACGCGACCGGTAAAGATCAGGTCGCGCACGCCCAGGGTATCGACGAGCGCGTGGCATTCGACGCCATACTCCTCGTCGTCCACGCCGCCCATAATGTGCAGGCGCACCTTGGGCAGGCGCTCGTGCAGCTCAAAGAAGGCATAGATCATGGTCTTAACGTCCTTGATGGGCGCCAGGCGCACCACCGCGCCAATGTCCACCCAGCCGTCATCGGGCTTTAAGGGAATGTCCTTAAAGCGGTCAAACTGGATGCCGTTGGGGATGACCAGACATTTGTCCGCATAGCAGCCCATATCGATCTGCGTCTTGCGGGCGTTATGGAACAAGCTCGTCACGCGGAAGGCGCGGCGGTAGATCTCCTCCGAAAGCAGGTAGAAAAAGCGAATCCAGCGGTCCTTAAACGAAGGCACCACCCAGTCGGCGCGAATGATCTCTTCCTCGCGCTCGCGGGTATAAATGCCGTGCTCGGTCAGCAGCACCGGAGCCTGGTGAACGCTTGAGCCCAGACAGGCGAGCAGGCCGCCGTAGCCGGTCGAGATGGCGTGGTACACATCGGCCACCGGCACCTCGCTGCCCAGAAGGTAGAGCACGGGCAGCAGCATGGAGCGCATGGTGTGGAATGCATCGGCAAAGGGCATGTATGGGTACTCGGCCAGGCACACGTCGCGAAAGATATCCATAAAGGCGCGGCTCTGCAAAAACGAGAGCGGATGCACGCGACGGCGCTGGAAGATATCGAACAACACGTCCCAGTCCGGGTTGGAGAGCGACACCAGGCGGCGCAGCGCCTCGCGCTCGCGGGCGTTAAAGTCGGCCTCTTCCTGCTCGCCCGATAGGCGCAGGGCGTCGTCCAGAAACACCTCGTGTACCTCGACCACGTTGCCGGGCAGCTCGTAGACAAACTTGCCGCGGTCGACAGCATGCGCGCCAATCACCCACAGCACAAACTCGTGCTCGGGCATGGCCTGGATATAGCCATGCATCCAGGTAGATACGCCGCCGTGCACATAGGGGTAGCAACCCTCGAGTACCAAACAGATTCTCATTTGTCGCCACCCTCCTTGCGCTCGATCGTCACGGTCTTATCATTTGCCTTGAGCAGATACAGATTGCCCGTAAGGTGCGTCAGTTCGCCACCCGTCACCGCACCCGGCTCGCCGTTGTTGGCGCGGAACATGAGCCACGCCTCGTCGTGGAAATTGCCCAGGCTGATCGTCCAGGCATCCGCGCCTGTGTCCACGCCAACCGTCACGGACGAAAAACGCTGGATGGCGCCCGAGCATTCCGAACCGGTCTGGCGCCGCAGGTCGGGCGCAGACTTGGTGAGCCAGTCCAGGTAGTCGGTCAGGCCGCCCTTGTAGACCTCCCAGCCCTCCCTAGCGCCGCGATCGGGATCCAGTAGGTCGTCCGGATGCATAAAGTGCGTGCTCACGTAGTGCATGTTGAGCTCGGACACAGCAGCCAGGCGCATGTAGGAATCGTCGACCATGCCGCCCGAGACAATACGCGGCTGCTCCACAATGCCATCGCTCGCCACGCCAAACTCCTGCACGTACGGCAGGTCGGTGCCATCCTCAAAATACGTACTGGCGATGGTCTTAATGCGCGGAACGTCGGTGCCGATAAGCTTGCGCGCGCGGGCCGAAAGGATATTCGACGGCGGAACGTAGACCGAGCCGTGCGCGTTGGGCAGCACCTCGTCCTGAAAGGCGATAAGCTCGTTGAGCGAAGCGACGAGCGTCTCTTTGTTCTTCCAGGTCTTGTAGACGTACAACGTACCATAGTAGGTGTCCCAGAGCGCAAGCGGCTGATGGTTGTAGCCGTGGAAACCCAGCTCTCCGCCCATCTGCAGCAGCATGCCGCCAAAGTAGCGGAACTGCGTGGTATCGGCCTGGCGCGCGGGCTCGGTCTGGTTGACCGCGTCCTCGTAGTTTTCGATCATCACGCCGGTAAAGCGAACGCCATATTTTTGCGCGAGCTTTTGCAGATCAGGCCACCAGACCTTGGCATAAAAGTCGGCGATAGAAAGCCCGTAGTCGCGCTTGATGTAGGTGCCGTCGCCCGAGGGCACGGGGCTGGGAAAGTCGTCCAGATAGAAGACGGCGCTGTTGATGACGGGGTAGGCCGTGGCATCGCCCAGCAGGCTGATCGCCGCGGCATAAAAACCGCGCATGACCTTGTCATAGATACCGATATTGCACACCACAGTGCGACCGCTACCGCAGTCATTCGACCAAATGAGCGGGGCGCCCGCATCGCCGGTCTTAGCCCACACACGAGCCGTCTCGCGCAGCGAAACCGAAAGCGACGAATCAAAGGGGTCCGAGAGCTCGTAGCGCTCTCCCCCGCCCAGCATAAAGTCCTCGCTCGGCACAATGCTTTCGGCTTTTACATAGTCATATCCGGCAGATTCAATGCCAAGCTTGGGAGCAATCACTTGCAGATAGCCCGAGTTATCCGGAGGCATGGCGAGCATAAGCGAACCGCCGGCACTCACCCAACTCATAATGTCGCTCAGGTGCGTACCGAGCCCATCGAGCGACGGCATGAGCAAAATCACGCGATCGTAGGAGGTCAGCGAGGGAATGGCATCCGCGCCGTCCAGGGCAAGGTCCACGTCGCGGTGCGCGATCTTCATGTCGAGCAGAATCTGGTCGAACTGCTCCTTTACGTCCTCGACGCCAGCTTGATCGGAATCGGTAATGACCAGGCACGTGGGCTTTTGGCCAAATATTGCCGAGGAAGCTGGCAGCGCATCGTTGGCGGCAAGCATCCCCAGCTTATGCTGGCCCGCACTGTACTGTACGCCGGCGCGCTCCACCAGCAGCACGGCCGCCATGGCAATAAAGACCGCCCACACCACAAGCAGCCCCATCCAGCGAAAATGGCCCGCACGGTCGCGGATATGCTGTACCACGCTCATCGGGCCTCCTCTCCGTTGCGCCAAAACGCCAGTTCCTCGCGGTTGGCGGCGCTCAAGTATACATGCTGTTTGTCAATCGCATCGATCACGCGGTGGACCTCGTCACCGTCGCGGCGCATCACCGCCAGGCGCAGGCAAAGCATCCAAACCTCCTGCTCCTCGGGCACGTCGAGCACCAGCTGGTCGGTCACGGCCTGCGCCTCGTCGATCTGTCCGACACCGGCCAGCGCCGTCGCGTATCGAATGCGAAGCTCAAGGGTGTCCTCGCGCTCGCAGCGACGCGCAAGCAGGCGCGCGTACTGTTGGCGCTGAATCTGAGCCACGCGCCCCTCGGCCAGGCCCGAGCCCAAGTATTCACCAAGAAAATCGCAGTATTCGTTGAGGTTTTGCGCGCTCGGGTCCGTCTTAAAGGCACGCTCCAGCTGCTGCAGTTTAAGGTCGGACTCCTTGGAGATCTGCGCCACCGCCGTCGCGGCATAGTGAGCCACCTCAACGTCGTCGTTAAGCTTAGCCGCCTGCAGCTGCGCCAGGTACGCGTCGGGCTCCTCGGTGAGCATGGAGAGCATTAGGCGGCGCCGTTCTGCCGGTTCGTTGACGATGAGTGCCTCCTCGAGCGGCACTACGCCTGCATCGGCATCACGTTCGTGCACTAGGATGCTGCGATGCAGGTCGTCGTTGAAGCGCAGCGACTCCAGCGCAGACTCTTTCAGCCCCTCGCCAAACACCGCGCCGCGGACCGATAGCAGAACCACCAGCAACGGGCCCCACAGCGGCACCAGCACTATCGCAGCCAGCATATGCCCGCGCACCGGCAGCAGGCCCAACTTCATGAGCGTCCACAGCATCAGACAAACCAGCGTATGAATCAGCAGCAAGACGGCGGCAACGACAAGCGAGATCAAGCGGCACCCCCCTCACCGTCACCGGTGTCAGCAATATGCTGCAGCAGCGCCACGATATCCTCGCCGTCGACGGGCTCCACCGCAATCTGCTTTGCGCTCAAGCGCTCACGGATAATGGGCAGATCGCACGCCTTTGCCTGGCGCATAAGCAGGTAAAGCACGTCACCATCGACCAGGCCCGCTGCATCGCTCTCGCGGATTGCCGACCCAATTGCGCCCACCAGCTCGCCGACAGGCTCCATGCCCGGTACCACGCGCAGGAGCAAAAAGCTGCCCATCTTGCCATCTGCCAGCGCCTGCTCGGCCGCGAGCTCTTGGCCAAAGGCAGCCTGCTTGAGCACGCAAGTGCCGTCAACGCAGCGTTTATCCTGTGCCACTGCCTCGTAGTCAAAGGCACGACCCAGCGCGCTTTCGACCAGGCCGCACAAGATGCGGAACAAGTTTTGATAATAGAGGGTCATTTGGTTTTCGGCCGCGCGACGTACAAAGATCAACACGGCGGGTGCCCCGTCGCGCTCGATCGTGTATCCAAACATGGGAAGCCCCGGCGTCAGCTCGCGGTTCACCCACAGATTCGAACGACCCCCGTCGCCCAAAAGAGGTGCAAGCTGCTCAAGCGTGAGCGAGCGTGCGGCATCTTCGGCAATCGCGGGACTTGCTGCCACCAGGCGCGCAAATGCTCCGCCCGAAACATGGTAGATCGCCACCGAATCGTTCTCGAGGATCTCGCCCAGAAGCTCGCAGCACTTGCGATAGATGTCGCGTGGGTTGAACACGTCAAGCTCCTGCGTCACGGCAAAGATCTTGCCAAAGCTGTCGTGGCGACCCACGATCTGGCGCCTGTACGCACGCTTGTTCTCGATCGCGTCGTGGTAGAGCTGCGTAAGGAACGTATTGCGGTTGCGCACGAGCTCGTTTTGATCGCGCTCCGCCCTAATGGCTTCGCTGTTGCGCAGCTGCACATAGCCGCAAACGGCGCCCACCACAAAGTACGCAATAAACGGCAGCCAGTTGGACGGCTCGTAGAACAGGCCCTGGAAAGTATAGCCGTACTGAGTAAAGTAGCTCGCAGCCAAACCCACCGACGCCAACAGCGCCGCAACCAGGCCAAAGTCCAAGCCATACAGCGTGCCGATGAGCACCACGTAGAGCAGGCGATAATCGAGCACGTTGAGCTGGGTCGATTGGGAGAACAAGCGCTCCAGCACTTCAAAGAGCACCCAGGCGGCTGCCGTCTCCAGGCATTTGACAGGCAGCGTGCGCATTTGAATACGGTCGATGGCCGCGCGCAAGGGGTTAACCTTCTTTGCACGGCCAGCATCCCAGCGAGCTTGAATGGTCGAGAGGTCGCGCAGCAAGTCGTAGCGCTGAAACCAGCCATAGCGCACGCGAGCGACGTCGCTGGCGGGCAGGGCGTAGCCGACAGAATCGCCATAGGCAACTGAGAGCCCTGGGAACAGCGCCTTGAGGGCGTCGCCCACCTCACCCACCGTGTGATGGAAGGCATCGGCTACGTCGAGCGTCTCAAAGTTACCATTCCAGCTGTCGAAGATACGGCGTACCAGCACCGAAAGCTCCTCGGCACACAGCAGGGGAAACGCCGCATCCTGCGCGCCCTGCAGAGCGGCCGATCCGGTTGAGCATGCGTCGAACAGCGGCACCAAAAACGGGTCCTCCAGCGCGGCAGACGCGGTATACAGGAACGGCACACGCAGGATCTTGGTCTGAACACCCTCGCGAGCAGCGTAGTAGCGGCACAGGTCGTTGGCTGCGTGCGCGATAATGCCCTTGCCCGTTCGCCCCGCGGCATCGGCGGCACCCTCGGCACCCGCGGGCCCCGCTACATACAGTAGTTGGACCCGGCGACCCGCGCACGTACGAAAGACCGAGCGCAGTAGCTCGATATCGCCCACGGTATCGGTATGCGGGGTAAGGTAATTAGACAGGTAGACCACGCGGTCGAACTCGTAGGCCTGCTCCAAGTGCTGAAGCAGCTCTTTCCACGAGGCATGGGGCGACGAATCATCGCGGCGCGCTTCCTGCGCGGCTACAACCTTAACGTGGTCCCCGGGGAATGCCTTGGCGCAAAAGTCATCGTCAACATATGCGGTATTGCCAACAACCAGCACCTCCATGGCGTATTCCTCCCCTAAAATCCACTTTAGTCATAGTCAAACGTGCGTATTTTACGCTGTCAACGCGAGTTGGAACGCCTTTAAGGCTGTTTTAAGAACTTTTTTAGAGGATGTGGGAGTGGCAACTCGTCCAACCCAGGCTCAATGAGAGGCTGCTATTCGCTCTGAAAAGGCACATCGCAATCTGCTGACAGCTCTGCAGGGAGAATGGCAGGCAATGTAAGCGCTCCCATAGGCGAAAGTCCAGTAACAACCATCAAATAGCTCTTTGCATGGGCATATGCCATCGAAATAGCATTTGAAAGAAGGTAGTGACGCGCCTCGTCATCGGGAGAGTTCATAGGCATTTGCGCTGAAACCGAGATGGATACTGTAACGCCAGCGTGCATCTTCTCCTGTGCACCTTCATCTCTGTCAAGGAGGCTGCCAATTACGCACATCTTTAAACTTGCGCGAGCGTCATTACCGTTTTTCCAAAGGTGGACATCTTGGTAGCTAACGTCAACTTTTAATTCCATGTTATCCGAGGGCGAATCCTCGATATGGAAATCGGAGTCAACGACAAACAAATGAACGACTTGAATCGGAGCAATAAAATCCCCACTCATGCTGCCAAACCTCCGGAAATCATCTCGAGATTCACATGCGAGGACGGACGCTCGTTCCTAAAAGACCATTGTTTGCGCAGGGATTCATTGGACGAGAGAAACGGTAGCTCTTTAGAATAGTTAACGGTAACCTTAGGAACGATATTGATACCTAAAGCGAGCTCGAACCTGGCGATTGTCTTCAGCGTCATATTGGGCTGAGAATTCAACAGTTTCGAAAGCGACTGAAGGCTCACGCCCATACGCTTTGCCAACTCGCTTTTGCTTAAACCCAAATGCTTCATCTCGCGATGAACAATAAACTCGATATCTAGCGCGTGTTCATAAGCGCGTGTTTCGCTAGTTTCTGTCTCGGCGTAAAAATCAGATAAATCTACTTTATTCATTGTGTTCTCCGTTTCGAAAGCCAAGTATAAAAGTCAAGGCTCAGATTCCAGAAGTTGACGTGCTATTCTGGCCGATCATTGTTCGAGCGGTTAATTTCCGCTTAGGGTCTGACAACATTTTCTGGAATTGAGAGTTGTCGGGAGAAGCCGTCAATTCCCAAAACGGTCGACCCTTGAGGTCTCTATATTCGACAAGATCATATCCTTCTGCCAAAGGGCACCTCCCATTTCTAGATGAACTTAACTTATAGGTTAAGTTCATCCAATTAAATACATATAACGAGGTCCAGACAAGATTCCTCTGCCCCAATCGATAAACAAACCAGTCGAGCTTATGCAAAATCCGGAAGTGTGCGGCATATTCTAGACACGTCAACCACACTGGATAGTGGCAACGCTTCTACCTGCGGGTTCTTTTCATGAAAAGGACGATGTGCTCGAGGGTTCCAAAATTTGCCGCATGCTTCCGTCGGGCGTTTCCGGAAGTGCGGTGAAAAACCGAGATCGACAGACCAGACCCCTGTTTTAGCCTTCCGCGACCTGCGGTTTTGTTGCCGAAATTCGGTTTATGCTCGGAGGTTTCCGATTTTTCCCCGCACTTCCGAAAAGCACCCTTAAACCGCGCGTCCCGAAGCGGAAAACCGCCGGATATTTGTTCTCCCCAAATGAGATCCTTGTTTTGCCTGGCCGAATCTTACATCCAAACAAAAAAAGAGGACCGACGCATCAACCCTCTTCAGGTGTCGCCCGAAGGCTTCCAGCGCAATTGATTTAATTCTAATCGATATCACTTGTTTGACCACGATCACGTCAACCAGTAGAAGCCGCCCATGCTCGATCATTCCATTGCCGGGATGGTGCTTGGCTAGTACGTCACACATTGCATACATGAAAAAAGGGCAACACTCTCAATTTGAAAGCGTCACCCTTAAAGCTCCCAAAGAGCTTTTGTATTGCAGGAAGATACTCTACACTATCTTCCCTTGATTGGCGGGTCGAAACAGACACCATTGTGATTTCAAGCAGAAAGCGTTATATTAAGTATGCATTTGCACGTGGTGTTCGCACTATACGCTCAGATGCCATAGTTTACAAAGATGGCCTTCTTCATAGACGCTAGGTGGGATTACTCACTAGTAGCCGATATGTCGAAGGCCTTCTTGTACTTAAGGAAATCATACATTCTAATAAGCCGTTTCAGCTCGCTATTACCGTGGATTATCTTGCGATCGTCCGTGATGAGCGCCCTCAGATATTCAAGCAACTTATTTAGATCGATCTCATCTTCTTCAAGTAGCACAAGCTTTTTAAATGCTTCCTCAAAGCCTTCGTTAGCTATAACAGACTGAACCGAGTGTCTAATTCCCGAATGATGATAGCTACCCTTTGCCTTTCGTAGGCTGTTGTTTAGAAAAGCATCTAAATCCTTCTTCTCATCTATTTCCTTTAGCATCCTTGGATTAAGAACTTCCCCTGAATACGCGCTTAAATACTTATACATGGGCAAACCACCCGAGTTAGAAGCAAGCAGCGAAGGAAGGTATTCCTCGACGGCAAGCTTAGGAGCAACATGTTCGTCATCAAACACAACATCACGATATAGAAGTTCGGCTTTGACCATATGCCCGTGCCCTAAAGAAGCATTCGCAACACCGATACCCAGCACAAGATGCTGTCCCTCCGGAAGTCTCTCGAGGTCGCTAAAACTCGCTTCAACTACCAGAGAGTCATTCGGATCGCCCTCATCAGCCAAGGCGTAGATGCTCCTGCGAAGCTCACGAATGATCCTGGGCGAGAAGGAGCATTTGGATTGTCCAATTGCTTCATACACTGCACCAAAATCGTTCGTCCTAATCTCGGTCATGCTTATCTCGCCAATACCTGGAAAGGTAAACGAATGAGTTGAGGTTGCGTTTTCTCCCCTAGTAAGGAAGATAAAGCGCTTTCTAAGCAACGCAAGATTGTTAGAACCGAGGCAGCGCGAAATCGACATGAGGATAGCTTGGATATCGGGGTCGTTAAGGGAATAACCGATAAAAATAATTGGGTATTCCATAAAAATAGTTAACAACTTGGCAGCCAAGTAATCCTGTGTTTCGGCGAGTTTTACGTAATCTGCCTCCTCAAGAACCATAGATTCAGGATTATCCATAGAACCGTGGATCTTATAGATTTCACCCATTTCAAAAGTTCTGTGAAAGACGAGATCGTCTTGGCCAACAAAAACTTTAAACTCGGGAAATAGCGACTCCAGGAGACAGTCATAGTTGGTTGTTATAACTCCAGAGATACGCCGCCTGCCAACCTCTCTCAAGATATCAAGCTCATGCGTCATATATTCAGGTTTGAACGAGGATAACCTCTCGGCCGCCATGATCTTTAAAATAGATTTACGCTGACGAATGTCCTCCACATGATCGTTTCTAAAAGAAGCGAAGCGAGGGTCCTCAAGAACAGCTATGCGCATATCCTTATCAAGCATCGTCGCGGCAGAGGGCAATGCGCTATTGTCAGACTCATCTGGACAACGTGCCAGGTACGAGTCAAGCCGAAAGGGATCATCGGAAAGACGGGAACAGAGGTGCCTTAACAAACCAACCCAATCGTCGGTACCCATGTATCTACGGGAAAAGCCCGAGCCGACGAATAAATATGGGCTACGCCCCACCCCATTTATCAAACGTACAACGCTTTCTACAATGTCATCTCTTCCGACTTCCATCTAGCGCCTCCAAACAAGCTACTTCCATAAGTATAGAACATATGTTTGGATTTTACTAGAATTGCAAGACTTCATCGGAGACAAAGCTGCTCGACAATTGAAAATTCGAACCGCACAGGTGACCCAATATTCAGCAGTGTTCCGACGAGCAAATATTCATTTCGCGCCTCAGGCAATCTAGCGCAGCGGCATCAGTTAGAACGCCATGACTCTCTAGGAGTTCGATAAGTTGAGCGAAAGTCTATAATTCCATCGCCAAAGTAACTCCTAAAATCAAAGGGCCGTTGCCGATAACAACCAAACAACGACCCTCCTTTGTCATCGCCTCACGTAGAGCCCACGACAACTGCATCACTAACTGGATGTTAACCTAGATGCGCAGTAATTGCGCATCCAAAAAAGTTAATCATGTAGCAAATACTCTTCGCGTTGAAACTAATGCGAAGCATTTTCGCGTCCGTGCACGAGAATGCGCAATCAATATGCGGAAAGGCAAAGATGATTCACCTAGCTAACAACCATCCAGTCACTACCGACAGTACTCGAAATCTTCGAGGAATCGCCGATGCACACGATGGTCGCCGAAGCGCCGGGCACATACTTGGCCTCAAGAACGGAAACACCTTGCTCCTTAAGCCTTAAGGTCGTCTCGGTTATCTGGGTTTTATTCACATCATTTTTGCTGACCAGTTTAACGCCATTGCCATCATTTTCATTCAGGCAGGATACAACCGTATTGTAATCGGCCCAATAACAGTACTCCCCAGAAAGCCATCCAAGCTCAGTGGCGCATATCGATCCAGTCGCAGAAACCGTCTTTGGAAGCAATCCGTAACGTTGCCTTTCCTCAAATTCCAGAACATCGCAAAATACGTGATTAGCATTAAGTAATCTCGTTCCACAATAGTCCCCATAAAATGGCGCAAAGTGATTGCGGATAGTCCGCGACAACATCAAGTAGTCGTAGGTGTAATAGCCCATGAAAATTCGCAGACCGTCTCCCCCGGATCCCTCAGCAGAACGACCGAATTCAACAAGGAACTGGTCCCACATGCTCTCAATATAGGGAATTGCGAGTTTAACGCTATCCCTATCAGACAGAGGAGTCTCGCTCTTCTGCTGCATTATCCCCGTAGTATTTGCCAAATGGAAATGAGCGGCCATACGCTCGATCGTTCGGATGAACTCAGGACGATTCCCATCCTCTATAGCCATAATTGCGAAGAAAACACTTCTCAACAGGAGATCATTCGAAAAACGCTGAGGTAAAAGATCACCATATTCACGCTCGTATGCGAATAGCCTGGCTTCGCCCGTATCAATTGAAGAGTAATTAAATACGGAGTACGACGGAACAACATATGACGGAATGACATATGAGCGCACACGGCTACGCTTAATTTGATAACGCTTAAAAAAGGTGGAAATCCAAAAGGTCACAACACCAAATAATGCCAGCTCAAACTCAAAGGCAATACTCGAAGTATCAAGCACATCTAGCCCCTGTCCTCCGAGATAGCCATCGATAACAAAGTGATCGAATGCGACGGACAGCAAAAGAGACATGAACGCCTCGAATGAGAAAGGAAGGGTCCGGTACCGCAATTTACCCCTTGCATGCTTGATTACCCCAAGAAACAACCAATAGAAAAGGGTGGGCATGTATCGCAGCGAAGGACCTGGAACTGAAAACGCATCGCAAATCGCAGCCACAATAAACACGGGGAGCTGGCAACAAATTGTTGGAGCGAGAATTCGGTAGGCAACGTTCAACCTGCCCGACTCATCGGAGGGGTACAGTTCTTCGACGGTGTATTGCCCTCCAATCGCCAAGGGCCCAGCAAAGCGGACAAGCTGAACGCTCACCAAACCGGTAAAGACATAAAAGACAATCCAAAGAATAGTGACCGATTCCACCTGTAAACAATCTCCTCAAGTCATACGCTTGCGATTAATTGTAGATAGACAAAATTGAACAGGAAGCGACAATATTTGAAACTGTTGTTTTACGCTCCCCGGATCAAATGCCTTCAATTAAGAAACCCGGCGAAAAACCAAGACTACAAAATCGAAGAATACGCCCATGCAGAGCTTGACCTGAGCAGCAGCCTCACTGGCTTTTCCTGGAAGGTCTCGGTAACAAGTCTCGAAGAGGCGCAAGACGGCCTCATGTTGAAGCTGCCGCATCGCGTATAGTCAACCCAGCACGGGTCAGAGCGCCGCCGGGGACCAAAGCGGGCCCACCATCCGTCCCCTCCCCAACATTCCCCAGAAAGCTCGCTGATGTTGACTGGTGTTCCCGTAAAATAAACCTCAACAAAATATGTGCGGAGTGCTGGCCTGGAGCTGCCTTTGGACCCTATTGGCTGCTCACCGAGAGGCTCCGCTATGAAACGACCCCTTTACTACCTGCTCTGCGCGATCTCATGCGCATCCAACTTGTAGGGTAAATTCATCGCTCGCGTCGATTACGACCCCAATATTTCCTTAGGAAACACGCTCGGCAAATCGTTAACGCCCATAGCGAAAAGCACTTTTGCGCTGGCATCGTTGCTGAGCTCGTCGCTCAACTTAAGTGCATCAAGCAGTATATTTCGGCGTAAAATCTTATAGTCATCCTCAGTCAGCACTAGCTCAAGATCGCTTAAAACCCCTACTAGATTGACATCGTGAGACGGAGATACCCTGGCGCAGAATAGACGCTCGTCATGCGCACAGATATTTCGAAAATCTTTAATATGATCGTACGCAAGTCTTAGCCTTCGTGGGCTGATGCGCTTATGGACTTCATGTGTCTCGAAATAAAGGTCAGAAAACGACTTGGCAATGGAATTTCTCATGCTTTCTGGTTGAAACTCGAAAAACTTGAATGCCTGGCCAAGCATTAGGTAATTCATAAGAATCCATACCGGCGTATTGTCGTGATTATTTTCATAATGACGAATGTAGTCCCTTTTATAATCACTGTTCCATTTTTTAGACCTACATAGCACCTTCTCGAAATCACCGATAAGCGTGTCGATCTTTTTTCGATAGCCGGCATCAGCACGATAGGAATCTCTATCAAGGTATGCTTCTGGGCTATCTTTATGAGCCATGGCAAATCGATAAGAGCAGACGGTTTTAAGAACTGCTTCCGCCTTGTTAAAATACTCAAACATCAGCAGGCGCAACGTTCGATCGAATTCGAATAAACGATAGATATCAGAAAACTTCGTACCTTTTACGAATAGCTCGTGGCAAGAATCTCCGCGCTGGTCGAGAAATAAATCCTTGTAGCCGTTAATAACCGGATAGTATCCCTCGCGCTCCAAAACTAAACGAGTATTGTTATCGCATTCGAGTCCACGGCCTTCAAGAATAGCAATCTGCTCATCAATAGATTTAAATGGTTTATCCATTTGGACCCCTTAAACGCGAAAACCGCCTTTCGGCGGTTCCCACGGACCAAGCCGGACGTACCGTCGCAAGGCCTCATCACAACGATTACTTTAAGGGAGAACTCGGGGTCCGTCAATCCAATACCACGAATCCCCCAAATCAACCCTTTGAAGAGACCAAACAACCAATTCAGGTAAAATAGCCCCAAGCTCCTATTTCGCCACAATGAAGAAGTCATTTAGCGACAACGGACGCGATATTACGGGCCGTTGTCGGCATGGAGCCGACCCCTTATCCCCTCGGTGGGAAGGGGTCGTGGCCATGGGAATCCCTTGCGCGGATTCTGCCATCGCGACGATGGACGATCAACTCCGACTCTTGATTGGAGCAAATGCGCCGACCGAGCTTTATTGCCTCGCTCTGGGTCGTCGTAACGAAGGAAGCGCGACATGCCCCCTCGCCCTTAATCTGCCAATTGCCATCCGAGCGCATCGTAACGTGCTGATTTCTGCCTTTCATACTTACCTCGCCTTTAACTCTGAACTTGCCGATGCGTCTACAGCATGAGATATGTGACAGACGCCCTCGTGCCGTTTTCAAAAGTGTAAGCACTGGTGCGGACATAAAACGAAGCGCACACAGCAGGACCGTTGATCCACCTGGCTTTCTGGTCGCCCTTCACACCCTGGCGAAAGAGCTTTGGGGCACTGAAGTTCGCACCCAAAGAGGCGTACATCGGAAACCTGGTAAACGGACGCCTCTATATAAACGCAGCCAGCTACTACCATGATCTACCTGGCGAGCAGGGCGATTCATTGGAAGAGTCTTTAGCGTACGGGACGGGCATCTACGCCAGCTGGCTCTTGCTGTTTTTCCGCATGCTCACGGCGCGAGAGAGCGACATCGTTGACAGCACCTGACATTCCCCGCACGGCAACGTCTTTTACGGTGCCTCAAATCTAAGCTCGACCGCCGAGGCATTCCAGGGCATCCCGCGTAACCTTGTTAACAAAACGCCTAAATACACATCATTACACTCATGAAAAAAGGGCAACACTCTCTTGTCGAAAGCGTCACCCTTAAAGCTCCCGTAGAGCTTTTGTATCACAGGACAATATCCTGCACCATCTCAATGAGATGAAAGGACACATCTAGGCCTGTCCGGTAAAAGCGTGGGCAGGCCACGAATGAACGAAACGACAGCAGGACTAACGGTCACCACAATCAAAAGAGCCCAAATAACGCAGCGCACCCTTCACTCGCGGAGCATTAGGGTCTTCACCCAAGAAATTGACGCTATAAGAAGGAGATCCAACGTAAACGTGAGTCTTACCGGCCTCGCAACAGAACAAAATGTCGCCAGCGCTGTTCTGTGTCAGAGTGTTGTAATTCGAGTAATAATCAAGCTCGTCTGACGGGGCTTCTCCTACAACAATCAACCGAGGCTCCAACTTATCCAGCCATGTCTTAGGGACGCGACCAGACTTCCGTCCATGATGCGGTGCAAAAAGAATGTCCACAGGCGAAAGTGCGATGTCGTCTTCAATCGCCACCATGTAGTCATTCTCCATGTCACCAAGCCAAAGCGCACGGACTCCTTCCTCAAGAGAGTAGACAATCGCAGGACTAATATTATTGGGTTTATCAGAGCTTTCGGCATCCCGCAAAGCATCCCGGAAGGTCTCATTATTCACATCGGGCCAGAGGACGCTAATCCCAGCAGAACCGCGCTCACCATCAGAAACGTTCATCCATTTGCGCTTACACCCCTTGTATATTTTGTAAGCGCACGGCGAGCCCTTCAGCTCTTTGTACTTTTTAAAACTCTCGGTCTCCGTGGACTTGGAGACATTATTGTCGACGCAATAAAAATTCGGAATGAGCTTAAGCTCATCAAGATACTCACTACCCTGAATATGATCTTGGTCCGGGTGCGTACTGATAAAACGAACGACGCCCTTTTTCCCTGCGAGCTTTTTGACCTCATCAAGGATTTCCGACTTACGCTCATCGGTAATATTGCAATCGATCATGCTGAAGTTATCAGAATTGTGGTTGACATAAAACATGTCGCCGTTGCCAACGGACAGGGACTTAATCTCGCTCATGCTTATCACGTTCCTCAAGATTGAAGTTGATTCGCTTTTCTACATACCGCTCCTGTTTGATCCAGGAGGCAATAAATAAGGCGATAAAAGAGCACAGCGCCGCTGGAAGCCGATGAGATTCCGGCAACAATGATGCAAGCAGAATAATGACGAGCAGGACACCGGCCCCCGCCAGGCTGCGATACATGTTTGAAATCATTAAGAGTTGCTCGACCTTTGGGTCGTTTTTCTGAGCATACGCAAAGGCAGAATAGTCCCGTTTTCTGATAGGTTTCAGGTTGCGAACCAACGGCTCAATACAGAGAGAACCAATTCGCGAAGCAATGAGGCCGAGAACATAACTCATCACAAACAACGCCAGCCAATCGGAGCTGTCAACATAACAACCCAACGGCATCTCGCTTATGGAGTATGTTACGAGCGCACCCGGTATGAGCACGTTAAAGAAATCGTAAGCAGAGATCTTCCCGAGCAAATCATCAAAACAGTTACTGACCAATAATTACGCACCTCCAAGAATCAAAGCCATCCTTCGCAATTTTTGGCAAACTTAACCGTCCTGCCACGCAAGTGTCAGGTTGCTGAAGAAAAGCTATTTGTAAATGATTTGGGCAAAAGGGGGCGCATACTGCCATTGACCGACAGGCGCACACGCCCCTAAAGAAACTAAACCGACCATCTACATGGCCTCATTTTTGACAGCTATACCATCCGGCTCCTTCCGTACAATATAGTTGTAATGGGGAAACGACGTTTCACGTTGTTTCAATTTTAGCCCTTCACTCATTCCATATCCTGTATTGTTTTTTGATCGAGATCACAAGATGTTGTGTTTTAACAGGTAGATGCAGCAATTTTTTCAGTAAAAATAATCGGCAACTTGCGGGCCACCAAATCCCCCTAGAGCCAGACCTTTTGACCTGCATAAATACAAATGGGGCTCCGCACTTTATCGCCTGACAAAACGAATTCATATCGAATGTCAGTTCTAAATTAACAAAAGATTTTGCTTGACCAACATGTTGAGACACTCGCTTATTGCCCGGTCGTCAGCCGCAATCAACCTAGGCAGCAACCTCACGGACTTTTCCTGGAAGGTCTCGGTGTCGAGTCTCGAAGAATCGCAAGACGACATCATGTTGAAGCTACCGCATCGCGTATAGCCAACCCAACACGAGCAACAGCCCCGCCGAGGACTAAAGCGGATCCACAGCCCTCTCCCCTCCCCAACATTCCCCAGAAAGTTCGCTGATGTTGACTGGGGTTCCCGTAAAATAATCCCCAACAAAATATGTGCGGAGTGCTGGCCTGGAGCTGCCTTTGGACCCTATTGGCTGCTCACCGAGAGGCTCCGCTATGAAACGATCCCTTTACTACCTGCTCTGCGCGATCGCGTGCACGTCCATGGTCGGCGCGACGTTGCCTATGGCAGCCATCGCAGAAGCTATGCAGCCTCAAGAAACCGCCGGGCAGCAGGCGCAAGCCGACGCCACGAGCAGCGACACGGGCAAGGCTGAAGACGGCACCAACACAAGCGCGACAGCAGATACCGCAGAGGACAGCACTGCAACATCCACCGGCACCAGCGCCGTCAACACGGAAAGCGCCGACGGCACCCCCGCCACCAATGCTGGCACCACCACTGCAACAGGAACCCCCACCCCATCCCTCCGAGCCCGTACCACCCCCACGCCCGCCGCAATCTCCGCCACGTCGCAAACCGGCTACGCCCACTCCGCCACCGCAAGCC
The DNA here is from genome assembly GCA_019424965.1 of Collinsella sp. Classification (GTDB taxonomy): domain Bacteria; phylum Actinomycetota; class Coriobacteriia; order Coriobacteriales; family Coriobacteriaceae; genus Collinsella. The sequence continues at coordinate 41,122 of JAHYYL010000012.1, forward strand.
AAAACGGCGTCACCTTCACCGTCTCGTGGAACGACGCCCCCGCGGGCACCGCGACGACCTTCCACGTAACCCAGACCAACGGCTCGTCCCAGGCCAAGGCGCGCATGGACGTGCCCACCTACTGGGACGGCGGCAGCCAGGAAAGCGTCTGCGACCCGTCGCGCCCTGCATGGGCCAGCTACTACAGCCTGGGCACCGCGGGCCACGACTTTACCTTTGACTTCACGGCGTCGGGCACGTACCGCATCCACTTCTACTTTATGGACAACGACAGAAACGACCCCCAAAACGACAAGGGGATCTACTACCTGCGCACCACGGCGGAAGTGACCGTAAACGACGCTGCCCGCCCAAGCGTCACGCAGATCGTCAACAATGCCGTAGCCCAGTGCCGCCAGGAAACCTCCGGCTCGGAATACGACATGGCTCTGTGGCTCCACGACTGGACGCTCGACCAGCTGGAGTACGACCACAGCCTCAACTGGTGCTCAGCAGAAAGCGGCCTCACGCGCCACCAGGGCATCTGCGAGAGCTATCAGCGCATCTACTCCAAGCTCCTTGACGCCGCGGGCATCGCCAACGGCCGCATCACCGGCAACGGCCACACTTGGAACGCTGTAAAAATCGACGGCAAATGGTGCCAGATGGACCTAACCTGGGACGACACCAGCGACAACTGGTACAGAGACCCGGAGCAACGCCTTACCGTTGCGCGTGCGGTCTACTCCGGCTCCCCCGTGCTTCTGCTCGATAAACGTACAGCGGCCCTCGACCCCAAGACCGAGCGAGAAATGCTGGATCGCATGCGAAATCTCGGCCGTACCGTCATCATCGTCACGCATCGTACTGCTGCGATTTCACGGAGGTGAAGGACAGCCTTGTGCTGAAGTCACTAACAACCGCATAGGAGGCCACAGAGACAGATAGTTAGTTGATAGGAAGGCCAGACACAATGTTCAGGCCGAAGCCAGCTGAGACAATGGGCGCAGACACGACACAGCCTAGACCGTCTTCAACGCGCACACCATAAAGGACTAGTACCCGAGGCTTGGTGGCGAAGATTAAACGGATTCGGCCATAGACGGGATTGCAGGCAAGGTCGATACGGACGAGGCAATCATACGGCAACACCACAATCCTGCCATCAGCAAAAGGCACCGAGTCCATAGCGGTCTCAGTGCCTAAGCGTCAAATTAACGGTATCGTTTCGTGCTATTCAGCAGCGCGCAAACGAAGAAATACTCACAGGATATCCAGCCATCCCAAAGTGACCGTATACATATTATCGCCTTAGCGTGTATAGAAAGCGTACAGCCTTCCACGGAAGAAGACGACGAATCCTCGCCGTAACACTCAACCGCGGCTTAAGAAGCACCCCAAATGCCTTATCGTAATCTCCTTCGGCAACTGCTTTCTCTACTTCTTTGGCAAGTTGTTCTTGCTCTTCAGATCGCTTGGTCGGTCCAGCCAGATTGCCATTCCGCGCAATCACATTCTCAACAGTTGAATCAATCCATTCACATTTATCAATGCAATAATCATTGAAAAACTCATTCGCCTCTATCGAATTAATAAGCACTGCTGAGACTCCGCGCTCATCGTAGAAATCCGGATGGCAATCCTCAATTCCCCAAAAGTCACCGACTGTAAAGTCTCCGGCACGCTCTATTCGAGCAAAGGGGCAACTATAGCAACATTTACGATATATAATGCCCTTTGCAAACGCAGAGTAGTAGGGGTCATCGCTTGCCTGCCCAAGCTTCTCATGCCGTTTACCAGATCGGTAGTAGTAGTAGTAGTAGTAGTAGAGCCCCCATCCCATTAGCTTATTTCTAAACTCATAGCCGTGGATGCCGTCATCCGTCCGCTCAATTGCTGAAAGCCAGCTGATGTACGCTTTGAAAATCTCTTGTCCAGGGGTGCCGTGACAAATCAAGTCGACACAGACAAGGGAGCCCGGCAGATTGGTTACATTTCTTTTTTTCAAATAGGACCTCAGCGCCGCAATCTGACAGGGCGTGCCGGAATACAGGACATCCACGCCTCTGCTCAGGTAGTCATAGCATTCTCCATAGGTATCCGCTACATCGCTGCGAACGTATTTCGAACCTTGCAAAGCGCGCAATTCTGAAACGTTCTTTGCACAGACGTGCTCAACCCTACCAGATTTAAGAAGAGCCGCACCAAACACAACTCCCCCCCTGTTGAGCATTGCATGCGCAAGAACGACAAAAGCGCCGCCAGAGGCGGAAGAGGCAATACTCGCGTCATCAGTATTACGAAGCGCGATAACTCGTAATGGCGCATTAAGCAATGAAGCGAACGAGGAGGATTCGGAACGGGTATTCATCGGCCACCAACCCCCGTCAATGAAACGGCCTTCTTAAGAAACTTGTCAGTATCACATCTCGCGGCAGCCAGCTTTTCCGCTACGCCATCATAAACAACGTCTTCTAAAAGCAGACGGTCTCTCGATTCCACAGAAAGCCACCTATCTCGAAGGCCGCATATACCCAAAAGATTGTCAATTCGAGTATTAAAATTGCCTCTGCAATAAACCGCAAAGTTACGTTCCAACATCGTAGAGAATGCAGTCACATGAAAAGAGTCAGTAATGACCATGCTGGCACCCTTAATAAGACCGACAAGCTCCTCGACTTCTGGAATAAAAACAGGGGAACCGCCCTCGCGTACCTGATCATAGCGAAGGCAAACGCGCCTCAACTTAAGTCCACGGCTCCTCGCAAATTCAGAAGCAAAGCCGTCGATCACACGGTCAGGATGCAAGCGATAAAGAAGTACGTAGCCTTCTTCACCGACAAGTTTTTCATCGGCGAAATCGGACCAGAATTCTTTCCCCATTGCAAGTGTTGGATCGAGAACGCGCTGCGCTTTAATCCCAAGGCTCGCGAGCAAGTCAACGGCGCTCTGCTCGCGAACAGAAATCATGTCATAGCGACTGAGCTTGTCAGCTAAATAACTCGCTTCACTATCATCAACGCTCGTATTCCCGATGCTTGCCGCATAAGAAAACTTAGGCTTATCGTTCGGAACGAAGTCGAGATAGTAGGCTGGCAGAATACCCCCATTGAGCGTAGAATTCCAAGTTTGATCGCTACCGGTGCAATAAGCATCCGCAACAGGAAGATCCTCAAGCAGCTCATCATTAGAAAGATATCTCTTGTGTGTCAGACTGATACGACGGTCAAGAAAGCCGTTGAACACTGTTTCCCATCTTTTGACCGTCGGATACAGTATCGGTCGCGCAATAATATTTAGTGGGAAAGAATGATTGTTAGCATGTAGCGACAATAGATTCTCATCAAGATTGTCGGCTCGCCAATAATCGATGACTTCGACCTCACACCCAAGCTGCCTCAGCTTTTCCTGAGTAGCAAATGTCTGAAGTACTGAACCGTAGTTTTTTACAGCATGTAATGTAATAACATCAATTTTAGGCACAATACGCGTCCCTTCAATTTGTACGGATTATCGGAGCGATGTTCAGGTCACGACTCTGCGTCACGATACTGTCAGGGGGAATATCTCTTGCAACGACAACATTTGCCCCCACAACGCAGCCATCTCCAATCGTCACTCCCTTGAGCACAACAACGTTGGTGCCCAGCCAGCAGTTATCCCCAATTTTGATAGAAGCACTTTTGTATCCCTGTTCTGCCAGCCGAGAAAAACCAGAAAAACGGTGATTATGATCGTAGACAGTCACGTTTTCGCCAAATAAACAGTTTCTGCCAATCTCTATCCTTTTCATACAGTTGAGAGAACAACCGTTATTAAAAAAGGTGCCGTCACCAACAACCAACGAACCTTCGGGGCCCAGCCTCAGCCTCATAACGTCACGTGAGGAAACACAGTCCCCGAACTCAACTCGCCCAGGATACTCAAGACTCCAAATAGCAATTCGAATCTTTGTCTGGAGTGAATTCTTTAGATTTCTAAGTCTAATTAATATATTCATTTAGACCCCCTTTTAATGGGATCGCTTCCAAGCAGATTGTATTTACAGACATAAATGGCCCTAAATGCAAGTAAAACAAACTCACAGAAACAACGAAGCGTTGCAACCGCGACAATGCCGAAGGCTCCAATTATATAAAGAGCCCCGAGGCCAAGAAGAAGCAATACGGTTGCAGTCAATGAAGTTCGAGTCATCTCTTCAACATAGCCTGCTGCACCAAGCAGAGGCCAACCAAGAAGAATGACAGGAAAACCAAAGAAGAATAGAGGGGCAAGACAAGCAATAACGTATGAACCCGCCACATAATCAATGCCTCCCAGAAGAAGCATGATCTGGTCAGAAAGGAAGAAGACCACTGCAGCGATAAACAGTGCGACTGGGGTCGCCAGCATCAACATCCTTCTCGCGAGCTTTTGGTCATATTCATTAATCATATGTGGGTAAAGAGCGTTGGTCAGAGGCGTATAGAGCGCGTTTACGGCATTTGCAACAGTCATACCAAGGCTCCAATAAGAAACTACCGCAGAATCGGAAATCCAAAGCCCCACAGCGATTGTCGTCGCAGAAGACATAATGGTCCCTGAAACATTTGACAAGAAATAAAGAGCAGATCCTTTAATGGAAGCCCAAATAGACTGCAGGCTTGGCATTCCGATGACCAGTCCGAAATCTCGTGAAAGTGAGGCAAAAGATAGGACAAGCGCAACAAATGCGGAAATGACATCAAGCAAACCGACAAGCCAAAGGTCATTTGGGCCCTTAACGAGAGCAAACGTGAGTACAGTCGCAAGAAGCTTTGAAATGACATAGCGTGAAGTCAAAATACCAAGTTTTTCATATGCCATAAAAATAAAATCCGGCATGAGAACAGAAAAACAGATGCTCAGATAGCACAGAAAAGTAAACGGAATGTTTTCGCCCATAAGTGGAATTGCGACACACATACCGAAGATGATTGGGAAACCGATGATCTGAAGCACTAGCTTTGAAGCCAGAATGCTACCAATTGTCTTTTCAACGCGTTCCACATCATCTTTAAATCCGGCAACAAGTTTAGCGCCATGAAGGTTAAAGCCAAACTCAAGAAGCAACTGGGCAAAAGACATCACAGCCAAAACATAGGCACGTACAGCATATCCCTCAACACCGAGAACTCTGGTCAAATAGGGCAAAGTTACAAAAGGAAGGATGTACTTTGCAAGTTGCAAGGCATACTGCGCTGCGGAATTTTTCAAGAAGGTTTTTCGATGCTCGTTAACCATTATTCTCCATCTTTGAATTCAGTCCCAAATAAAGAGCCCAGGTAAACCTGAGGATCGTTTTCTCGTCTGACGCGCTTAACTCCGCTCTTGGACCAGGATTCCCATATCACCCGATTAATAATGAGACACTCGTTTAGCACTTTCGTGATGGCTGGCACGGACAAGGGGTTGAATAAGATCCCGTCCTTTCCAATCAGCTCTGGTATGCCTCCTCGATTAGAACCCAAGCAAACAGTACCGCAGGCAAGAGCCTCAAGAACAGTGGTCGGATAGTTCTCGATCCAGAGGGAAGGAGCAATAAGATACTTTGCCTTGACAATTTCCTCCAAAGTTTCCTCGCGAGATAGTTTGCCAAGAACGTTGATTCCGTTCGCATCCTCCAGTAGAGAGGTAAATGTCTCCTCGTAATCCCTCTCAACAGATCCAATAATCCGAAGGCGCCATCCTGCCCGAGCTAAGTCAGAGGATTTCCATGCTTTGATAAGATTCGTACAGCCTTTTCGTTCTGCAACGGCGCCAACATAAACAATGACATCATCGCGTTCACTAAACGACAGACACGACACCTGTGGCGCTTTAAAGGGATTGCGAACGCAGTCCGCAGCGATGTTGTTCGCAGCACAGGTCGTAACCAAGAACTCACTGGGCGACACCAGCCTATCGAATGCATGGCGTCGAGCAGAGTTTATCCTATTCATTAACAATCGCTTTAGCTTATCTTGAAAGTTAAGACAGCATTTATCGCCGAAACAATTCTCAGCGCAATAACCCGAGCATACTGATCCATCATCGTGAATGCACCACGACCTTGGACAGACCACACCATAGTCATGCAAAGTCTGCAGGCTAGTAACTGATGGATGCCTAGCACGATATGCACTAATAGCACTGCAAATAGAAAGCATACTGTTAACCGCGTTATGCACATGGATAACCTCAGGCTGAAAATCCTCAATGAGTTGTAGAAGATCACTCCTAAGCGCGCTGTCGCCAAACAGGCGAATACGCAGTTTCCAAGCGCTCCCCCCGTCAATGGGATAGTTATGATGATCTGGGAATTCAGACTTAATGAAATTAGGGTCAAATGTAATTGTTCTTACATCAAAACCAGCATTCAAACAAAGCTGGACTTCATCCCTAAAGACATTTTCGGCACCACCGCATTCATATAGCTCATTAGCGATAAGAAGCCTCATAAGTGACGACCACCATCTTTAATCAAAATACACCTATACTCAGCGACTCCATTACTATCACCGCTAAAATAAGTGTCATAAAGACTGCAAGACCCAGCGATAGCAACTGTGTTTTGCAATACATACACAGGATTGGAATTAAAACGATATAAGCAACGGTGAAATACAAATCAAAACGCTCTGCATTGGGAATTGCAGCTGAACAAGATGCTGAAAAAAGAGCAAAAATTGCGGCGTTTATCAAAACACGATATCTTGAATCAAAATCAGGACTCTTACACTGAAGAAAGAGAGTTATCGATGCAACGAGAAGCGTAACAAAAAATTCAACGTAATAAATACGATTCTTAAAGTAACTGCTAGCGAAATAATCACCGCGACCGAATACGTTCGCAACAGTCTTAAGAAAAGAGGGCGCCACAAACCCAAGCGCAAATAAAATTACGGAAAGAAAGAGAACGGTTACTTGCGAATACTTTCTTCTAAATAAGAAATATAGTGGAAAATAAACAAGCGCAGTGAAGTGCAAGCTGGCCGCAAGTGAAATTAATACAAAGTAACGTGCTGGTTCTCTACTTGCAGCAAAACGAATCGCAAAAGCAACAATCGCAAGAGCAGCTGCTTGTCGAATGCCACTCAACGAAAAGAGCCATACCTGACTTAAAAAAAGTAATAATAACGAAAATGCAACGTTATTAGTCCATTCAAGTATAAACTTATACATAAAATAATGAAAAATCAAAGCCATGATTGCAAAAACCCAGAAAGAGCTTCCGTGGAAGAAGCCCACGAGAAAATTGATTGCAAGATAGCCAGGTTCGAATCTAGAATAATTCCATGAGCGTCCATGAAGCACTGACTGATAACCATAGTCATAGACCCAGAGGTAGTCCGTACCAATGCCATAGCGAAACACAGATACAAGTAATATAGGGAGTACGGGTAGCCATAAAAGAAGATTGTTGCTGCTAGATCTTCTATTACGACAAAAAAGCATAGACAAAAAAATAGATAGAGCAAATGCCCCGCAGTAAACAGACATAAAGTACCTACCTAACTGAATCAATGTTAATAAGATTCATATACTGTTCGGCAATCGCATCCCAGTTAAAGTCAGGCAAATATCTTTCTGCAATCTCAGAGAGCTTATTTCGATCAACGTCGCCATTGACGACATCGATCATGCGCCCGATTAACGAATCCTCATCTTTTAAATCAAAGAACAGCCCATAATCTCTGGAGATCTCGCGATTGATCGGGATATCACTCAAGATAATAGGAAGCCCAACACTCATGCACTCAATCTGGGCAAATCCAAATCCCTCATAGACAGTCGGGAAAACAAAAGCCGCAGCTTCGTTATAAAGCCTATTCAAATCTGAATCACTTACGTATCCGGTGAAGAGGATATCGTTGCCATATTTTGACTCACGCGCTTTGGCGATGAATTCTTCACCGCCGTAACCGAGACGTCCAGCAAAAACCATTTTGTAGTCTTTCGCAAGCTCATGTTCTTTGAGCTTAAGGAACGCATCGAGAACAAGCCCGACGTTCTTCCGCTTTTCAATCGTACTTACGAACAGAAAGAACTTCTGAGGTGTAAGCAAAGATAGAGTTGCATTTTCATAGGGGTCAGGACAAAAATCTTTATGGATGCCTTCATAGAGACCAAGCCAAGTGTAGGCAATCTTTGATGAGTAGCCCGGAAAGAAATCAGCTATCTCCTTCTTTACCGATTCGGAAATCGTAAGAACAAGATCGGATTTCTTCACGCTATTGCGTATCATCGCTCGATTGTAATAACGATACGCCGTGGGAAGAGTATCGGGATGAAGGAACGAGACCATATCTGGAATGCAGCAAACGACCTTGCAGGGAAGCCTTCTATACGGTATGGCATAATTTGTAAATAAGACAGCATCATACTTTCCGGCAAGCTGATAAAACTCGCCGGAATTAACGTATTTAAGGTAGTCAAATCTATTTGACTTGCGACTGGAACTCGCCGGCTTCCACGAAATTAGATCGACGTCGATATCATCACGCCTCGAAAGCGCCTCATAGAGATACTGGCTGTATTTCCCGATTCCAGTCCCAAGGGAAATCTGCATTCCATCATCAATCAATAGCTTAAGCGACATTTGCATCCCCCTTCGCATCTTCAGAACTCTCAAACCCCAAGTAGCTGAAGTTTTCAAGAGACTTTTGCCAGTCGAATATTTCAATCGCCTTCCGACGAGCAGATGAGGCCAAACGTATAGCAAGGTCCTTATCATCAAGAAGCCTTCGTACCGCAGCGGCTTGTCCCGTAGCGCCATCGGCAACAAAAGCATCAACGCAATTAATAAGGCCAATACCTTCATTACCGATAGCGTTCGTTACTATGGGCACGCCAATTGCCATTGCTTCAAGAATCTTTGTCTTGATTCCGGTTCCGTATGCAATGGGTGCCAAGAAGACACTTGTAGATCGAAGGGCAGCACGAGTATCTTCAACCCTACCTAAAAACCTGATCTGATTGTTACTCTTAAACTCGTCAATAAGGTCTTCGCTGGCAGTTCCGACAACCTCAAGCATCACATCAGGCCCTATAAGCGGAAGCACCTCATCTGCGATATAACGAAGGGAATCCGCATTCGCAGCCGCGCGCATATCACCAAGGAACGAAACAACACCAGGTCGGGGAGAAGGCTCTGGGCCGGACGTGTAGAACGGGCAATCTACGCCCAAAGGAACTGCAATGATATTGCTATTACCTGTTTCAGCAGTCAGTCGCTCCGCCTCAATTGGAGAGACGAGAACAACGTAATCAAATTGTTTGGGAGCATCATGTTCCAGCCTGCGCATGCGAGCAGATTCAGTTCCAAGAACAAACTTCTGAAGCGTGGAATTAGACGCAAGTTTCGCCACCCCGCCCTTAAAGTTGGCAGTGTACTTGCCAGCAACACCGCCAGTTTTATTAAGTGTGTTCAGACTATTAAGTTGCCGTTGGTAACGTACGGAAAACGAATCCTCCATGTACAGCACTTTTTTACAAGGTAGGTCCGAAATGGCATCAATATATGGAGAAAGTCGAGGTAAATCAATGAAAACGTGAGAGGGCTTCAGCTTAACCGTAAGGTCCCTAAGTTGTTTAGCTACTGCTTTGGACTTGAATAGGGCACACTGAATAGGCCCCCCGCAAACACCCTTTGCAAGAGCCGTTGTAAGATTTTTCACAATCGTTTTCTTGTCAGGTTTATTGGCAAGCGCAACACTTGAAATAAAATCGGGGCGCGACAAAACCGACTGCTCGTCTTGGCCTGCTTCCAAGAATGAGAGGACATGGACATCGCAATCGTACTCTGAAACGAGCCCCTTACAATAATTTGTCAAAACAACCTTATGCCCATCGTTGGCAGGCCAAAAAATACGATCCGTAAAGAAAAGGACTTTTTTCCTTTTTGTCATCTTCCTATTTCCAATTATCTCATTAGGCAACAACGAAACCGTCGTACATTTCTCGCAGCGTATCCTCGATCTTCCTTTTTGGTTTCCAGCCCAACTCCTCATTGATTTTTGAATAATCACAGCAAATGCTCGCTGTGTCATTCGGTCGAATAAGAGCGGTATCGATTTCAACCTCAATAGGTTGACGACAAAAGCTTTTGATGGTTTCCAACAAGTCGCACAGAGGTAGCGCACGCCCACTTCCGACGTTATATACCTCACCAGCACGTCCGCTTTCCATAATCAGACGATATGCGCGCACAACATCACGGACATCACTAAAATCTCGCGCCACGCTAATATTTCCCACAGTCACCCTGCCGGGTTTAGCTGATTTCTCGATTTCGGCAGCCTGTCTACACCAGCTTGGGAGAACAAACGCCGGGTTTTGCCCAGGGCCAGTATGGTTAAATGAACGCGTGAGACAAACCCCGAGACCAAATTCTTTTGCATAGAGTGCAGCAAAACATTCCTGGGTAGCTTTGGATATTCCGTAAGGATTATTGGCAATCGTAGAATCGCTCTCACAAAGTGGTCCGTCTTTGGGCGCGTACTCCTCCGATGATCCGACAAGCAGCACACGCACACTAGTTTCCTGAGCGCGCGCCGCCTCCATGATATTCAGAGCACCTTCAACGTTTATACGCATTGTAAGCGCAGGGGCTCTCCAGCTCTGCCCCACAGAACTTATAGCAGCGAGGTTTACGATGTAGTCGGCGTTAGACTCGGATACGAGGGACAAAACGCCTCTCGCATCCGAAAGGTCACAGGGATAATATGCAGAAACTTCCGAAATTATACATTTTTCATGCAAATCAGAGCCTATGACCTTATAGCCCGCAGAAACAAGTTCGTGAACAAGAAAAGTGCCCACAAACCCGTTAACGCCGAAGATGAGAACGCGCCTCCCCATTAGGCCAGCTTCGCTTCTCGCTCGGAGATCTCAAGATCGTGCTCTACCATGATGCGACAAAGCTCCTCGCAGCTGGTCTTTTGGGGGTCCCAACCAAGGACCGTCTTTGCCTTAATAGGATCGCCCCACAGGTTGACGACATCGGTCGGGCGATAGAAGTCGGGATTGACACAGACGAGCATCTTGCCGCTCGCCTTGTCATAGCCCTTCTCCTCCAAGCCCTCGCCCTCCCAGCGGAGGTCGATGCCGGCGTGCTTAAAGGACCACTCCGTGAACTCGCGCACGGAGTGCTGCACACCCGTGGCAATAACGTAGTCATCGGGCTCATCCTGCTGCATGATGAGCCACATGCACTCCACGTAGTCCTTCGCATATCCCCAATCGCGGAGGGAGTCTAGGTTGCCGAGCTCAAGATGGTCCTGGAGTCCCTTGGCGATACGGGCGGCCGCTAGAGTAATTTTGCGTGTTACGAAGTTCTCGCCACGGCGCTCGGACTCGTGATTGAAGAGGATTCCGTTGACCGCAAACATGCCGTAGGCCTCGCGGTACTCCTTCATCATCCAAAAGCCGTACTGCTTGGCGACCGCATACGGGCTGTACGGATGGAAAGGGGTGTTCTCGTTCTGGGGAACCTCTTCGACCTTACCATACAGCTCGCTCGTCGAAGCTTGGTAAATCCTGCAGGACTGATCCATGCCCAGCATATGGACAGCTTCAAGGATGCGCAGCACGCCCAATGCGTCGCAGTCACCGGTGTACTCGGCCGCGTCAAATGAAACACCAACATGGGACTGGGCGGCGAGGTTATAAATCTCGTCAGGACGAACTTCGCCCACAATTCGAATAATGGAGCTAGAGTCCGTTAAGTCACCATCATGAAGGATGATGGAGCCTTCTGATAGCAGATGATCAATCCTGTTCGTGGTGTGAACCGAGGAGCGACGGACAATTCCGTGCACCTCATAGCCCTTGTCCAAAAGCAACTCGGCAAGATAGCTGCCATCTTGACCAGTAATGCCAGTGATAAGTGCCTTCTTCATCTCAAAATCCCTTTCAACTGTGAACTAATTCCAAAAAGCGCCTAAACGCTCAATGTCCTCTTTAACAAGCGTCTCGCCGTGCTGGACCTCGATTACATGCAGGTCCCCACAAAGTGCCCGCGCAGAATGCGGCGTGGTCGCGGGAATCTGAACGACGGAGCCCGCGCGCACCTGCTGCACCAGACCGTCCAACACAACCTCGCCAGTGCCGGAGATGACTGTCCAGACCTCTCCGCGGTTCATATGGCGCTGGTAGTCGAGCTGGCCACCCTCACGGATGATCAGCTCCTTGGTCAGTGCCTTGGCCCCGTCGGGGAAGACACTGCTGTCAATGACGCGGTACTCGCCCCAGGAGCGCTGCTCGTACATGGGGCGGCTCTCCGCGACGGCGTTGACCTCAGACTTGATGTTGGCCGACGCCTCCTTGCCGGAGACGAGAATGCCGTCGGGCGTCGCTACGACAACCGAATCGGAGATGCCTGCGACGACCATCGGAAAACCGGTCTCATTGATAACGTGAACGTTCTTGCACGTCTTAGAATCGACCACGACGCGGCCGGAGGTGTACTCCGCCATCTCGTCGGTTAGCGTGTTCCAGGTGCCCAGGTCCTTCCACTCGCCCGCGTAGGAGACCGCGCCGATGGACGACGCCCTCTCCACGACCTCGTAGTCGAAGGAGTTCTTGGGCAGCTCCGCATAGCGGGAGCGGAACTCATCGAAGATGCCGCAGGACAGGTACCTGGCGGTGAGGCCGGTGAGCCAGCCGAGCCTGAACGCGAACACGCCGCAGTTCCAGAGGGCCCCTTGGGAGATGAGTTCCCGTGCGGTCCCCTCGTCGGGCTTCTCGGTGAAGCGCTCGACTCGGCGGGGCCAGCCCTCACCCGTCGCAGGCACGATGTAGCCGTACTTGCCGCTGGGGTAGGTGGGCTCCACGCCCATGAGGACGAGCTCGGCGAAATCCGACTGGACGGCCTCGTCGAGCTTGACGACGCTGTCGTAGTACGCCTGGTCCGCGTAGCTGTCGATGGGCATGACGATGACGGTGTCGCCCTCGCCGGCACCCTGCTCGAGCGCGAGATGCGCACACGCGAGCATGATGGCCGGGGCGGTGTCGCGGCGCTCAGGCTCGAGCACCAGCGCGTAGCCGCCCTCCACCTGGCGGCGGATGGACTCCTCCTGGCTCGCGCAGGTGGCGATGGTTATATCGATGTCGGCGTCGACGGCGCCGATCTGTCCGAAGACGCGCTGGACCATGGAGACGTGGTTGCCGTCCGCATCGCGCAGAACCTTGAGGAACTGCTTGGAGCGGGTGCTGTTGGAGAGCGGCCACAGGCGCGTGCCCGAGCCGCCGGAGAGCAGGACGAGGTGGATCATTATCGGGTTCCTCCCAAGATTGACTTGGCGTCCGCGACCAGCGCGGCGAGCTTGGCCTCGGACTCGGAGCGGTCGGCGCCCTTCGCGAACACGTAGGCCTTGGCCTTGGGCTCGGTGCCGCTGGGACGGAACAGGACGCGCGAGCCGTCGGCGAGCCTGAACTCGAGGACGTCCGCCTCGGGAAGGCGCTGGGGCTCGTCGGACGGGTTGACGACGGGCATCGGCGCGCCCTGGGCGTAGTCGATGCGCTCCGCGACGGCGGTGGCGCCGATCTGCGCCGGAGCGTGATCTCGAAGACCGGACATCATCGCGGACATGTCGGACGCGCCCTCGGGTCCCTCGTATGCCTGACCGAGCAGAGCGCTCGACCAGTAGCCGTATTCCTCATAGAGGCGCTCCATGGCCTCGTAGAGGTCCATCCCCCTCTTCTTCCAGTGGGCAGCGAGCTCGCAGATGAGCATGGAGGCGACCACGGCGTCCTTATCGCGCACGGAGGTGCCCGCGAGATAACCGTAGGACTCCTCGAAGCCCATGAGGAAGTCGTCCTCGCGCCCCTCGGACTCCAGCACGCCGACCTGCTCGCCGATGAACTTGAAGCCGGTGAGCGTGCGGCGCAGCTCGAGGCCGCGGGCACGCGCGACGTCGTCTGCCATGGGCGCGGAGACGATGGTGGTGCAGGCGACCTCGCGACCCATGTCCGCATCGGACCCGTCCGCCTTGGAGGCGAGGAAGTCGAGCAGGAGCAAGCCCACCTCGTTGCCGGTGAGCAGTCTGTATTCCCCGGCATGCGGAACGGCGATGCCGACGCGGTCGGTATCCGGGTCGGTCGCCAGGAGCAGGTCGGGCTTCACCCTGTCGCAGTACTCAAGCCCGAGTTTCAGCGCCTCGCGCACCTCGGGGTTGGGATACGAGCAGGTCGTGAAGTCGCCGTCGTGCACGCACTGCTCGTCGACGGTCACAACATCGGCCACGCCGATTCCCTCGAGCACTCGGGACACGCACTCCAGGCCGACGCCGTGGAGCGGGGTGTAGACGATGCGGAGCGCCGAGCAGTCCTCGCCCGTGGAGACCTCGAGCGTCTCCTCTATGTAACGGTCAAGAACTCTCTCGGGAACCCACTGCACCAGCCCCTCATCCAGAGCTCTATCGAACGCCATCGCTTTTACGCCATCGAAGCAGTCGACGGGGTCGATGGCCGCCTGGATGGCCTCCGCCGCCTCGACGGTAATCTGGCAGCCGTCGGCGCCGTAGACCTTATAGCCGTTGTATGCCGCGGGGTTGTGCGAAGCGGTGATGTTGACGCCGGCCGAGCAATTCAACTCGCGGACGGCGAAACTCAATGCGGGCGTGGGCTCGACGCGCTCAAACAGATAGGATTTAATGCCGTTGCCTGCGAGCACCTCAGCCACCCGACGCACAAACTCCTCGGAACCGTGACGCGTATCCCGGCAAAGCGCAACAGACGGCCTATCAAAAGAGTTATTCAAGTAATCGGCAAGACCTTGCGTGGCCTTACCGACGGTATAGACATTAAGCCGGTTGGGACCGAGTCCGAGCTTGCCGCGTAGGCCGCCGGTGCCGAAAGACAACTCGCGAAAGAAAGAGTCCTTAATGTCGTTTTCGGATAGACCCTGCAAGTCTTCACAATGATTGCAGCATTCCATCCATCGCTGATACTTTTCGAAGATTTCCGTATTCAACAAAACAATCTACTTTCAAAATAGCCGAACATTCAATTGGCAGCAGAATGACTAGCTCGCTCCGCCACCGGTAAACACCTCAACAACAGTGAGAAGAACGATCTTGAGATCGGTAATGACGCCGCGCTTGGCGATGTACTCAAGGTCGCGGCGAACCATCCCGTCAAAATCAGTGTCATTGCGATCGGTCACCTGCCACCAGCCGGTGATACCCGGCTTCACGGCCAGGCGCTGCAGGTCGTACTCGGTGTACTCCGCCACCTCATTCGGCAGCGGCGGTCTGGGGCCCACGACGGACATCTGGCCCAGGAAAACGTTCAGGAACTGCGGGAACTCGTCGATGGAGTGCTTGCGGATGAACTTTCCGATCTTGGTGACGCGCGGGTCATTCTTCATTTTGAACATGGCGCCGGCGATCTCGTTTTGCTCCTTGAGCTCGGCGAGGCGCTCGTCGGCGTCCTTGTACATGGAGCGGAACTTCCACATGCGGAAGGTTGACAGGCTGCCGTCGGGGTAGGTCTGGCCAACGCGAATCTGGCTGTAAAAGGGATTGCCCTCGCTCTCCAGGCGGATGGCCGCGGCGAGCACAAGGCTGGGTACGGCGATGACGGCCAACACGCAGCCGCTGAACGCGATGTCGAACGTGCGCTTGACGGCCCGGTAGGACAGGCGCGAGCGGTCCCAGTCCATGATGGATTGCATGGCCTTGTAGCGACCAGCGCCCTCGCGCCGGTCCATGGCCTGCGCAATCAGCGCGGCCCCCGCAGGCGCATTATTCTCTGTTACTTCTTTAGCAGCCACAATAAAACTCACGTTCCTGTCCCCAGGAACCCCCCCCATCTATGAATCCAAAAACCAAGTAATTTGCCGGTGCAACGTCTCCCTTACGTTTTGCTGGGCACGTCAAGCGGTAGCAGCTCCCTAAATGTGGAGCCACCATCGCCCACGTCCACCAGGCACCAGCGCTTATGACGATCGATCTTCTTTACACGGGCCTCTTGCCCCACCAAGGGACCCTGCTCTATGTGCAACACGCCGTCTTCTATGCGCGCCACGCTGTTGCGCACCACACCGTCGTCATCCAACACGCTGCGGTACCAATCCTGCGCATCGTCCGGCATGGGCATGTACGCCCGCTCCCTACTGCCGGCGATGCGGCAGCCAAAGCTCAGCTGGGCCAGGGCCCTATCAAGCGCTGCGGCATCGTGCGTGGCGACGAAGAAATATTCCTTGTACATGGGTTTGGTTTGGAGCGACCAGGCACCGTCCCGCTTAAACCAGAACTCCTTTTGCATTACAAAGGCGTCTTTCATAAGCTCGTGCGGGATAATTCGGCGGACCTTTTCGCAGGTCTCGCGCTCTTTTCCATGGGGAGTGTGGACCAGATACCAGCGGACGCGGCCGTGCTGGCTATTGGTGGTGGCGCCGTTAAATGCGCCCGGCAGCTGCTCTTGGCGCCGTGCCGTCTGTTCCATGTTCTCGCCCCCTCTTTTTGCTTTGCGATGCACGCAAATGCAGGGGCGTTTAGAACAGGCTTCTCGCTCGCAGCTAGGCGCAGTCGCAAAAGTACAGGTTTTTGTATCTTTCGACAAACGACATTATACGAGCAATTAATCAGCGTTTGTCCAGATTACGCAAAATGCACTGCCGGTAGATACATCTCCTTGATTATCAACTTTATCCGAACACCTCCCACATTCATCCGTACATGTGC
>JAHYYL010000013.1 GCA_019424965.1 Collinsella sp.
ACAGCAGCTTAACGGGCTCGCAGAGCTCAAACTGCAGGTCCTCGGGCAGACCGCCCACATTGTGATGGGCCTTCACGCCGTCCTGCGACTCCAGGATGTCGGGGTAGATGGTGCCCTGGGCGAGGAAGCTGACCTCATCGCCCACCTTTCGGGCCTCTTCCTCAAACACGCGAATGAACTCGGCGCCGATGATCTTGCGCTTGGTCTCGGGCTCGGCGATGTCGACGAGCTTGTCGAGGAAGCGGTCGGTCGCGTCCACGAAGACCAGGTTCGCATCCATCTGGCTCTTAAAGACGTCGACGACCTGCTCGCTCTCGCCCTTGCGCATAAGGCCGTGGTTCACGTGCACGCAAATGAGCTGCTTGCCGATGGCCCTGATGAGGAGCGCCGCGACAAGACGGTCGAGAACTACCTCAAAGCCCTCGAAAGCGCCTACATCCTGAGCGAATGCGAACAGAACGGCATCGCCGGCAAGCAGGTGCTTGGACCCCAGCGCAAGTTCTATCCCATCGACACCGGCTTGCGCAACCTAGCCAGCAACTATGCCCCAAAGGGCCTGGGCGCTCAGCTCGAGTGCGTGGTATTCAACGAGCTCGTGCGCCGTGGCTACAACGTGACCGTGGGCGCACTGCTTAAAGGCGAGGTAGACTTCGTGGCCGACAAGCACGACGAGCGCCTCTACATCCAGGTGACCGAAACGCTTGCAAGCCCCGAGACATACGAGCGCGAACTGGCGCCTTTTTCCCTCGTAAACGATGCCTTCCCCAAGCTGGTGCTCACCACCGATCGCCTGCGGCTCGGCACCACCGAGCAAGGCGTGCGCATCGAGAACCTGGTGGACTGGTTGCTCAAAGGCTGGAGCTGAGCGACGCAAGTGTCCAGCGCGCACCTGGACAGGACCCGCATGGCGCCCTCCGCCGCCAGACGGCCGCGGCAGGCCTCCTGCAGGAACACGTATGCCGCCGCCTCGAGCGTGAAAAGCTCCTCGCCGCACATGCCCTCGCCCCGTCAAATAAACGTTCACCGCGCTAAAGGAGAGCGCGACCGTCAATAAAGAGCGGTTTTGCGCACTAAAAATCAGTGAATCTGAACTCAGAAACGCTTGTTGTCCACGAGGCATCGAGTATCGTCCCGTCCCGCACATCGTCCGTCGGGCTGGAAAGGGAGATCGGTGCGTCTCCCCCGCCCGTTCCGGATTCGACGCAAAGCAGCACGGGCGACGCGCCCTTCCGGCCCACGCCCCCCTCTTCCAACTGGCCTTAATCCGCCGAATCGCATCCTTCTGCCCGAATATAGGCCGCAATTGTAAACACATCGTCAACCGCCCGCCGCCGGGGCGGCTCCCGCATCGTGGCAAAGCGGGCCCGCGCCGGGGCGTCGGCTGGCGGCTCGGCCTACAGTTCGCGCCTTCCGTACAGCCCGAGAGAGACGACGGCGGAGGCGGCCAGCATCAGAAGCGAGGCCGCGAGCAGCGCCGCCATCGAGGCCGCGAACCCAACGGGGGTCTCGACGGACGCGAGGAGGTCCGCCACGAGCCCGAGCGCGCCGCCTCCGAGAATCCCCGAGTTCCCGAGGAGCATGGGGGCGACCACGAACAGGCCGACGGTGACGGTTGGCAGGAGCTGGGTCGCCTTGGTCTGGCCGAGCTTGAAGTACACCGGCGTCACGACGGACGCGACGGCGGAGCCGATCAAGCAGCAGACTGCGGTGGCGAAGGCCATGCCGGCGACCCTCTCCCCGCTGAACGCGAGGAGCTCGGAGAGGCCTCCCGGCAGCTCCACGGCGGACGCGAGCCCCATGACCGCAAGCGATGCGGCGAATCCGACCGCCGAGCCGATGAGGCCGAGCGTCGCGATGGCGGCGTAGCGGCTCAGGACGACGTCGCGCTTCGAGACGGGAAGGGTGAGGCGATAAGAGCCCCATCCGTTCTGATCGTCGTAGACGGAGGAGCCGATCGCACCCATCATGAGGCACATGCTGGCGAGGACGGCGGGGCGGCCGCGGGCCCGCCGCCGGAGAGCTCGCGCCTCCTCCTCACCCAGTCGCCCAGGGTGCTCCCCGCCATGCCGAGCTCTCGGGCGACCTCCCTGACGGGCCGCCCCGCCGCGATGACGTAGTCGGCCGTCTCGTCCCGGTAGTCCTTGGGGAACTACTCGTACTTGGTCCCAGGCTCGGCTCCCATGGCCACACCCTCCTACGGGGCAGGTTCCTCTGCCGTCCAAATTATCAGGTGTCCACGGTTTCGACAGGGCTCAAATGCAAACAGGCGCTGGTCGCGGGCGGCGTCGCCGCGGGCTGGCTCATCACGAGCCGGGGCGCTGCGGAATCGGACGGCGGGCAGGTGACCGACTCCCAGTCCGTCGGCGGCGGCCCCGACTCCGGGCAGATGCCGCCCGACGCCAAGCAGGTGCCCGAGGACCAGCTCCAGGGCGGCGGGGAGGTGACGTTCTCGAGCTAGGGCGTCCAGTTGAAAAAACGGGCCCCATGGCAACCGTGTTGCCATGGGGCCTTTCTAAAAAGGACCCAAGCATTCAATCTGAAGCGTCAGTATCTTGAGTAACCATTATGAAACTGAGTGTGGGCAACTCAGAATCTCTATCCCATTCAAATTGAGCCATGAGTTTTCTTCAGTAGCTTTCGCTCTAAAAGCACCAAGCCAATCGCTTCGCCAATTTCAGAATACTCAAGGGATGTCGCCACAGTATCGGTTAACGCTGATTCCGGGAAGAGACCCGATTCCATTATTAAAGATAAGCATAGTAACGTTAATAGCATTAATGCGTGCGCGTAGTTGTACTGAGCCTTTGGCATCGAATCCGAGAGACGATTCTCTATAATGAAATTATCTCCATAGCTAACTAAATATCCGCTGCCCACTACCGCTGGAAAAGCAAATGACCATACTGGGATTCCAGTGTGACTAGTATTTATGATTATCAGAAGATACATTATTGTTATAAAGCAGTAGCCAGATTGCCAGATTGCCCATGCGATTGGATGGACTCCTATCTTAGTCTCTCGCTGTTCGCGAATTTGAAACTTCGATGGCAACCATACGGGAACAAAATAAAGAGATGCTGAAACAAATAGGCCGAAAAATGGTCTCAGAATCGAAAGGGGACATGAAAATGAAGCCATTAACGCAAAGACTACTGCCGACAGGAACAATGCCCGAAATAATCTATCGTTCATCTTCTCTTTAATAAACTTTTTAATAACATACATGGATGAAGAACTCCTTCTACACTAACAGCGGTCTTCCATGTAAAAAGAAGTCAGCAACCCCTAAGATACGAATCCCGTCAATCTCCCTTGGATAACTCCCCCGGGCAGCAATAACGAATTTCGGATATGCATCCCGTATGGCGCGCAGCGGCTTGAGCTCACGCTCCATGGTCGCCGAGTCAGTCATATCCTCGGTTACCTGAATGTACGCACGCCCGTCTGACCTCGACGCTACAAAGTCCACCTCACCTGAGCGCAGCTTTCCAACGCTCACCTCAAAGCCCTCGTAGCGAAGTTGCAAATAGACCATGTTCTCAAAAACACGCCCCTGATCGGAATCACGGTAGCCCTGCAGATAGTTGCGGATTCCCGTGTCCACGATGTAACGCTTTCCACCCGTCTTCAGGAGATCCTTGCCCTTGATGTCATAGCGCCGAACAGGATAGAAGAGATACGCCTCATCAAGCGCCCCCATGTATGCGTCAACAGTACCGTTCGCAGCCTCGACGCCGTCAGCCCGCAACGCTCCGGCAATACTGTTGACAGAATTCTCGTTACCGATATTGTCTGCAAGGAAGCGGCATGTCCGCTCCAGCAAATCAGGGCTTGTGAGCTGCCTGCGGCCACGCCTGCGATCGCGCTCGAGAATATCCCGGATGACGACCGTCTCGTACAGTGACCTGCAATAGGCCTTATGAACCGCCCCGTCTAGCGTACCCAAGGATAGGTACGGCAGCCCGCCGTAGCGACGATAATGATCAAACAGGCCAACCGCCGTGCTAAGCGAGCCATCCGGCAACTCGAAGACATCCATCCCAGCCGCAGCGCGAGAGGACAGTGACGCTCCCTGGAAATCGAGAAACTCCGAGAAGACGAGCGGCAGCATCTCGACCTCCACATAACGCCCCGAGAGCAGCGTGGCAAGCTCGCTCGACAGCAGATAGGCGTTGGACCCCGTGATATACATATCGCAATCAAGGTCAACGTGCAGGGAATTAATCGCGCGCTCCCAACCCTCGATCTCTTGGAGCTCGTCAAAAAAGAGATAGGGATGGACGATTCCCTCTGTCCGTTTGCGAACAAGCTGGTAAAGCCCGCGATAATCCAAGCCATCAAACTCCATGGACTCCATCTTGAACGTGAGAAGTCGCTCCCGGGAAACGCCCTCCCTTGCCAGATGCTCGCGCATCATGTCCAGAAGGGTCGACTTCCCGCAACGACGAACCCCCGTAACGACCTTGACGAGGTCTCGATCCCGAAAGGCGAGAAGCTGGTCAAGGTACTTTTGACGGATAATCATCACGCCTCCATGTGAAAGATCTTCATCTAATGCAAATTTTTAACATTGTAATCTAGAAGCTCTCAGAATCGAGGGAGATGCGGCGCGATTCATTTTCCGGCTCCTTCCTCGACGCAGCTTATGACCTCCACTTGCAACTGTATCCCCCACCCACGCTGGTGTGGTGGCACCAGAACCGAGACCGAGACTGCCATCTGGAGATGGCAACCGACTGGCGCGCGGCGTCGGGGCGCACGGGCGGTGGTTCCATGGGTGGCGTCGAACGGACGAGTCGGTGGGCGCGGAGCGCCCGCCCGAAGGGAGGTGCCGCGCATGGCTGCGGCGGAGGTGAGGGCCGAGGGCGTCAAGCGCTGGGCCGACACGGGCGAGGAGCGCGTCCCGGTCCTCAGGGGCTGCTCGCTCGCGGCCGCGGGCGGGCTCACGGCGATCGTGGGGCCGTCGGGGGCGGGCAAGACGAGCCTCCTGTACTGCATGAGCGGGCTGGACGCCCCGGACGAGGGTCGTGTGCTGGTCGCGGGCCGCGACCTGTACGCCATGGGCGAGGGCGCCCGCACCCGCTTCCTGCGACAGGCTGCGGCGTTCGTGTTCCAGAGCTACAACCTCGTCCCCTACCTCACGGTGGAGGAGAACGCGACCCTGCCGATCGCCCTCGCGCGGGGGAAGGTCGACCGCGGGAGGCTCCGCGACCTGCTCGGGCGCTTCGGCCTCGCCGACCGCGCGAAGGCGCCCGCGGGAGGGCTGTCCGGCGGCGAGCAGCAGCGCGCCGCCCTGGTGCGCGCCCTGCTCTCCCGCCCGGCGGTGCTCTTCGCCGACGAGCCGACGGGGGCTCTGGACACGAGGAACACCGCGCTCGTCCTGGGCGTCCTGCGTGAGATGGCAGACGCCGGCACGACCGTGGTCATGGTCACGCACGACGTGGACGCCGCGGCGACGGCCGACCGCGTGGCGTTCGTCCGCGACGGGCTGGTGACGCGCGTGGCCGGCCACTGCACGCCCGAGCAGGTGCTCGCCGGCACGCGAGAAGGGGCGATCGGCCGTGGGTAGGTACGCGCTCAGGATATTCCGCGAGGACCTCGCAAGCTGGGTCCCGATCGTGCTCGTGATCGCCGCGACCTCCGCCCTCGTGGGCGTGTGCGCGAACCAGTTCGCCTGGACGTCGTCGAAAGCCATCGGCGCGGCCGCCGGCGCGGCGGGGCTCTCCGCCTTCGAGTTCCAGGCGGTCTCGGTCACCGTGTACGCCGAGGTGGCACTGCTTGCCCTCTTCTCGCTCTCGGCGGTGGGCGCCGCGACGGTGGAGCGCTGCCGCCCGACGTTCGCGCTCTGGCGGCTCATGGGCGCCACGCCGGGGCAGGCGGGGCGCGCCGCCCTGCTGCTCGTGGGCATCGCCTCGGCGGTCGGCTCGCTCGCGGGGAGCCTCGCGTCCGTGCCGCTCTCCGCCCTGCTCGTCCCCGCGTTTGACGGCATGGCGGCGGAGAGCTTCAGCGGCGGCCTCAGCTCCTTCACGCCTCCGCCGTTCTCCGCCTCCCCGGCCGCGTGGGCCCTCTCCTTCGCACTCAGCGTCGCGACCTGCATGCTCGGCTCCGTCGCGGCCGCCGTGCGCGCCGCACGGGTGAGGCCCGTGGATTCGCTGCGGGGAGGCCGCGCAGGAAGGCGGGGGCGGGGCGGCCACCCCATCCTCGGGTGGGCGCTCGTCGCCTGCGCCCTCGCGACGCCCCTCGCCGGCCTCCCGGCGGCAGAATCAGCGGGCGGGCAGCTCTCCCAGGCCATGGCGAACCTCGTGGCCCTCGCCGGGCTCCTCTCGTTGCTGGCGATGGTGGCCTTCGGGGCGCGCGGCGTCCGTGCCGCCCTGCGTGTCGCCGGCGTGCTACCCGCCGCGGTGCGCTCGCCCGTCGGCCGGCTCGCGGCGCGGGCGGCGACCGAGCTCGCCTCGCGCAACGCCTCGGCCATGGTGCCGCTCGCCGCGGCGGTGGGCGGAGCCGGGGGCATCCTGCTCACGACCGCCCGCACCCTCGAGGCCGTCATGCGGCGCCTGGGGTTCTCGGGCTCGTTCGACATGACGGACACCTACGCGCTGATCGGCCTCGCCGCGGGGTTCGCGCTCGCCACCGCAGTCGCCGTGCTCGCACTCTCGGCAAGGGACGAGGGGAGGCGCCAAGCGCTGCTGCGCACGCTGGGCCTCACGCCCCGGGGCGTGGCCGCGGCGGTCGCGTGGCAGTCGGCGCTCGTCGCCCTGGGCGCCGTGCTGCTCTCGCTCGTGCCCATCGCCTGCTCCTCCCTCGCCGCGCTCACCCTCACCTGGATGTTCTGGGGAGCGCCCACGGCGTACGCGCCGCTGCCAGAGGCGCTGGCCGCGGGCGCCGTGGTCTGGGCCGTCCTGCTCGCGGCGCGCTGGGCGCAGGTCCGCGGGGCCGCCCGCTCCTCGCCTGCGGCGTGCCTGCGCTCGTAGGGCACGGGGGGAGCCGACGGAACGGGTCGCGTACAGGCGGCGGCGTGGCTTGGCTGCGTGCTGTCGCCCGCATGGTGGACGCTCATCGTCATCGCCTGCGCGCTGCTCGTGGTGGCTGGGGTCGTGCCCCTCTCCCACCTCCTCACCGGCAGGTGGTAGGTCGCGGCCCGCTCTGACGGGTACAAGAACTGGATGCGCGGGCGGACGGAGGAGGGTACGGGAATGAGAGCTGTCGACAAGGCCGGGCGGCGCCTCGCGCCGCCCCTCGCGCCCCGTCTGCTCGCGGCGCCCCTCGCGTGCCTGCTCTACGGGGAGGCGACCGTCATTACGGCGACAATCGTCCCGGCGATACCCGGTGACGTCGTGCAGCGGGCTGCGAGCCCGGCTGCCCTCGCGCTCGCCGTGGTGGCCGCGTCCTCAGCCCTGCTCTGGCGGACGGCCCTGCCCCTGAGGACGCTCGCGCTCGAGTCGGCCGCCCTCGTCGCCGCCACGGCGGCGGGCCTCGACAGCTACGCCGTGGCCCCGTTCCTCGTGGCGGCGTTCGCGGCCGGACGGCACGCGCCCTTCCCGCGCTCGCTTGCCGGGCTCGCAATCGCCTGCGCGGCCATGGCAGTGAGCGCCCTCGTTGCCGCGGACGGGTCGGGACCTGCCGCGCTGGTGGCCGAGATCGCGGCGCGCGAGCTCACCGCGGGCTCGGCCTTCCTTCTGGGCGGGGCCCTGCGCGGCGCGCACGACGCCCGGGTGTCCAGGGCGCGCGCCATGGCCGCCGAGGCGCGCCGCGACCAGGCCGAGGGGCAGGCCCGCATGGCCGCCTCGCTCCATGACTCGGTGGGCCAGCGGCTCACCGCCATCGTGACGCTCTGCGAGGGGCTGGGCGGCGGCACCGGAGACGAGCGGGTCGATGCGGCGGTCGCCGCCATCAACGCGGAGGCGCGTGCGGGGCTCGCGCAGACCCGCGAGACGGTGCGCGAGCTCGCCGGCCTCGTCGCCGACGCGGAGGAGAGGACGGGCGGCGGGCCGATCGAAGCAGGCTGGAGCCCGCGGGGGCAAGCCCCCGGAGACGGCGGAGGGAGCCCGGGATGATACGCGTGATGGTCGTCGACGACCAGGCATCGGCGAGGATGGGCCTTTCCATGATGGTGGGGCGTGACCCGGAGCTCTCCGTGATCGCCACCGCCTTCGACGGAGGGGCGGCGCTCGCGGAGCTCGCGCGCCGGAAGGGTGCCGGCGAGCCCCTGCCCGACGTCGTCGTCTCGGACGTGCGCATGCCCGGGATGGGCGGCGTGACGCTCGCCCATGAGGTCGCCTCGCGCTTCCCCTCCGTGCGGACGCTTTTGCTCACGACCTACGACAGGGACGACTACGCCCTGGGCGGGCTCGCCGCCGGCGCGGCCGGGTTCCTGCTCAAGGACGCCACCGCCCGCGAGCTGTGCCGAGCCGTCCGCGCGCTCGCCGCCGGCGGCGCCGTGCTCACGCCCCGCGTGACGCGGGAGGTCGTGGCCCGCGCCGTCCCGGGCGCCGCCGAGGACCCCGAGCGGGCCCGCCTCCTGGAGGCGCTCTCCTCGCTATCGCCCCGCGAGCTCGAGACGGCGTCCTTCGTGGCCGAGGGGCTCTCGAACGAGGAGGTCGCCGCGCGCATGGTGATGGAGCCCGCGAGCGTCCGGAGGAACGTGAGCCGCGTGCTCGCCAAGCTCGGGCTGCGCGACCGCACCCAGCTCGCCGTGGCGTGGTGGAGGAGCGGGATGGGGTCACGGGAGTCGCGCGAGGGGTAGGCGACGGTGACTCACTCGTGAAACCGCATATCAGGTGCCCGAGGACCAGCTCCAGGGCGGCGGTGAGGTGACGCTCTCGAGCTAGGAGCGACGGCGCGGTCCCGCTGGAAAGAGGCCGTCCATGACGAGGGGCGCCCGCGGCGATTGCCGCGGGCGTTCTTTCACGCCTGCACCGCCTTTCGCTTTCAAGCGCCACCTCACAACCCGGCCTGGTACCACTTGACGGCTATCTGGGTGCGGTCGCGCAGGCCCAGCTTGGCGAGGATACGCGTGACGGCACGCTTGGCGCTCGCGGGCTGGACGGTGAGGCGCTCGGCGATCTCGGCGTTGGAGAGGCCGTCGGCAACGAGGGCGCAGACCTCGCGCTCGCGGTCGGTCAGCCGGCGGAACGCGCGGCGCAGCTCGGCCGCGCGCTTATCCTGACCGGAGGCGCGCACGCTCCGGGCGAGGACCTCGCGCGTGACGCGGGGCGTGAGCACGGCGTCGCCGTCGGCGAGCGCGCGGACGGCCCGGCACAGCTCGCGGGCGGTGGCGTCCTTGAGGAGGAAGCCGGAGGCCCCCGCCTCGAGCCCGCCGAAGGCGTAGTCGTCCTCGTCGTAGGTGGTGAGCATGAGCACATGGACGTTCGGCCAGCGGCGGGTGATGGCGGCGGTGGCGTCGATGCCGTCGAGGACGGGCATGCGCACGTCCATGAGGACGACGCGAGGCAGGTCGCGCCCGAGCTCCTCGGCCCGCTCGATGCGGTCGATGACCTGACGGCCGTCCTTCACCTCGAGCACGATGGCGAGGCCCGGGTCGCGCCGCACCATGAGCGCGAGGCCCAGGCGGGTCTCGGGCTGGTCGTCGACGATCATGACGGGGATGCGCGCGGACGCGGCCGCTCCCGCGATACCGCTATTCGTCGCCATCGGGCTCCCCCTCCCCTTCGCCGGCCCCCGCCAATGACGGCAGATGCGCCTTGAGGCACCAGCCGCCCTCGTCAACCGAGTCGGCGGCGAGGGTTCCGCCCGATTCCCCGACCTCTCTGCGCAGGCGGGAGAGGCCCATGCCGGTGCCCGGACCCCCGGCCCCCTCGCCAGGGGCCCCGTCGTCCCGCACCGCGACGTCGGCGGCGCCATCCTCGCCGTGGTCCACCGAGACCGTGAGCCGCGAGAGCCCCACGGCGTGGCGCAGCGCGTTCGTGACGCCCTCGCGGCAGACGCGGAAGGCGAGGCCGACCTGGGAGGGGTCGTCCGGGCGGGTGCCCGTCTCCGTGAGGGCGGCCGTGACGCCGGCGGCGCGGACGGGCCCAAGAAGAGCGGCGATCTCGTCCCAGCGATGCGGCTCGGCCGGTTTCTCCGCAGACGCAGAGCCCGACAGGGCGGGCGGCGCCGCCGTGCTCCCCGCCTCGCCCGCCAGTGCCCGCACGGCGCGGCGCGTGTCGACGAGCCCCGAGCGCGCCAGCTCGTTGATGCTCGCGATGGCCCGGTCGAGCTGCTCGTCCCCGGTCGCGCCGGCGAGCCCCTCCGAGAGCGCCACGATGGCCGTGAGGTCGTGCCCCACGGAGTCGTGTAGCTCGGCGGCGATGCGGCTCTTGGCGAACGCGCGGTCGCGCTCCGCCTCGGCGCGGGCGGCCGCCTCCGCCTCCCGGAGGCGCTGCCAGCGGAGGCGTGAGAGCAGCGCCGCCCCGAGCACCAGCATGAGCGGGTACCCGATGCCGGCGAGTGACAACGCAAGCGAGGGGGAGGATGATGCGGAGGCACCCGCGAACCCGTCGACCACGGCGGAGAGCACGACGGCCGCGACGGCCGCGGCGCCGCCCGCGGCCGCCTCGCGCCGGGGCGCGCGGGCCACGCAGGCGTAGAGCGCGACGAGCGGGAGGAAGTACACGTACGCGAGCGCGCCCATCGCCGAGGCCATCAGGCCGACGATCGACTCGAAGAGCACGGAGACGACCGGGAGGCGGTAGCGCAGGAACAGCGCCGCGCAGCCGACGGCCATGAGGACGAACAGCGTGGCCTGGGACGAGCGCGCCGACAGCGAGGGATCCGCCCCCGCGAACACCACGCGGGCGAACATCGCCGCCTCCCACGCCGTGCAGAGCACGGGTGCGGCAAGCCGCAGGCGGAGTACGTCGCCCCACGCGTCCGACGGCGCTGCGGCGCCGGGGAGGCCCGACCCGCATGGCTTCACGTCCAATCCCATCACCTCACATCCCGACACCACATTGTACGAGCACGCCGGGCGCTACTTTGCCGCGACGACGTCGCGCGTGCGGAGCCAGGCCGAGGCGAAGGCGACCGAGCAGGCCACGTAGACGACGCTCAGCACGGCGATCTGGGCAATGTGCGGCGCGTCGAGCACCACGAGGGCGTTGCTGTTCATCCCGGACTGCATGAGCGAGTACGGGAAGACGTAGCCGAACCCTCCCATCGACGCCATGATGCCGAGGATGCCGCCGCCGAGGCCGACGCCCACCGGCGCGGCGAAGCTGCGGACGAGCATGGACACGACGAGCTGGATGCCGCAGATGGCGAGGCTGCCGAGCCAGCCGAGGGCGACCTGCCCGGCAAGCATCGCCACCGGGAAGGCGCCGGGCACGCGCAGGACGAGGCCGCTCGCGACGAAGAACGCCGTCATGTCAGCGAACGCGACGAGGTCCAGGAGGGCGAGGACGACGAGCTTGGCGATGAACACGTCGCGCGCGGGCACCGGGGCGACCATGAGCTCGTTCCAGTTGGAGCCCATGTGCTCGAGCCGCCACAGGTAGCTCGCGCCCGCGCCGATGAGCGCCGGAAGGAAGAAGTAGCAGATGAACAGGGTGTGCTGGGTCCAGAGGTTCTCCCAGCCGGGCGTGAGGAGGTCGAGGTTGGCCACGTAGTTGGCGCTCCCGATGAGCGCGGAGACGACGGGCAGCGCGGCGAAGGCGGCCCAGACGGGCGCCCGGCGCATCTTGATGAACTCGACGGATATGCAGGATGCAAGCATGGTCAAACCTCCCTACAGCTCGCGGGCGGCGAAGGCGCGCCTGGAGGCGATGAACGCGGAGATGGTCACAGCGACGCAGATGGCGAGCCCCGCGGCCGGGAACGGCGCCGCCCAGAACCTCATGTGCTGCGAGGCGTCGTAGGCCCCGTCGACGAGGCGACACACGAAGAAGTACGCGCTCGGCACGAACCAGCTGAACACCGGAGGCAGATAGGCGATGAAGAGCCCCAGAAAGCAGAGGCCCACGCCCACGATCATCGGGACGAACTGGTTCGCCGTGGCGAGGCAGACCGCCTGCACGATGGTGACGAGCATGGCGCACACAGCGAAGGTGCAGAGGGCATAGCGGGCGAGCAGGGCCGGCCCCGGCAGGTTCTGTTGGAACCCGATCCCGTACGCGACCGCCGCCACGCCCGCCGTCTGGACGCCCACGACCACGGCGAGGATCAGGAGGCACGCCGCCCACTTGGCCGCGACCACGCGCCGGGCGTCCTCCATGGTGAGCAACAGCTTCCACATGTTCGCGTGGTTCTCCACGTCGGTGACGGTGGAGGAGACGATGGCGCAGAGCAGCGGCAGCACGATGGCGTTCAGCTGCGGCAGCATGTAGAGGATGCCGTCGAAGTCCGGGTTGTGCCTCACGGTGTTGGAGGCGCCCGCGACGAGCCAGGCGAACTGGAACGCGAGCAAACCCAGGCTCGCCAGCCACAGGTGCTTGCGGCGAGCCTTGGCGAACTCGAGGGCGACGGACTGGACGAGGCCGGGCTGGCCGGCGCTGGCGGCGGTTCCCATCAGAGCGTCGCCTCCATCCCCGTGAGCTTGAGGAATATGTCCTCGAGGCTCTCGCTCCGCTCCTCCAGCCGCACGACGCCGATGCCGCGCCTGGCGAGCCCGAGCGTCACCTGCCCGGCGGTCGCGTCGTCCACGGCCCTGATGCGCAGCCACTCCCCGTCGGCCACCGTGCCCGGCAGCGCCCCCGCCGCCGCGGCGCTGTCCGTGGTGCGCAGCGCCAGCCATCGGCGCGCGCGGGCGTGCAGGTCGGCCATGCTCCCCTGCCAGACCATGCGGCCCCTGTTGATGATGCCCACGTGGTCGGCCATCTGGTCGATCTCGGAGAGCAGGTGGCTGGAGACGATGACCGTGCAGCCGAAGCGCCCCGGCATCTCGCGCACGAGCTGGCGGATCTCGTGGATGCCGGAGGGGTCGAGGCCGTTGGTGGGCTCGTCCAGGAGCAGCAGCCTTGGGTGCCCCATGAGCGCGGCGGCGATGCCCAGGCGCTGCCTCATGCCGAGGGAGAAGTGTCCGACGAGCTTCCGCTGCGTCTTCGCGTCGTCCAGGCGCACGACCGAGAGGGCCTCGTCGATACAGCTCTCGGGCAGCCCGCGCAGGCGCCGCACGATCTCGAGGTTCTCGCGCGCCGTGAGGTGCGGATAGCAGCTGGGGGCCTCGATGAGCGAGCCCACTTCGCGCAGCACCTCGAGGCGGTTGGCCGGGGTCATCTCCCGCCCGAGCACGACGGCCTCGCCGCCTGATGCGTGCACGAGCCCGAGCAGCATCTTCATCGTGGTTGACTTGCCCGCCCCGTTGGGGCCGAGGAAGCCGTACACCGCGCCCTCGGGCACCTCGAGGTCCATGTCGTCCACGACCGTCGCGTCGCCGTAGCGCTTGGTGAGCCCGCGGGTGGATACGGCGAGGGACTCGCCCGCTGCCGCAGCGCGCCGTGCCATCGTTGTCGTCCATCCGGTCTCCCCCGCCGTGGCCATCGGACGTTCCAATGTCTGAGAAGCCATATCATGTTCCCTTCTCGTGAATCTCCGCAGCCGCGCCGTATCTCACGACGCGATGACATTCTTTCGCAGAAGGGACACGGAACCGGTGCCGCTGAGCCGGTTGACACCTTTGGGTGACAGCGAATATAAAAGGCAAGTCGCTTCACCCTGAAGCCAGCAAAACCAGCCCGAGAAGCGTGGAGGCCCTGGCGACCAGCAGCGTCGCCACAGACTGGCTCATCATGAGTCGAAGCGTAGAGGACCCGGGCGGGAGCCAGATGACGAACACTCAGCCCATGTGCGATGGCCTGGACTCCGGGCAAATGCCACCCGAGGACCAGCTCCTGGGCGGCAGGGAGATGACATCCTCAGGCAAGACGCAAGATAAACCTGCCTGGCCTCCACACCTGAGCGGGATTCTCTTCATCGCTCAGGCTATATAGCGTCTCCGTAAAATCCCTCATGGCTATACTCGCGCCACTTGAGGTACATCTCTCGATAGTTCTTCTTTATTTAACTTCTGGATGATGGCGATTCCACGGTCGGATAACTAACCACGATGCTGAAGCTCGGTATCCCCCATTCGCCCTGACAAAAAACTACGCGGAACCCGTCTCCGTCAGTCGACCATCACTGGCGTGGACGTGCATGCACTCAACGACGCAAAACGAGGTGAAATATAGGTAGTATCCAGCAACCTTGAATTGGAAGTACTTAGGCATGATTCGTCCCAAGGAACTCCCTGTTGTTGGAAAAATAGCCCCGCACAATGCCAAGCTCCATGTCGTCCATGCTCGTCTCGAGAACGTTGCCTTCGCTGTCGAGAACAGCTGCCGTGGTGGGCGAGTTGAGATTGAGAACCCGGATTCGGTCATCATCCTCCTGGGAGAAGGCGTAGCCGTTCACAATCATGTCGGATGTACTCGCGACCGTCTCGATGTCAGGCATGAGCCACCTCCACATTTTTAATGGGAAAGAGGAACGCATCCGGGTCTATGTACAGGTCCTTAAGAATCGGCACGAGATCGATGTATTCTTCCTCGTCGCCCGCATTGTGCGCATACTTGGCGTCGGCAACGAGATAGCCCGCATCCCATCGCTTCACGCGGGTGTAGTGCTCAAGTGAATACGGAGCACGAAACCGAATGAGAGCGTCTCTAAATCGGAACTCCGTGAAGCCATTTGAATTGCCAAGGGTTGCCGTGTTCTGAACGTTCGTCCTCACCGCCATGGTCCCACCTCCAACTCAGCCTTTATCAATTCTACCCTTGCCATCGATAGGGCAGCCGATGCTCGGACAACATTGACAGGGCAGCACCCGCTCGTGGGATGACAAATGCGCCAGGCAAATGTCAGGTTCGGTCCCGCTCATCCTCCTGCCAGGAGGAGATGATGTCGATGAGGGCCGCATCGAGCCGGTGCGTGGCATCGAGGATGGCGCGGGCCTCGTCGGCCTGCTCGCCCTGGAGCCGGCCTTCCTCGAGATCTGCGGCGAGGAGCTCGGCGTTGCCCTGGATGAGGGTGAGCGGGGTCTTGAGCTCGTGGGCGAGTGTCTCCATGCGCTGGCGCCGGGTCTCCTCAGACGCCATCTGCTCCTCGAGGGACCGCTTCAGCGAGACGCGCATGCGCTCCATCGCGGCGAGCACGTCGTCGACCTCGGCCACGTCGCTCGTGCCGGCGGGCTTGTCGAGGTCGTCGGCGGCAACGGCATTTGCCGCCGCCACGAGCGGCTCCATCTTGCGCGTGAGCACGCGGGCGGCGCGCAGGGCGACGAGAACAACCATGAGAACCGTGCCGATGATGGTCGAGGTGAGCCAGAGGTCCTGGGGGTTCGGCCAGGACGCATCCCGTGCGTGGTCGGCCCAGTGGGGCATCATGTCCCAGGAGATTGCTGCCCAGGTACCATCGGCGAGCTTCACGGCCGCCACCCGCGCGTACGAGCCGGACGAGACGTCGGGGCCGGGGCGGGCGGACGTCTCACCGGCGGCAACCGCAGAAGAGACGGACGTCTGGGCGCTGGCGAGTGCTTCCTCCCCCATGTCCGAGAAGAGGACGCTGCCCGAGGCCGAAAGCCGCGCCACGCGGTATGCGGTGGAGAGCGAGTCGGGATCAAGATGACCCGCCGAAGCGATGTCGCCGACAGTCTCGTCCGCATGGGTCGAGCCCCAGTCCGCCGGGAGCACCTCGCCGCGCGCCATCGCGCCGGTGAACAGTGCCCAAGGCCCGCCCACGGTCAGCAGCGCCGCGAACAGGACGAGGACGAAGTAGCGACCGACTACGAGGGCAAGCGGGACGCGAATGCGGCCGTCCAAACCGCGAAGACGGCTCATCTCCCCGTCTCCCACTTGTACCCAACGCCCCACACGGTGGCGATGGGATCGACGCCCGCGACTCGGAGCTTGGCACGCGCCTTGCCCACATGCACCGAGACGGCCGCGTCATCCGCCTCGCTCTCCCAGCCCCGCACCGCCTCGCGAATCTGCGACCGGCTGTAGGCGCGACCGGGATGCTTGGCGAGAAACTCGCAGATGCCATATTCGGTAGGCGTGAGGGGGACGGGCGCGCCGGTCGAGCCGTCGGGAGCTGTCACGTTGAGCTCGCGCGCCCCGAGGTCGAAGCGTGCACGTCCGAGGTCGAGCACGCTCCGGCGCACCCGGCGCTCGCGGCGGAGCGACGCAGCCACCTTCGCGCGCAGCTCCGCCACGCCGAAGGGCTTGCGCACGTAGTCGTCGGCGCCGAGGCCGAGGCCCAGCACCGCGTCGTCCTCGGTGACCTTGGCCGTGAGGAACATGATGGGCCCGTCGAAGCGGCCCCGGACGAGGCGGACCAGTTCGAAGCCACCGAGACCGGGCATCATCACGTCCGTGAGGATAAGGTCGTAACGAGAGAGATCCATCGCAGGGACCGTCGTTGGGTCGTCGGCGCACTCGACCTTGTGACCGTCGCGGGAGAGTGCCCGCTCGAGCAGCTGAAGTATGGCGCGGTCGTCATCGACCGCGAGGATGCGAGCCATCGTGCCCTCCCTCATCGAATGCCTGCCAAACGGCCTGCAGCTCAACCAATCCTATTCCAAGTCAGCAAGACTGAGCGCGAACGACCGGATGGGACCAATGGAGGCCCCAGGCCGCACGAGATCCTCCGCCTTAGGGAAAACGTCGTTATCAGGAAGGTCGTTCAACGCGTAGACCGTGCCATCCCCCGTCGTGAGGAGCAGAACCGGATCGCCCGACGCATCGGGTTCGGCGCCGACCTCGCAACTGTCGAACTCGAACGGCCATAGGTCCCCGAACTCCTCGCGAGTGATGGTCTGAGGGTTGGATGTGGCCTCGACCGATGAGGCCGAGGAGCCAGACGTGGGAAACTCCTCCGGATGGGACAGGCCCCTGCAGCCGGAGAGGACGGGCATCGTCACCAGGGCTGCCGCAAGCACCAGGGCGAGGAACCGGGTACGGGGGCATCGCCCCGAACACACGCTCACTCCCCTCGCCTCCCCTCTTCGAAAGAACCCACCCAGGCAAGCAGAGCGATGAGGGCGATTGCCGTGACCGCCAGGGTGAGTACAGAGGTCACCTCGAACTGCCAAATCACCGCACGCAAACCAGCACCCGTGGCCATGCCGAGCTCCACGAGGAGCGACCCCAGCCGCTCCGCCCAGGCGAACGGCACGTAGCCGAGCACGCCCGACGAAGCCGCAGTGAGCTCACCAGTGACGAGCCCGTGCGCGAGGCCGCCCACGGCGAAGAGGGCGCAGGCGAGGCCTGCCGCGCCGACGCCGATGGCGGCGTTCCTGCCGAGGGCGAGCGCGAGCCAGACCGACGCGACGTAGAGGACGAGCGACCCCGCCGCCATGCCCACGGCCGCCCGGGCGTAGACGCCCGCCGAGAACCCGTCGCGCCCGAAGGCCCCGAGCATCACCGAGAACGAACCGAGCGCCACCGCCACGGCGATGACGCCGAGCAGCCACAGCACGAGCACGCGCGCCGCAAGGGCGATGCGCCTCGACGGTACCGCGAGCAGGTTGGCAAGGCCGGACGCCTCGCGCTCACCGTCGACATCCAGGCCGCACACGATCGCGACCATGAGGGGCATGAGCGCACCGATAAGCTGGACGAACGCGTCCGTGCCGAGTCGCGGGTCCCACGGCGCCACACCGAAGTAGGCCCCGCAAGCGATACCGGCGATAAGTCCGCATGCCAGGTGCAGGGCAATCAGCGGCGAGCGCCTGAGCCGCACGCACTCTGAGATCGCGGCGCGCCAGAGCGACATCCGGGACACCCGACCGGCGCCCGCAGCAACATGCCTTCCGTTTCCCATCACAGTTCCTCCGATCCCCTGAACCAGACCGCGCCGGCGACCGTGAGCAGCACGAACGCCGCCGCGCAAACCGCGAGCGCCGCCGCCTGAACAGGCCCGAAGGACCCAATCGCAGCCGCGAGCCCGGGCGATGCCGAGAGCGGCTCGGCCGTGGGCAGCACGGGCAAGAAGGCGCTCGGCAGGATGACCGAGGCCGCCGGCGGAAACGCCCACCAGACCCCGCCGACCGCGGACCACGCGAAGCCCCCGCCGATCTGCACAGCGAGCGGCACCAGCACGCCAGCGAGCATCCCGGCCCGGCAGACGAGGAAGAGCGTCACCGGAATCATCCACGACGTCGCGATGACGCTCGTCGCCGCAGCGGCCACCATCGCGAGAACCGATGGCCCACCCGGGTTCACGACGGCACCCACGAGGTACACGGCGAGCACGCACGCGTTCGAGAGCGCCGAGAGCGCGAGGCACCAGAGCGCCTTCGCCCACCAGGTCCGCCTGAGCGGTGACGGGCTGGAAAGCGGCACGTGGTCGCGCAGCCGTGCATCGTAGTTGGCCACGCACGCGGAGATGAGCGTGAGCGCCACCGGCAGGAGCAGCACGTAGCAGTAGTTCCACGCCGAGAACGAGAGCTCTGGACTCATGCCGAAGCGCCCCGAGAGCGGCCCGAAGAGCAACGGGAACGGCAGCGCAAGCGCGATGGCGACCTTGACCGGTGCCCCGTGGGAGCTCTTCAGCGCCTCGGAGCGCAGGGCGCGGAAGAGGCCGGGGCGGCGCGCTGATCCCGCCTGCGGCACCGGCTTCGCGACGCGCTCGGACACAGCAGCAGACCGGCTCATGCGGCCACCCCCGTCCGACGGCACACGTCCATGAACAGGGCCTCGAGGTCCTGGCCCCTCTGAAGCGGCGCCTCGTAGGCGAGCCGCCCGCCGACGATGATGCCGATATCATCGGCCGTCTGCTCCACCTCGCCCAGGATGTGGCTCGACACGATGACGGTGATCCCGTGCGTGGGGAAGCTCCGGATGAGTCCGCGCAGTTCCTCGATGCCGATGGGGTCGAGCCCGTTCGTCGGCTCGTCCAGGATGAGAAGCCGCGGGCTCGCGAGCAGCGCAATCGCAATCCCGAGTCGCTGCTTCATCCCCAGGCTGAAACGCCCGGCGCGCTTGGACCCGGTGTCAGTGAGGTCGACCGTCTCGAGCACCTCGTCGATGCGACCCTCCGGGATGCCGAGCAACGTGGTGCGCACGAGCAGGTTCTCTCGCGCCGTGAGGTTGGGATAGAGCGGCGGCTGCTCGATGAGCGAGCCGATGGCGTATAGGTCGTCGCGGCTCCAAGGATGCCCGTCGACCAGGATCTGCCCCGACGTGGGACGCAGCATCCCCGTCACCATCTTGAGCGTGGTGGACTTGCCCGCGCCGTTGGGGCCGAGCAGGCCGTACACGCGTCCCTCCCCCACGTGCAGGCTCACGCCGTCGACCGCCACCTGCGCTCGGCTGCCGCGGCCGAACCGCTTCGTGAGCCCGCGCGTCTCCAGAACATATGCCATAGGGACCTCCGTCCATAGGATTCCTTGCTTGCGATTCCAAGGATGGAAGCCAGTTCTAAAGAAGCGTTAAAGGCCGGAAGATAAACTCACGATAGCTGCCCGGGACAAGGGTCAACTGCAATTGGGGCAGGCCGCACAGCGCCTGCGGGGGCCTGCCGCCGATGTCGCGCATCGTCGGCGTCAACAACGTCATGGCACACAACAACTAGCGCGGACGGCGATCGAAAGACGGTCGCCGTCCGTCTTTCGTCTTCTACCTTCTGCGTCGTAAACGACAATGCTCAGCGGTATACGTGGGCAGTGCGGCTATCATGGTACTTTACCGATATCCGCACTGCTCGCGTATACGTGCGGCAACCCATGCCAGACAAAGGAACGCCATGGATACTACCGATAGCGCCTATGGCGACAAACTCATCCGTCTTGACACGTTCGACACCGCCGTGGCGGTCGACCCCAGCGCCGAGGACGACGCCAAGCGTCGGTTTATGACGCTTATTCTCCAGACGGCCCACCGCAACAACGGCAACATCGGGCACGTGCTGCGCGCGACCAACACGAGCGGCGAGGTCTTTGCCGTCAAGCTACTCAAGGACAACGCCCTCCTTTCCGGCCAAGCCCCCGACCGCTCCGCCGAGCAATCGGCCGCGCACCTAGCCAACACCGCCGCGCTGTTCGAGGAGTACCGTCATCTGTGTACCGTCTCGCACCTGCGCGGATTTCCGCGCGCCTATGGCTACGGATCGTGCGAGGATGACCCGCTCATCCTCATGGAGTGGGTCGAGGGCACCTCGCTCAAGCAGGCGCTGCCCCTGCTTCCGCGCGACGCCTCGGGCGGGCTGACCACCCAGATGGTCGCCGCTGTCGGAAACGCCGTGCTTCGCGCGCTCTTGATGACCCAGGGGCTCGTGAATCCGGTCGTCCATCGCGACCTGTCGCCTGCCAATATCATGTTCCGCACCACCAGCCGAACGCTTGAGCAGCAGATTGCCGATTGCTCCTTTGACCCCTGCCTCATCGACATGGGCTCCGCGACCATGGCCCTCGGCGACGACACGATCACCCGGCGCGCCGACATCTGGCGCTTTGCCACGCCCGCATACGCCGCGCCCGAGATGCTCACGCAGGATATCGAAGGCATCGCGGCCCTTCGCCGCTCGCCCGCGATCGACGTCTATGCGCTTTCGAGCATTCTGTACCAGCTCTACAGCGGTCGCAAACCGTTCGATGTTAAGTCGACGGGTGCCGCGGCAACCGGCTCGTTCTACCTCATAAAGACCAAGACCAAACCGGCGCCGCTCGAGCCGCGCTGCGAGGGCGACAAAGCGCTTGTCCAGATCATCATGAAAGGCATCTCGGTCGAACAGGGCGATCGCCCTACCGAGCAGCAGATGCTCGAGGTGCTCTCGACATACCTCCCCGCTGCAGAATCTGAGGACCACGAGGGTGCAGGAGACGAGGCCGCAATTGATATCGATTCTGGCACGCACCTTAAGGTCGACGTCGCCGGCGAGCGCGCGCGAGAGATTTTGGAGCAGGCCCGGCACGACGCCATGACACGCCGTCGCTTTGTCATCGGCGGCGTCGTTGCAGCCGTTGCGGGGCTCGGCGTTATCGGGGCGGCAACCCATGGCTTTGGCATCCCCGACTACCTGGACGGCATCCGCGGTTCGCTTGACGACTACACCTGGGCTCAGCTGCAGGAGATTTCGCTCAAGATTAAGGCCGCCGAGACCCGTAGCGAGGCACACGAGATTGCCAAGCGCTACCACCTGCTCGACGTTGATGGGCATATCCCCTATCCGTGCACCAAGCGTGTGAAGCTCGCCAACGGGCTGGAGGTCGGCGCTCAGCTTGTGGGCATCCGCCACGATGAGCTTCTGGACGGGACGGGCAAGGCCGGGCTGACGTTTATGTTCGACGCGGGTATTGCCGAGCGCGATGCTGCGACTGAACCGCCGAGCGCCGGCTGGGCAGATTGCGAGCTGCGGGAATGGCTCGACGGCGACGGCCTTAAGCTGCTGCCCAACGAGTTGCGCGCGCTCATTAAAGGGGTCAAGAAGGTCTCGAACAATGTGGGCGCCGCCAACAGTGCATCGTGTCTGAGCGAGTTGCCCGCAACCCTTTGGCTGCCCGCCATGGTCGAGCTGTGCGGTACGCAACCGCCCGATTCGTTTGCCGAGGGCTATCACTACCTGGCAGACATCTACAACGGCGAGGGCAAGGAGTATCAGCTCTTCCGCGAGCTCAAGGTGAGCCCGTATTCCACGAACGAGACGATGGTCCGCCAGTGGAAGGGCAAGGACACCTGCTGGTGGGAACGAACGGTGAGTCCCGACACATCGGAGAGCGAAGGCACGCTCTATATGAACCGTGTGGGCTACGACGGCGACGTCTTTACGTACGCAACGCCTGCGGAAAAGCCAAGCAAGCGAACCTGCGTGATCCCCGGGTTCTGCATCTAGGGAGCGGGCGTCTTGCCGTGACGGGACCCCCTCCCCGGCAATTGTCTCGATCTGTAACACCAGCTCGGCAGATACAGGTCTAGATGTTACGGAACGAGACAAAACCCCAGCCCCGCGAGACAACATCTCAATCTGTAACAGTAAGGGGTTAAAAACCTCTCTAGATGTTACAGATCAAGACATTTGAGCTGACCCCGGGCAGTCTGTCTCGATCTGTAACAGTTAGAGGTCATTTTCCCTGCTAGACGTTACAGATTGAGACATTGAGTTTCCTGCCAACTGTTTGTCTTGATCTGTAACAAATACTCGGTAAAACGGGGTCTAGTTGTTACAGATCGAGACGTTAGTTTTCGGCCGATTTCTATGTCTTGATCTGTAACAGTTAGAGGTCATTTTCCCTGCTAGATGTTACAGATTGAGATGATTGGTTAGGACGGCCACCGATTGAGCAGCCGCCCTCATCTGTAATGAAAAGTCATACATTCCAACCATTACTGGACACCCCCAGGGGGTATGGGTGTATAGTATCAGCAGGTTAACAATTCCAACAGCGAACCACAGAAAGGAGAAGCCATGGCTCAAGATAAGTTCGACGTGGGTGGCATGACATGCGCCGCCTGCCAGGCGCACGTGGATCGTGCCGTGAGCAAGCTCGACGGCGTCGAGAGCGTCGCGGTCAATCTGCTCGCCGGCTCTATGCTGGTGGACTACGACCCCGCGCAGGTCACCCCCGACGACATCTGCACCGCCGTCGATCGCGCTGGCTACTCGGCCTCACCCGTCAGCACGGGCACCGACGCCGCCCAAAGCGGCAGTACGCAAGCCAGGTCCGGCGCCGCCCATATGGAGTCGCCCACCAAAAAACTGGAGGCCGCCGCCTCTGCCATGCGCACTCGTCTCATCGTCTCGATCGTATTCCTCATCCCACTGTTCTACATAGGCATGGGGCACATGCTTGGCTGGCCGCTGCCCGGCATTTTCACCGACCATACCCACAGCATGACGCTCGCCCTCACCGAGCTCGTCCTGCTTATCCCCATCGTCTATGTCAACGACGCGTACTTTATCAACGGGTTTAAATCGCTCGCGCACGGCGCGCCCACCATGGACGCCCTTATTGCCGTGGGCGCCACCGCTTCCGTCGCCTGGTCGTTCTATGCCATGTTTATCATGGCCGACCAGCTGGCCGCCGGGCAAATCCACGAGGCCATGATGACGAGCATGGGCAACCTGTATTTTGAGAGTGCGGGCACGATCCTGTCGCTCGTCACCGTGGGCAAATACCTCGAGACACGCAGCAAATCCAAGACCGGCGGCGCCATCGAGGCGCTCATCGACCTGGCGCCCAAGAGCGCGACCGTCGTGGCAGAGGACGGCACCGAGACCACCGTCGACGTCGACAGCATCCTTCCCGGCCAGGTCCTGCGCGTACGCCCCGGAGAGTCCATCCCCGTCGATGGCGTGGTGCTCGAGGGCAGCTCGGCCGTGGACGAGAGCGCGCTCACCGGCGAGTCCATCCCCGTGGAAAAGACCGCCGGCGACACTGTCAACGCGGCCACGGTCAACCGCACGGGCTCGTTTACCTTCCGCGCCACGCGTGTGGGCGCCGACACGTCGCTCGCCAAGATTATCCAGCTCGTCGAGGACGCCAACGCCACCAAGGCGCCCATCGCCCGCATGGCCGACAAGGTCGCCGGCGTGTTCGTGCCCGTGGTGTTTGTAATCTCGGTCGTGACCTTTGTAGTGTGGATGGCACTGACCGGCAGCATGAACGAGGCGCTCACCTCCGCCGTGGCCGTGCTGGTGATCAGCTGCCCGTGCGCACTGGGTCTGGCCACGCCCGTCGCCATTATGGTGGGTACCGGCAAGGGCGCCGAGATGGGCATTCTGTTCAAGAGTGCCGAAGCGCTGGAGAATCTGCGCAGTGTGGGCACCGTGGTGCTCGACAAGACGGGCACGGTCACCCGCGGCAAGCCTGCCGTGACCGATATCGTAGTAGCCACGCGTGCTGACGGCTCGCCCGCCATGAGCGAAAAGTCGCTGCTCAAGCTGGCCGCCGCGTTGGAGCGCTCGAGCGAGCACCCGCTGGCCGAGGCGATTATGGCCGAGTGCGAGGCACGCGGAATTGTCGCGCGCATGGTCGAGGACTTTGCCGCCGTGCCCGGTCGTGGCGTAACGGCGCGCGAGGGGCAGAATGTCATCGCCGCCGGCAACGTACGCCTGATGAACGAGTTGGGCGTTACCGTGCCCGCGGGTCTTACCGAGCAATTTGCCGCCGAGGGCAAAACACCGCTGTTCTTTGCCAAGAACGGCGAGCTTGTCGGCACCATCGCCGTGGCTGACGAGGTCAAAGAGACGAGCGCCGGGGCCATCGCCGCGCTCCGCAAGCTCGGCGTCGACGTGCGCATGCTCACCGGCGACAACCGCGTGACGGCCAAGGCTATCGCCCGCCGCGTGGGACTCACCAGCGAACAGGTCATCGCCGACGTCCTCCCCGCCGACAAGGAACGCCACGTGCGCGAACTGCAGGATGCGGGCGGCAAGGTCGCCATGGTGGGCGACGGCATCAACGACTCCCCCGCCCTGGCGCGCGCCGACGTGGGCCTTGCGATCGGCACCGGCGCCGACATCGCCAAGGAAGGCGCCGACGTGGTGCTCATGCGCAGCGACCTTATGGATGTTGCGCGTGCCATCGAGCTTTCGCGCGCCACGATCCGCAACATCAAGCAGGACCTGTTCTGGGCGCTGTTCTACAACGGCATCGGCATTCCGCTCGCCGCGGGCGTGTTCTTCCCCCTCACCGGTTGGCAACTCTCACCGATGTTTGGCGCCGCGGCGATGAGCCTGTCGAGCGTCTGCGTCGTAAGCAATGCACTGCGCCTGCGAACCTTTAAGCCTAAAGTGGCAAAATAGGCTCACTATTACGTCCATTTAGAACGGGTTTTCCAGGTGCCAGAGATTGACCTGAAAGAGGAGCGACGCGTACTTTGGTACGCGAGCGACGGCTTGAAGGTCAAGGTCGGGTGCCTGGGAAAGCCGACACAACAGAGAGGAATATCCATGCGTTTCACAATTAAGACTTCCGGCCTTATGTGCGGCCACTGCGACGCCACCGTCGAGACGGCGTTGCTCAACGTGGCCGGCGTGACCGACGCCGACGCCGATCACGAGACCCAGACCGTACAGGTGGAGTGTGCCGACACCGTGACCGCCGAGCAGCTCGCCGCCGCCGTCGAGGGCGCCGGCGAGAAGTTCCACGCCCTGTCCGTGACCGCCGCGTAACAACCCGCACGTACCCCCCCCCCGACCAGAAACGAGGACCCGCCATGATGGCAGACCATAAATCGGTGACCCGCATGCTCAAGACGGCACGCGGCCAGATCGACGGCATCTTGCGGATGGTCGAGGAGGACCGTTATTGCGTCGATATCTCCACGCAGCTCATGGCCACACAGGCGCTCCTCGCGCGCATTAACGCCGACGTGCTCAAGGCGCATATCGAGGGCTGCGTGACTTCGGCAATCGAATCGGGCGACGAAGACCTCAAAGCCGCCAAGCTCGCCGAGATCGAACGCGTCGTCGACAAGCTCTCCAAGTAATTGGGGGCATTGGGGGCAGACTGCTTTGCACCATCTTGGTGTATCGGGGACAGGTACGTTTGCACCACCTTGGTGCAGATTAACCTGTCCCCCTTGCTCTAAATCGGGTATAAAGGCGTGCAGCATATCGAACGAAAGGCAATTTGCATGAATGACTTTATGAAGGGTCGCAATGGCGCTGACGAGCTCACCATCGTAATGGGTTTTGCTGGCATCATCATCGCGATGATCGGATCGATCGCCCGCATCCAGTGGCTCAGCTGGATCGCCATCGCCGTCATCGTGATTGGCGTGCTGCGCGGCCTGTCCAAAAACATCGACGCACGTCGCAAGGAGAACGAGGCCTTTGTCGCCGCGACCGC
The DNA here is from genome assembly GCA_019424965.1 of Collinsella sp. Lineage (GTDB taxonomy): Bacteria > Actinomycetota > Coriobacteriia > Coriobacteriales > Coriobacteriaceae > Collinsella. The sequence goes on from JAHYYL010000013.1 coordinate 25,763, forward strand.
GAACGTCCCCGGCTTGGGCAAGTTCGTCGCCAGCTTGGGCGGTGGAACTGCAGCGGCCGGCACCTCGCGCGCGGCTGGAACGAGCAAGGAAGACTTTGAGCGTGCCAAACGCACGGCCAAGAAGATGTGGAAGGGCCGCAAGACCACGGCATACCTCAAGTGCCCCAACTGCGGCCAGATGCTCTCCGTCCCCAAGGGCAAAGGCAAGATCCGCGTCACCTGCCCCAAGTGCCACGCCAAGATGGAAACCCGCTCCTAGCGCCCGCACGCGGGACAAATTAATCAGGTTTGTTTGTCCCAAATCTTAAGTATTTGTTCGATAAAAAAGCCGAGGCCTCGTGTTGAGACCTCGGCTTTTTGTATGCGGCAACGGAGCTGCACCTTTGTCACACCTACGCCACGCCGTCGCGGGCCAGCTCCTCGGCAAGCGCTTCTGCAGGCATGGCCATAATCGTGTCGAGCTCGGCGTCCACCTCGGGAATACGTTTCACCTTGAGCTTGCGTACCAGATCACCGCGACACATCACATGCGTCGGCTCACGCAGAGCGCACAGGTCATCGAGCGGATTCTTGCGCGTCACCAGGATATCGGCGGCCTTGCCGCACTCGATCGTACCGGTCTCGCCGCCCAGCCCCAGGAGCTCGGCATTGACCTGCGTAGCCGTATGCAGCGCGAAGGCGTTGCTCACGCCGACATACTTGGCAAAATAGGCCACCTCACGCCACATGTCGTACTGCGTCACGAACGGGCAGCTCGAATCTGTGCCAAGGCCCACCTTAACGCCAGCTTCCAGCGCCGCACGAGCACTCTCGATAATGCCCGAGCACACGATGTCGCCGTTCTTCTTTTGCGTGTCAGTCGAATGGGTCTTCTCCGGATCGAGCAACACAAACGGCAGCGCCGGGCTGATCGTGCAGGTCACGCTCGGCGCGCGTCCCTCGAGCTGTGTGCCCGCGGCGCCGCGATACAGCTCCAGGATCTCGGGCGTCATCGGGGCACCGTGCTCGATCGTGTCGACCCCGGCCTCAAGCGCGGCCTTCACGCCCTCGGTGCTCTCGACATGAGCCATAACCGGCAGACCCACCTCGTGCGCCGCCTTGCACGCCGCCGCGGCAACCTCCACCGGCATACGCAGCACGCCCGGCTCGCCCACCTCGGTCGCATCGAACACACCGCCCGTTACGAACAGCTTAATGACGTCGGCGCCGCGCGCATACAGGTCTCGCACCTGCTCGGCTGCCTCGACGGGGCTGTTGGCCACCTGGGCGAACAAGCCCGCGCCATGGCCGCCCGGCACCGTGACGCCCGTTCCCGGCGCTACCAGGCGCGGCCCCTGATACTTGCCGGCGTCGATAGCGTCGCGCACGGCAATGTCGGCAAACAACGGGTCACCCGCGCCGCGCACCGTGGTCACGCCGCTTGCCAGCTGCTGCTGAGCGCTGCCCTTGAGAATATGGCGCACGATGGCGCGCCCCACGGGATTATCGAGCTTCTTCATCAGCGCGCCCGCATCGCCGGCCGAGACAGGCTTGCCCGAGCCGCACAGGTGCGCGTGCATATTGATCAGGCCCGGCATGAGATACGCACCACCCAGGTCGATAACCTCGGCACCCGCGGGCGCCTGTGCCACAGCACTCGGCCCCATCCAGGTGATGACGCCGCGCTCAACAGTCACGGCCATATCGGGTTGTGGCTCCATATGCTCCGAACCATCCAGAATGGTCGCATTGATAAACAACGTGGAACGATCGGCAGACGCCATATCGAGCTCCTCCCTCACGATTAACATGAACATTTGTCCATTATCACCTAGTCCCGCTGGATTGCTGCAGACGCATCGGTTAACGGAAGGAAGAGGGGATGTGGGGGACGGAATACATTGCAGTCCCACCCCAGCGGCACCAGGGAAATGTCTCGATCTGTAACAGGTACAGGGTTATTGGGCCCCCTGATGTTACAGATCGAGACATTCGGTCGACGTTTCACCGGCTTGTCTCGATCTGTAACAATTACGAGCTCAAACAGCCTCTAAACGTTACAGATCGAGACAAAACCTCTCAGCGCCCATACCACTGGCATCTCCACTCCTCAGCCAATTCAACCTGCCGAGGAATACCCGCCAGCCTCATTTTCTCGACTAGCTTCCCCGGGCCTTTGAGTTCGTTAAACGTAAACCGAAGCACCTTATGCCCGAGCATTGTCAGATGAGATTCCCGCTGACGCTCTGCCACGAATGGGTCAACCGACTCCCGACCCTCGCCGCTCTGCAAGGTGTACTTCCCCTTTCCGTCGAGCTCGCCGATGACACACGTCCCGTCCTCGAGCCGCCAAAAATAGTCGACACGAAACACTTGGCTCGGATCAAGCGGGTCGCGAAACTCCACCTGCAACTCTGGCACCGGAAAACCGTATGCAATAAAGAACGCCCGAAAACGAGACTCGCCGCCGTTTTCAGACAGCCCGTCCGCATACGACGCAATCACCTGTGCCCTGCGATACCCTCGCCTGCCCTCGCAATCGGCGCGGAGGCGCTCGCACAAATCCCCACGTGATACGCCTTTCGCTCGCAGTGCAGAATCGGCAATCGCCAACCCGTAGGAGAACGGCGCACGCAGTAGGCAATCCTCCACCGTGCGCCAAAACGACGTCACCCGCACGCCATCAACATGCTCGAGTGCGCCCGCCATCTGCGGACGCAACAACCTGCACCCGCCGCTCAACGTCACCGAACAACCCGTCTTAACAAGAAAACGCGACCCAAGCAGATCATTCGGCACCTCCAGACCCCACAAAAGCGCCGCGTCATAGCCCCAAAACGCCCAATCGGGATGAAACTCTGCAAGCCCTTTGATGGTACGCAGCATTCGCTCCGCCGGCGTCAGTACACCCCAATCATGTTGAAAGCAGAACAAATACGGCTCGGGTTCCGCGATATCGTCGGTTCCAACATGACGCCGCAGCCACATGAGCTCCGCATTGTCATGCGTTGCGAGCAGCGCACCTTGCTCGGTCGCCTCCGTGAGTCGCGCGAGCATCCTATTCCGCGCCAACGTGTTACGAGTCGTATGTTTGTGTTTGAGAACGGTATTAGGCACTTCCATCACCACCACATCGGACAAATGGACCATCGTCACCGTTGCCTCCGCCGACAAACGTCTTGATCTGTAACAAGAAGACCGATTTTTGGACTGTAGATGTTACAGATTGAGACATTCCCCCAGCCAGGTGACAAACGTCTCGATCCGTAACAGTAAGACGTTCTTCAGGCCCCTAAACGTTACAGATTTAGACAAACCAGCGGCGCCCAAGCATTCGTCTCGTTCTGTAACAGGTAGACCGGTTTTTTGCCCCCAAACGTTACAGATCGAGACAAAAAGGCAAAAGGCAAGGCAGGCGACAACTACCCATCCCCTACTCCCACTCCTGCTCGTAGATGTTGAGCGACCTTACGTACCGCCCCTGGGCGCCCATGATGTCGCGGACCAGACGCAAGAAGAAGCTGATGCACGAGGTGTCAAAGCCGTCCTGCAGATCCTCGGGATGCACCGCACCAGGCCCATCGACCGCCGTGTCGTTCAGGCGCGCGATGTCATACAGGTAGAGCTGTCCCGCCGTAAGCCAAACATCGTCGACGCAGGCGAGGCGCACCGCAATCGCGCCGTCGTTCCAATGCTCCTTCCGCACGATATGCGGGTCGTAGACATCAAAGCGATGATCAGTGCGCGTGTCCTTCAGCACGACCATGCCGGACGCAGGATTCTTGTCCAAAATGCCAAAGCGCGAGAAATACTGCGTGTCGCGTACCTGCTCGAGCCGCTTGAGCGAGGCAGGCGAAAGCGATGCCGGCGGCTCGTCAACATATAGCTCGAGCAGCGTTTTGCCATGGCGATAGGGGCGCTCGAAGAGCAGCCAATCGGTAAACGCCATGTTGTAGGCCATGATTTCGTTTTGAGAAGGCCCCTCGCAATAGCTGAGCCACGGGTCGACAATGACCTCGAACTGTTCGCGTGCCAGCTCCAGGAATTGAAACTTCCGCAGCATCCAAAAGTGAGCCATGCCGGCAATATCGTTGCCGACGGCTTCAGCCAGCTCTGCTCGGTCAAAAGCGTGGTCAGTCATGGCATCCTCCTCAAACTGATGGACCTCAATTTGAGCTTACGAGGAGGGTGGGCAGCCACGACCAGCGCGGGCAAAATAGGCCTCCGGCTGCAAACCAGATGCTGACCAAACACTTGACGAAAAGCTTGACCGAAAATGCGCACCGCAACAAAACCGCAGGCAAACATAGACGGCCAACCCGCCCTTTTGAGCCCGATGCCTGCAGCCACCACAGAAACAACAGGTGACCACAGCCCAAGAAGTCGACAAATGAACATCCTTACGTCGACAAACGCGCAAACTGCTCGCAAATCCGCAAGGAGTGTCCCCGAATGCCGGCACAAAAGGAACGTCCCTAACTGTCGGCACTTAGGGACGTTCCTTTTGTGCCGGCAGTTAGGGACAGCCCTTGCCGATTCGATTGTTGAATATCTCCGTGACTACTTTACAGTTCCAGTGCCTCGGCGACTTCGGCTGCGCAGGCCAGGGCATCGGCCATGGCACTCACCACGAGCGAGCTGCCGTTGCGAGCGTCACCGGCAACATACACCGGCGCGGCATCCGCGGCGACGCCGTCGACACGCGCCGCAAGATGCGAGCCCTCGGCAGCCATCACCGGCAGCGGACGGCCAGCGGTGGCGACAGGCACGCTCACCACATCGAACACGCTGTGCTCCGGACCAGTAAAGCCGCAGGCAATGAGCACCAGCTGCGCCGGCACCTCGTGCTCGGAGCCCGCGATGCGCTCGGGCTTTCCCGCCGACCAGTCCAGATCGACCACGCGCAGACCCGCAGCCGCACCCTTCTTGTCCAACAGCACCTCGAGCGTATCCACGCCCCAGGCACGCATCTCACCACCCATCGCAGCGATAGCCTCCTGCTGGCCGTAGTCGGTCTTCTTAACGTTGGGCCACTGCGGCCAGGGGTTGCTCGCCGCGCGCTTATCGGGCGCAGCCGGCAAGAACTCAAACTGGCGCACGCTGCGCGCGCCCTGACGCACCGCGGTACCCACACAGTCGTTACCGGTATCGCCGCCGCCAATGACCACAACGTCCAGGCCACGCGCATCGACCGCGAGCTCGCCGCCGTCGAGAACCGACACGGTCGAAGCCGTCAGATAGTCCACGGCGTACACCACGCCCGGGGCGTCCACGTTCGTAGCCGAAAGACCGCGCGGGGCACGGGCGCCAGCAGCCACCACCACAGCGTCAAAGCCGTTGAGCTTGGCCGCCACCGCAGGGTCCGTCACGTCGGCGCCCAGCTCGAACACAATACCCAGCTCGCGCATGAGCGCCACACGACGCTCGACCACAGACTTCTCGAGCTTCATGTTGGGAATGCCGTACATGAGCAGGCCGCCCGGGCGGACGTCACGCTCAAACACCGTCACGCGGGCGCCGCGACGCGCAAGCTCCCATGCAGCCACCAGACCAGCCGGGCCGGAACCAACCACGGCAACCGTGGGTGCGCCCTCCCCTGCCGGCTCAAAGCGACGCGGGCCGCCGTTGGCCCACTCATGGTCGCTGATCGCACGCTCGTTATCGTGAATCGTCGTGGGTTGGCCGTCGACCGAGCCCAGGTTGCACGCGGCCTCGCACAGTGCCGGGCACACGCGGCTCGTGAACTCAGGCATGGGCGAGGTGAGCGACAGGCGCTCGGCAGCCTCATCCCAGCGGCCGCGGTACACCAGCTCGTTCCACTCGGGAATCAAGTTGTGCAGCGGGCAGCCGCTCGGACGTGCCTTGCCAAAGCTCGCGCCCATCTGGCAAAACGCCACGCCGCACATCATGCAGCGGCTCGCCTGGGCACGGCGCGCATCGTCATCGAGCTCCACATACAGGGGATCAAAATCATGACTGCGCTCCTCCACGGGACGCAGCTCGTGGGTCACGCGATCGATATCAAGAAAAGCACCGGGCTTACCCATGGCACTTACGCCTCCTTCTTGGTCGAAGCAACAGGGCTGGCAGCCACGGACGCAGCGCCCGCAGCACCGCCCGCGAAATCAAAGCGAGCGACATCAGCAGCGTCGGCGCGACCGGTCACAATGTCAAACGCCAACTCCTCGGCCTGCGCATGTGTCTTGCCCACGGCCTCGCCCGCGGCGACAATCGCCAGCACGCGCTCGTACTCGGTCGGAATGACCTTCACAAAGTGCTTGCTCATCGTCTCAAAGCTGTAGAGCAGCTTAATGCCGCGCGGGCTCTGCGTCGCGTCCACGTGCTCCTGGATGAGCGCACGAATCTGCGCCAGCTCGCCGGCCGTCGGGGCCTTGAGCTCAACGCTCTCGTGGTTCACACGGGCATCGAGCGTGCCGTACTGGTCAAAGACATAGGCCACGCCACCCGTCATACCGGCGGCGAAGTTCTGCCCGACCTCGCCCAAGATGAGCGCCAGACCGCCTGTCATGTACTCGCAGCCATGGTTGCCGCAGCCCTCGACCACCACGGTGGCACCGGAGTTGCGCACGCCAAAGCGCTGGCCTGCCAGACCGTTAATGAAGCCGCGGCCGCTCGTGGCGCCAAAGAACGCAACGTTGCCCACGATGATGTTCTCGTCGAACTTGTAGGTCGCATGCGGATTGGGGCGCACCGACACCTCGCCGCCCGAAAGGCCCTTGCCAAAGTAGTCGTTGGCGTCGCCGCACACGTTGAGCGTAATGCCGCGCGGCAGGAACGCGCCAAAACTCTGACCGGCTGAACCATCGCAATCGATGGTAATGGAGCCGGCGGGCAGGCCCTCGGGATGCGCCTTGGTCACCGCGTTGCCCAAGATGGTGCCGACGCAGCGGTTGACGTTGGCGATATCGGCGCGGAAGCGTATCGGACGCAGGTGCGCACGGGCATCGGCCGTATAGGGCACAAACAACGTGGAGTCGAGCGTCTTGTCGAGCTCGCTGTCGGCAGCCATCTGCGGCAGGAAGTGACGACCGTCGGCACCCGGAATATGGGCACCAAACTCACAGGTCGCGCTCGCCAGCACGGGCGACAGATCCAGCAGGTTAGCCTTGCGGTTCCCCGGGACCTCGATCTGGCGCAAGCACTCGGGATGGCCGACCATCTCGTCGACGGTGCGGAAGCCCAGGCTCGCCATGACCTCGCGCAGTTGCTCGGCAACAAAGAGCATAAAGTGCTCGACGTGCTCTGGCTTGCCGCGGAAGCCGCGACGCAGGCGGCAGTTTTGCGTAGCGATGCCGGCGGGGCAGGTATCCTGCTGGCAGTCGCGCTGCATGAGGCAGCCCATCGAGATGAGCGGCATGGTCGCAAAGCCAAACTCCTCGGCGCCCAACAGGCAGGCGACAGCAACATCGGTGCCGTCAATGAGCTTGCCGTCGGCCTCGAGCACCACGCGCGAGCGCAGGCCGTTTTGCAGCAGCGTCTGCTGAGCCTCGGCAAGGCCAAGCTCCAGCGGCAGACCGGCGTGCCAGATCGAATCGCGCGCAGCGGCACCCGAGCCGCCATTGTGGCCGCTGATCAAAATCTTGTCGGCAGCACCCTTGGCAACACCAGTGGCGATGGTGCCGACACCAGCCTCGCTGACCAGCTTGACCGACACGCGCGCACCGGGGTTGGCGTTCTTAAGGTCGAAGATCAGCTCGGCCAGGTCCTCAATGGAGTAGATGTCGTGATGCGGCGGAGGCGAGATCAGGCCGATGCCGGGCGTGGACTGACGGACCTCGGCAATCCAGGGGTAGACCTTCTTGCCGGGCAGGTGGCCACCCTCGCCGGGCTTGGCGCCCTGGGCCATCTTGATCTGAATCTCGAAGGCGCTGCACAGGTAGCGGCTCGTCACGCCAAAGCGCGCACTTGCCACCTGCTTGATCGCGGAGTTCTTGGAATCACCGTTAGCCAGCGGGGTCTCGCGACGCGGATCCTCACCGCCCTCGCCCGAGTTGGAACGGCCGTGCAGGCGGTTCATGGCGATGGCCATGCACTCGTGTGCTTCCTTGCTGATGGAGCCGTACGACATGGCGCCGGTGTTAAAGCGGCGGACGATGTTGAGCGCGGACTCGACCTCGTCGAGCGAAACCGGCGTGCGGCCGCTGGCATCAAAGTCGAGCAAGTCGCGCAGACGCACGGTACGGCCGGTGCGGTGCAGGCGGGCGCTGTACTCCTTAAAGGTGTCGTAGCTGTCCTCACGGCAGGCGGTCTGCAGCAGGTAGACGGTCTGGGGGTCGATGAGGTGTTCCTCGCCGCCGAGCGGGCGCCACTTGGTCAGGCCCAGCGTGGGCAGCTGATCGGGAGCCGGGCTCTTAAGGATAGCGAGCGCGGCGTCGTAGCGCTCGTTTTGCTCGCGTTCAACGTCCTCGACACCCATACCGCCCACACGGCTCACCGTGCCGGCAAAGTACGCGTTGACGAACTCCGGCGTAAAGCCCACGGCTTCGAAGATCTGCGCCGAATGGTAGCTCTGCACCGTGGAGATGCCCATCTTGGACATGATGGAGACGATGCCGGCGGTCGCAGCCTTGTTGTAGTTGGCGATGCCCTGCTCGGCCGTCACGTCCAGGTCGCCGCGTGCCGCCAGATCGCGGATGCACGCATGTGCGTTGTACGGATAGATGCCGCTCGCGGAGTAGCCCACCAGTGCCGCAAAGTCGTGCGGGGACACGGCGTCACCGCACTCCACCACGATGTCGGCAAAAGTACGAACGCCGGCGCGGATCAGGTGGTTGTGCACGCAGCCCACGGCGAGCAGCGACGGCACGGGCACCTCGCCCGCAGCGGCACGATCGCTCAACACCACAATGTTCACGCCGTCGCGGACCGCAGCCTCAACGTCCTCGGCAAGCTGTTTGAGCGCAGCCTGCAGCGCGCCCTCGCCGGCATCGCGGCGGTAGACGGCACGGAAACGACGGGTCTTAAAGCCAACACGGTCGATGGCACAGATATGCTCGAACTCTTCCTCGTTGAGCAATGGGCGCTCCAAGCGCACCAGCTGACAGGCCGTGCGGGAATCCTCGAGCAGGTTGCCGTGGTTGCCCAGGTAGAGCGTGGTCGAAGTCACCATGTGCTCGCGCAGGGCATCGATCGGAGGATTCGTGACCTGAGCGAACAGCTGATAGAAGTAGTCAAAGAACGAACGCGTCTTCTTGGACAGGCAGGCCAACGGCGCATCGATACCCATCGAGGCGAGCGGGGCCTTGCCCTGCTGGGCCATGGGGCGCACGACCTCGTCAACATCATCCCAGTGATAGCCGAGCTTGGCCATGCGCACGGCGGCGGGCACCTCGGCATCCTCGGCGGGCGCGGGCGCGGCGGGCTCATCGAGCGCGTCGACGGTCAGTGTCTCCTCGGCAATCCAATCGCGGTAGGGCTTTTCCTTGGCATAGCGGGCGCGCAACTCGTCGTTGTAGATCACGCGGCCGCGAGCAAAGTCGACCTCGAGCATCTGGCCCGGTCCCAGACAGCCGCTCGTCAGGATGTTCTCGGGGCTCACCTCGATGGTGCCCACCTCGCTTGCCAGCATAAAGCGACCGTCGCGCGTCACATAGTAGCGGGCGGGACGCAGGCCGTTACGGTCGAGGGCGGCACCCAGGGTGCGACCGTCGGTAAAGGCGATGGCGGCAGGGCCGTCCCAAGGCTCCATGAGCATGGACTGGTAGGCGTCGTAGGCGCGGCGCTCCTCGCTCAGACTGTCGTTGTGGTCCCACGGCTCGGGCAGCAGCATGGACGCGGCACGCGTGAGCGGGCGACCGTTCATGACCAAGAACTCGAGCACGTTGTCCAGAATCGCGGAGTCGGAGCCCTCGCGGTTGATGATGGGCATCACACGCTCAAGATCGTGCTGCAGCACGGGGCTGTACAGATTGGGCTCGCGGGCGCGAATCCAGTTGACGTTGCCCTTGAGGGTGTTGATCTCGCCGTTGTGGATGATAAAGCGGTTGGGGTGCGCGCGCTCCCAGCTGGGCGTGGTGTTGGTGGAGTAGCGCGAGTGGACGAGCGCCACGGCCGTCTTGACGGCGGCGTCGTTGAGGTCGATGAAGAAGCGGCGCATCTGCGTGGCGACCAGCATGCCCTTGTACACGATGGTGCGCGAGCTCATGGAGCACACGTAGAAGATCTTGTCGCGCAGGGCAAACTCGGCGTCGGCCTTCTTTTCGATGGTGCGGCGGCACACGTACAGGCGGCGCTCGAAGGCATCGCCGGCGGGCGTGTCGTCCGGACGGCCCAGGAAGGCCTGCAGGATAGTGGGCATGCAGGCGCGGGCCGTCTCGCCCAGGTCGTGCGGGTCGACCGGCACCTCGCGCCAAAAGAGCAGCGGCACGCCGGCCTCGGCGCAGCCCTCCTCAAACACGCGGCGGGCATCCTCTACGCCCTTGTCGTCCTGCGGAAAGAACAGCATGGCCACGCCATAGTCGCCCTCTGCCGGCAGAATCTGGCCGCACTTTTGAGCCTCTTTACGGAAAAAGTGATGCGGAACCTGGAACAGGATGCCAGCGCCGTCGCCAGTGTTCTTCTCGAGTCCCGTGCCGCCGCGGTGCTCCAAGTTGACCAGAATGGACAGCGCATCGTCCAGAATCTGGTGATGGCGCTCACCGTTGATATCGGCAAGCGCGCCGATGCCACATGCGTCGTGGTCGAATTCGGGGCGATAAAGGCCCTGCTGCTGAGCGGAATCTGCCTGCATCGCGATCCTCCCCTAGATATTAGACAGTCAGTTGAATAGGCATACTAGGAGCATCGCCGGCCCGTCGTGTTTCCCGCCCGTTTCGAAACAATCGCGTAACGCGCGCCCTGCGAGTGGACACCACCGACCTCAAGGGCGACAACATAGGCCCCAAGTTCGGCCTGTAAGCTCGCCGCTTCAAACATCTCGATCTGTAACAGGAAGACCCAATTTCGACGACTAACTGTTACAGATTGAGATGTTTTCGAGAGACGGCTCCGAATGTCTCAATCTGTAACACGAAGGGCCGGTTTTGGCGGTCAGCTGTTACAGATCGAGATTTTCCATAGGACCATTTCTTCCTGTCTCGATCTGTAACACCTAGGCCCAATTTCCATCCCTAGTTGTTACAGATCAAGACATTTCGGCAGCCCCCTTCCTCATCCTATTCAAATACAGCTATTTTGTTAGTCTAGGTTAACTTTTTGGCCTAAAACGGGTATCCTTTGCGGCGTCAAGCAAACGGCACGCACACCGTGCCAGATCAAGGAGGCCCCTATGGCGCACCAAGCAGACCAGCAGACGATGCAACTCGTCCTTATCCGTCACGGAGAGTCCGAGTGGAACAAGCTCAACCTGTTCACCGGCTGGACCGATGTCGAGCTCACCGACACGGGCCGCGAAGAGGCGGCGGCAGGCGGCCGCGCCCTCAAAGAAGCCGGTTTCGACTTTGACGTCTGCTACACTTCGCGCCTCAAGCGCGCGATCCACACCCTCAACATCGTGCTCGGCCAAATGGATCGCGAGTGGCTGCCCGTCATCAAATCCTGGAAGCTCAACGAGCGCCACTACGGAGCGTTGCAGGGTCTCAACAAGGCCGATGCCGCGGCGGAGCACGGCGACGAGCAGGTGCTCATCTGGCGCCGTTCCTTCGATGTCTGCCCGCCGGCGCTCGAGCCGGGCGACAGTCGCGACCCCCACACCCAGGAGCAATACCGCGACGTCGCGCCCGATCAGCTGCCCTATACCGAATGCCTCAAGGACACGATAGCCCGCGCCTGGCCTTATTTCGAAGACGAGATTCGCCCCCAGATGCTCGCCGGCAAGCGCGTACTCATCGCCGCACACGGCAACTCCCTGCGCTCACTCGTCATGAAGCTCGAGCACCTCACGCCCGAGGAGATCCTCAAGGTCAACATCCCCACCGGCGTGCCGCTCGTCTACACCTTCGACACCGATTTCAACGTCCTCGACAAGCGCTACATCGGCGACCCGGCGACCATCGCCGCCAAGATCGACGCCGTGGCCAATCAGGGCAAAGCGCACAAGTAGCCCCAACCCAAAACCGACGCGTGGCGCCGCACGGCCCAGATGCGACGTCACGCCGCCCATACACAGGAGCGTACCATGCTCAACCATCTCAAACAACACTTTGGTTCCCGGCGCACCGGCGGTCACGGAGGCCTAGACATTGCGCGGCATATCGGCCCCGGGCTGCTCGTGACCGTCGGCTTTATCGACCCGGGCAACTGGGCCTCCAATATGGCCGCGGGCTCGCAGTTTGGCTACGCGCTGCTGTGGATCGTCACGCTGTCCACGATTATGCTCATTGTGCTGCAGCACAACGCGGCGCACCTGGGTATCGCCACGGGCGCCTGCCTTGCCGAGGCCACGACACGTTACCTCCCCCGCTTCGTTGGACGCACGGTACTCGCCAGTGCCTATCTCGCGACTGTCGCCACCGCCATGGCCGAAGTCCTGGGTGGCGCGATTGCCCTTCAAATGCTCTTTGGGCTGCCCGTGCGCGCGGGCTGCGTCATCGTGGCGGCAGTATCGATGGCGATGCTCATGACGAACTCCTACAAGCATGCCGAACGCTGGATCATCGCCTTCGTAGGCGTGGTAGGACTCTCGTTTTTGGCCGAGCTTGCACTAGTCAAGGTCGACTGGCCGCAAGCCGCCGCAAGCTGGATCACGCCTAGTATGCCCACTGGCTCTGCCGCGATTATCGTGAGCGTCCTGGGTGCGGTCGTTATGCCACACAACCTTTTTCTGCACTCCGAGGTCATCCAATCCATGCACTTTGAAGGCCAAGGCGAGCAGGTTATCGAAGAACGTCTGCGCTACGAGCTCTTCGACACGCTCTTTTCGATGGGCGTGGGCTGGGCAATCAACTCGGCCATGGTCATCCTGGCCGCAACGACCTTCTTTGCGCACGGCATGGTCGTAGACGACCTCGCCGTCGCAGCGGCCACGCTCTCCCCCATCTTGGGCCCGGCGAGCTCGACCATCTTTGCGGTAGCGCTGCTGTTCGCGGGATTATCGAGCAGCGTGACAGCGGGCATGGCGGCGGGAACCATCACTGCGGGCATGTTCGACGAGGAATACGACATCCACGACCGACATTCCTCGGTCGGGGTGGCGGCCTGTTTCGCCGGAGCAGTGGCGGCGTGCCTGGTCGTTCCAAATCCTTTTGAAGGTCTCATCTGAAGCCAGGCACTGCTGTCGCTTCAGCTGCCGATTACGGTCTTTGTGCTCATACGACTCACCAGTTCACGCCGCGTCATGGGCAAATACGCCAATTCGCGCCCGCTCAACGCGCTGCTCGTAGGGATTGGTGCCATCGTGACGGTTCTCGATGTCGTGTTGTTGACAGGGATGTAATGGGGCACCTACCTAGGCAAACGTCTCGATCTGTAACAGGAAGACCCGTTTTGAGCCGTTAGACGTTACAGATTAAGACAAAAGGTCGGCCGGACTCACAACAGACAGGATCGGCCAACAGCAACCGTGATCCCTTGGGGGCGGAGGAAAAGGGCCCCGGCCGAGAATTCGACCGAGGCCCTTGGACAGAGCTATGTTCGGCTTTCGCCGTGTGTCTGCGAGCTACTCCTCGACGAGCTCAAACTGATCGGGACCGACGCCGCACACCGGGCACACATAATCCTCGGGCAGCTCGGGCGTATCGACCTCAACCTCGTAACCGCAAACGACGCACACGAACTTATACGTCTTCTTCTCCTCAGCCATGATGTTCTCCTCTCAAACGCGACTGGTGATGTACTTCATTTATCAGTATAGATTCTCAATAATATAATGCAAGTATTTTTAAAACATTTCTAGCCTTGATACGAGGACGCCTTCGGAGGCGTCTTGCCCTTCAGGACCTTATGGTAGTAATCGTAGGTGAGCGGCGTCTCGTCACTCAAGCGCTCGGCATCCTCGACCTCGCCGATAAACAGTAGATGCGTGCCAACATCCACAGTGTCGATCAAATGGCAGCTAAACAGGGCCGCCGCGTGCTCGGGCACATAGGGCATGCCCAGAGCCGTCTCGCGGGCCTCGTATTTGGCAAACTTGTCATAATCGCTGCTGGTGCGGAACCCAAAGTTACCGATGTAGAGCATATCGGCGGTCTGATCGATCACGGTCAGCGCGAACGCTTTGGCCGAAGCGATGACGCCCGAGGTGACGTTGTCCTTGTTCACGGCAACCGAAATGCGCGGCGGCATGGACGTCACCTGCACCGCAGTGTTGATGACGCAGCCGGCGCGCAGCCCGTCTGCCGCGGCGCTCACCACGTACAGACCGCTCGGCATGGTAAAGAACGCAGTTTTGTCCATAACAATCACTCCCCTAACGCGGGTTGGAACCTCATGGATGTATGTACCCACAAAAAAAAGGCGGCGCCCACAACGGACACCACCTTTGAGACATATGTGTCAAAACAGTATAAGCAAGATGAGACGCCCGCAGTTGCGGTGAAATAAGGACTGAATAGCCCCTCAAACAGGCAAAACAGTCCGTATTCCACCGCAACTTATACAGAACGCCTAGCGATTGCGCTCCTTGAGGGCGCGGTCGATCTCGCGCTGGACATCGCGCTTGGCCATATCCTCGCGCTTGTCGTAAAGCTTCTTGCCGCGGCCTAGGCCCAGCAGCAGCTTTACGCGGCCGTCGGTATTAAAGTAGAGCTCCAGCGGCACCAGCGCATAGCCGCGGTTGCGAAGTTTGCCGTCAAGAAAGTCGATCTCCTTGCGGTGCAGCAGCAGACGGCGCCGACGGTCGGGATCGCGATTCCACACGCCACCATGGCTATAAGGGTGGATATGCAGGCCGACGAGCCAGCACTCCCCACCACGAATCAGTGCGAAGGTATCGGTAATCTGGCACGCGCGCTCGCGAATCGACTTGACCTCGGTACCGCTCAGCTCAATACCGCACTCAAACGTCTCATCGATAAAGTACTCGTGATGTGCCGAGCGATTCTTGGAAATGAGCTTGCGCTCGCGCTTACTGGGCATCGCCGGCCTCCTTGACGTCGTCGGCGTTTGAGCCCGCAGCCTCGCGCTTTGCCTTGCGCTCGGCGTTAAGCTCGGCGTCGCTCTCGCGCACCAGTTTGATAATCGCCGCGCAGGCCTCCTCGCCCACCAAATCACGAGCGCGCACCGTCAGGCGCGTCGCCTCCTGCTTGTCGCCGTCGCTTGCAGCATCGGTCGCACACATGATCAGGCAGATGGCAATCTCGGCCGAAGGCGAAGTCGGCACGCCTTGCAGGCTCAGCTCGCCCATCACGTGCTCATCGCTCTCCTCGGCGGCATCGGGGTAGGCAGTATGAATCTTGTTGAGCAAGCGCGTCGTATGCGCATCGCCAGGCGCCAGACGCAACGCCAGACGCGCACAACCCACGGCGGCCGAGACATTCTCGGTCTCGGGCTCCAAGAAGTACTGGCCCAGGTTGGCATAGGCGCGGGCGGCGCACTTGCCATCGCTTGCACGCTCCAGCACCGAGTACGAGAGCGATGCCCATTCCTGCTTGTCCTCGAGCGCGCGGAACAGCTCGGCCAAGTCCAAGCGATAGTTGCAGTTCATGGGGTCCCAACGCACAGCTTGCATCAGGGCATTCCGAGCACTTACATAATCCTGCTGGCGAATGTAGGCAAACGCCATGTCGGAGTACAGGCGGTCAAAGGGAACCTCGACCTGCACCAGCTCGCGCGGATCCTTCTCCACGCGGCGATAGGCCAGGCGCTCAAACTTGCTGTCGAAGCTAAAGTACTGGCGCTTCTCCTCCGTCTTGCACTCAGCGTCGATATACTCCTCGGCGAGCTCCACCAGACGCTCAAGCAGCGGCGTCGCCGTAGCCAGGTCGCCCTGCGCCAGATAGTTCTCGGCATACGTGATGTCTTCCAAGCTGATAGGCAGGTCCATGTCAACTCCTCGGTCCGGGCGGCAGACTCAACGCGCGCCTTAAATATCGGTCAATACACAAAACCCGGGTCTCTTACGAGGCCCGGGCGTTCAATTTTGGTAGCCCGTACCAGATTCGAACTGGTGATCTCCGCCTTGAGAGGGCGGCGTCCTAAACCGCTAGACGAACGGGCCATATGTAGCAAATGCAATGGCTGGGATGGAGGGAGTCGAACCCCCATTGACGGAACCAGAATCCGCTGTCCTGCCATTAGACGACATCCCAATGACTGCATCGCTGCGCTCGGCTGTGCCTTTGCGCAAGAAAGAAATATACGGGAAGTCCGGCCGTGACGCAAGCCCCAATTTTGACTTTTTTGAAATTCAGTCAAATACGGCCAACACGTGAAGGACCTGTGAAGCGCCAGCGACACGTACGGCGCCAAAGCCCGTAAAACACCCCACATCTACCGCTGGTAGATTACAACAATGCGGCACTCACGGTGGATGGCACAATCGAACTGTCATCATTGCACGGATATCGAGGCGCCATGGACGAAGAGCTTGATTACCTATGGGAGACCCTGGGCCTCGAGATCACTGCTGACCTTTGGCCCGAACGGGACAAAATCCATCCCACTCTGCGCCCCGCCATCACGGTGATGCAGGCAAACTACCGCCGTGCATCCTTTTTGATCATGCGGATGTCATGGCACGCGGGACTCCCCGACCTTAAGCGAATCCAGGCAAGCCTCGTCGAGCTGTCCGGTATGCCGACTGTCATATCCGAGGCGCACCTGGAGCAGCGACAGCGCGAGCGACTGCAACAGCAGCGGATTCCCTTTATCTGCCCCGGCGTTCAGGCATATCTGCCCTTTATGGACGAGGAGTACTGGAGCGGCAAGCCCAACAAGCACGTAAAGGTCTACGATCCGCACGAATGGGCACAGCTCGATGATTGAGCCGAGCGAGCCCGCCGATGGAAAACACGTCCCACCCTGAGCACTCAAAACGGGTCGCACTTTCCGCAGCCGCTACAGCAGCGCCTCGACCCAAGCCGATTCCCTAAAGCCGGGAATCGCAAAGTCGTCGCCCACCAACAGCGGACGCTTAACCAGCATGCCGTCGGTCGCCAGCAGCTCGTAGCACTCCCGATCCGTCATGCCCGCATCTAGACGCGCTTTCAGGCCCAGCTCTCGATATTTCATGCCCGACGAATTAAAGAAGCGCCGCACCGGCAGTCCCGAACGAGCAATCCAGGTCGCAAGCTCATCAGCCGTGGGATTGTCCAAAACGATATCGCGGTCGATATACTCTACCCCGTGTTCGTCCAGCCATGCCTTGGCCTTCTTACAGGTCGAGCACTTGGGATATTCAATAAACAGTACGGTCATGGGAATCCTCCGAATATAGATCGGCCAACGCAGGCACACGCCACACGAGGCGCCTTCGCATGATGGGCCAATTGTAGCCCACGGGTCACACGCTAAACGAACCGTACCCCGAATCCGCGTTTGATGAACGGCAGCAGTTCCATTGCCTCGGGCGTGATATGACCCGCAACGTTCATGCGCTCGTCACCGGGAAGATCGACCCGCGCAATCTCAAGCTCGCCTTCGTAGCGCCCATAGCCGCTATTGCTCACAGCGATCGACCCCGTCTTTCGCGGCAGGCCGGCACCGGCATCCATCGGCACGGAATCCGGCTTAAGAGTCGTACGCGACTCCTGAGACCTAAAGATGAGGGTGCTCGAATCGGGTCGGTCGTGATGAATCTGCCCACGTACATAGGCATAACCGGGCTCCAGCTCGCATTGCAGGTCCACGTATCCGGCGGAAACATGAGCAAACTGCGTCCAGCCCGCATCGGAAAGATCGGGGTCGCCGACCAACACAATGTCGCAATCGGCGCCATGTGCAAGCTCAAGCATATTGAGAGCAACCTTTGACGCGCGACCGCGCTGTGCCTCGACCGTCGGCAGTCCCTCGAATACTGGCCCGCGAACGTTAGCATCACCCGGCACAAAAGCCATGATTTCGAATCCAAGCGCCGCAAGACGAAGATTCACCCGAGCAATGTCCTCCAGAGCTAAACCGGTATAAGGCTTGGGGTAAAAATTGTGGCAGGCGGCAAAACGAGTCACATCGGCACCGGCCTCACGCCACGATGCGATTTCATCAGAACTCACCGTCGATGCATTGACCACAATGCGAAATACACCGGACAGCTCCGCGACCCGCCGGGCGCTAAAGCCATAGTCCAAACGAAGGTATTCCAACCCCAGATCGCGCAGGTCCTCGATGCGCTCAAGCCCGAGCAAATCGCACGTGCGCGGCCCCACATCGGCAATGAGCGCAATGCCGTGCGCGGAAAGCAGCGACAGCACATGACGGACCTTATCGGTATACGCCGCTCCCCCATCCTCGGGAATATGCAGCGAGGTGAACGCATAGCGCGCACCCGCCGCGGCACCACGCTCAATTGTCCGCTCAATATCCTGCAGAGGGCTGGAAAGATAAATCGAAATACCCGTTTTCACGCTTCAACACTCCTTTAAAAAAGGCCGGCGGAGCAGTTAGCCCCGCCGGCACAACCATAGCATCAAGAAATCTGCCGCGCGCCGCGAGCCCTGAGCAACACGGCTCGCGATATCAAACTATTCGCCAAAGAACTCGTTGATCTTCTGCTCGTCGACGCCAAAGAACCACGTCAGGACAAAGCCGGCGGCATAGGCAAGCAGCATAGCGGCAACGTAGCCGAGCTGCTGGCCAGGAACGACGATCAGCAGGCCAAACAGACCGGAAACGCCCTGAGAAACCGTGCCGATGTGAAGCAGCGCCGCGAGCGCGCCGCCAAATCCGGCACCCAGGCAGGCCGTCACAAACGGACGAACGAGCGGCAGCGTAACGGCATACATCAGAGGCTCGCCCACGCCGAGGATTCCAACGGGAATGGACTCTGCGACGTACTTCTTGAGCTTGGCGTTCTTGGTCTTAAAGTACAGCGCCAGACCGGCACCGACCTGACCGCCGCCAGCCATCATAAGGATGGGGAGCAGGTAATTGATGCCCTTGGTAGCGCCGTCGGGATCGTTGAGCATAGCATGGATCGGCGTGAGCGCCTGATGCAGGCCGACGGAAACCAGCGGCAAGAAGCCTGCCGACAGGATATAGCCGCCCAGGACGCCCAGCTTCTCGAAAAAAAAGGTCAAAACGCTAAAGATCGCCGTCGTCAGCCATGCGCCAACCGGCTGGATGACGAGCATCAGAGCAAAGGCGCCGATGATGAGCACCAGCAGCGGGGACAAGAATGTATCGAGTGCGTTGGGCATAACCTTGCGAATATGACGCTCCATCCAGGCAAAAAATGCGCCAGCGATAAGAGCCGCGATCATGCCGCCCGCTGCGGGGTTGTACTGCGCATTGGTGAGCGGCAGCAGAATGGCAGTGGCAGGATCGGCCGCGCCAGGCGCAAGCAGGGGCATGGCACTGTTAGCGATACACATCATGCCGGCGATGCCGCCCAGCGCAGCGGAGCCGCCAAACTCACGTGCCGCGTTATAGCCCACCAAGATGGGCAGATAGGCAAACAGGGCCCAGCCCATGGAACGAATGCCCTGGTACCACCACTCGCCTGCAAGCGCGCCTGCCGTCGAGACGTTAATGACGTTGCAGATACCGTTGATGAGGCCAGCCGCAATGATGCCGGGAAGCAGGGCAACGAAGACATTGGAAATCTTCTTGAGGAAGGCCTGAACCGGCTTGGACTCGTACTTGGCCTTCTGCGCGGCCTTGTTTGTGGCCGCAGCGTCAACCACGCTCTCGTCGGCAACGCCTTTCGCAAGGCCGGTGAGCTTGGAGAACTCCTCGAGCACTTTATTCACCTTGCCCGGACCCAGCACGATCTGCATCGTGTCGTCCTCGACCAGGCCCATCACGCCGTCGAGTGCCTTAATGCCCTCCGCGTCGACGCTGCCCGTGTCTTTGACGGTCACGCGCAGGCGCGTCATGCACGCCGCGTTTGCCAGCACGTTGTCTTTACCGCCCAAAAGGTCCAGCAGCTTTTGAGCCAGCTCTTTGTTCGTCATAACTCCTCCTTGTATTGGGTATCTCGTCTGGATGTCATATCAGCTCACGCCGCGCACCTATTGGGCATCGGCATTGCTCTTCTCATGGCCACTCACCGCAGCACGGACATGGCCTCTCGCTCGCTCAAGAGCTACCGCAGCCTGCTCGGCATCGCAGCCCAGCAGTACCGAGACAATAGCGGTTTTTACGTGGCCGCCGGCATCTGCAAGCGCCTGAATAGCGCGCTCGCGCGTGCAGCCGGTCGCCTCCATCACGATGTTCTGGCCGCGCACCACCAACTTCTCGTTCGTCTGCTGCACATCGACCATCAGGTTTTGGTATACCTTGCCGATCTTGACCATGGCACCGGTCGAAATCATGTTGAGAATGAGCTTTTGAACCGTTCCCGCCTTGAGCCTCGTTGAGCCGGTCAGCACCTCGGGACCGGGCACGGGTTCAATGGCAAGATCTGCGCTCTCCCCGATCTTCGACCCTTGGTTGCAGGCAATTGCAATGGTCTTGCACCCAGTTGCCTTGGCGTACACAAGGCCGCCCACCACATAGGGAGTACGACCGCTTGCCGCCAGGCCAACGACAAGATCCTTGTCCGAGAGTCCACGCTCCCGCAGGTCGCTCGCGCCAAGCTCCTCGCTGTCTTCGGCACCTTCGACAGCCTTGATAAACGCCGTCTCGCCTCCGGCAATGAGCCCGACAATCAGATCGGGTGACACGCCAAACGTGGGCGGACACTCCGAAGCGTCGAGTACACCCAGACGACCGCTGGTGCCTGCGCCCATGTAAAAGACGCGCCCGCCGCGCTCGAGTGCCTCAGCAGCCCAGTCGATTGCTGTGGCAACCTGGGGCAACACCTTCGTGACCGACTGGACGGCACGAAGATCCTCATCATTCATCGTCGTGACGATTTGCAGCGATGTCATCGTATCGAGGTCCATAGACCTTTGATTACGCTGTTCGGTCGTGAATTTTGTTAAATCGAGCATTTCATTCACCTCATCTTTCCTGTTTCTCGATGTAGTTTTGCTTAATGACATGCGTCGCCCGTTCGTAGTCGCTGGCAACGTAAGCAGCGTACAGGGCATCGACAACCATAAGCTGGGCCATACGCGAAGCCATGGCACCGCTGCGGACCAAGGGCTCACTCGCAGCGACGCCGAGCACGGCATCGGCCATGGTGGCAAGCTTGGATGATCCATCTACTTTGGTCACGGCCACAACGGGACAGTTGTGACGTTGGGCCTCGGCGGCGCAGTCCAGCACCTCTTGCGTCAAGCCCGAGTAGCTAAAGGCGATTGCCATATCGCCCTCATGCATGTTCTTGGCACACAAGAGCTGATCATGCCAGTCGTCGTACAGATGGCACTCTTTGTCGACACGCATGAGCTTTTGCGCCAGATCGTGCGCGACCAAACGAGAGGCACCGATACCGAACAGATTGACCGCGCGTGCCCGCTTAAGATAGGCCGCACATCGCTCCAAGACGGTGTAATCGAGCGTTCGCGCCGTCGCTTCGATCGTGCGCACGTTGCTTTTCATCACCTTCCCCACGATACGTTCGACGCTGTCATCCATGGAGATGTCCTCGAGGGCAACGTCTTTCTTGTCACCCAAGAGCGCCAGCTCGGCAATCAGTTCGCGCTGGAACTCCTTGTAGCCCGCAAAACCCAAGCGCTTGCAAAAGCGCAAAATGCTCGAGGGCGAGGAGAACGTGGCATCGGCAAGACCGCGGACGGACAGCCCGACCACCTCGTGCGGATGAGCGCTTACATATGCGATGACATTGCGTTCCGCCGGGCTCGCGCTGAGCTCACGCTCGCGAAGCCGCAAAAGCAATCCGTTTGCCATCTCAAACACCTCCGTTGAGAAGAATTAAAGACCAACGAACGATTCGTACCGGATATAAACAGCTTTTACGATACATTGTGCCGCATCGTGGCGCACAAGGGCGAGCGTTCTACCGCTCGCCCCTCAAATCCGACCGCTCGGAAATACGCGCGACACAAAATAATTCAACAAGGTCGCATTATCAAAAACGGGCTTGTTACCGGCTAGCGCCTCGCATGGGCGCCGATCGGCCGAGTCGCATGGCGCACCAACACCGCTGCCAGCAATACCAACAGCATCGCGGTAACATAGCCCGCAGCATCGAATCCTAAATCGATAACGTCGAAATGCCTGCCGGGAACAAAGATCTTATGTACCTGATCGCCAACGGAGCAGACGGCGCAAAAGAGCAACACGGGCACGCAACGGGAGCATACGCTCCACGGACGCCTGGAAAAGCAAACCACGACCACCGAGGCGAACAATCCGACGAAGAAAAACTCTACGGTATGGGCAACGCGACGGACGTTCGTGCCCACCCACATGCGAATGGAAGCAAGTCGGCCAGACCGGACATTCGAAGCAGCCGAATCGGTGCCCCCGGTCATCCCGTTCTCGGTCTGAGCTTCACCCGCGACATCGGCAGCCTGTACGCCCGTAGCTTGACCCTCCACCACACGCGCGGTTGACTCGCTCAGCAACGACGTCTCCACCGCATTTTGCTCCGTCAGCACCCAGATGCCCGCCAGCGTTGCAGTAAACAGAACGATCGCGGTCCATCCGATTATTTGTTTTACGCGCGCCAAGGGCCTACCTCCTTTTTTGAATATCAGCGAGTGTAGCCCCAAATGACATCGTCAGCGTATCAAAATTTGAATCGCAACAGGAAGCGCCAAAGCGGCGCAAACCCCTACCCCGCCTCGCGCATCCAGCGATCGAACGTCCCCACGCACACGCCCAGGCACTTTGCTGCCTGGCTGCGGGTAATATCGCCTGCCTCATAGCTATCGCGTACCAGCTCAAACTGAGGAGGGCACGGCTTGCGAGGTCGACCGAAACGGACCCCTCGCGCCCGCGCCGCTGCAATCCCCTCCGCTTGGCGCCGATGAATATTCTCGCGCTCCACCTGCGCCACGTAGCTCAGCAGTTGTAGCACAATATCGGCAATCAGGGTATTGGTCACATCCGGCGCGCCGCTGGCCCTGGCGCGCGTGTCAAGCAATGGCATGTCCAACACCACAATGGCAACCCCGAGCTCCTTGGTAATGCGTCGCCATTCCTCAAGAATCTCGGAGTAATTACGGCCAAGTCGGTCGATAGAAAGCACCACCAGCACGTCCCCGTCTCCCAGGATGTGCAGCAGCTCGCGATACCGCGGGCGATCGAAGTCCTTGCCGCTCGCATGGTCGGCATAAATATTCGCCGAGCCCACGCCATAGGCGCCCAGCGCATCCAGCTGCCGATTTAGATTCTGATCGCGCGAACTCACCCGCGCATAACCATACACCGTCGCCATCTCATCCCCGCTTTCTTGTAAACCTGCCAAAAAGGGACAGGTTTATTTTGGTAGGTTTTACCTCTCGAATAGCAGGTAAGCGGGCGGCCGAGCAGACGGCAAGGTAGCCATGATCCAAATGCGGAGGGCGGCCCCGAAAGACCGCCCTCCGCTCTCCCGCCATGAGTCGAGATTTGGCTAATGGATAAGCTTAAAGTCCAAGTGCCCACGCGTGGTATTGACGCGCGAGACCTCGATAATCACGCGCTGGCCCAGTTCATAGCGAGTCCCCGTGTCGGCGCCTGTGAGCGTAAGCGCATCCTCGTCGAACTCGAACCACTCGTTGCCCAGACTCTTGATCGAAACCAAGCCTTCGACCTGCGTCAGGTCCAAGCGCACAAAGAGGCCCATGCTGCTGACCCACGAGACCGTTCCGGCATAGCGCTCGCCCAGGCGGTCCTCGTAGTACTGAGCAATCTTGATTTTTTGCGTCGCATGGCTGGCAGCGTCGGCCGCACGCTCGGCGTCGCTGCACGCGCGGCAGATTTGCGGCAGGATGCGCGGAAGCGACTCTCTGCCTTTTCCGATCAGCCTCGGCGTACGCACCAAGGCGTCTTTTCCACCCAGCTGCTCGTATGCCAGCTGCAGCTTGAGCACGCGATGCACCACCAGATCGGGGTAACGGCGAATGGGGCTCGTAAAGTGGCAGTAGCACGGCGCGGCGAGCGCAAAGTGACCCTCGTTGCGCGGCTTGTACAACGCTCGCTGCATGCTGCGCAGAAGAAGGGTGTTGACGAGCGGCGCGTTAGCCGTACCGGCAGCGGCGTCAACCGTCGCCTGCAACTCGTCGGGACTTCCCAGGGCAATGCCCGCCGCACGGCGATCATCGATGATGCCGAGCTGCGTCAGCGCCACAGCAGCACCGTGTAGGCTGTCGGGGCTGGGGTCATCATGCACACGATAGCACGCCTCGATATCGCGGTCGGCCAGCCACTCGGCCACGCACTCGTTAGCCAGCAGCATTGCCTCCTCGATAAGCGAGGTTGCGCAGGAACGCTCGCGTGCCACGATCCGCACGGGCACGCCGTCCTCATCCAGCAGCGCGCGAATCTCGGCCGTATCAAAGTCGACCGAACCGCGTGCGCGACGTATGCGACGCCGAAGCTCCGCGAGTTCGTTTGCGGCGACCAGGAAATCGGCCAGGTCAACGTTACAGCCGCGAGCGGTGTCCTCGCACGCAAGCCCACGCTCAAGTGCTTCCTCGCGCGAGGCTTCAGCCGCAGCGACATCCTCCGCAGCGCCCTCCAACACGGAATACTCAACTGCGCCGGCACGCACCAGCAGCGCCTCGGCGCCGTCGTAGTCCATACGCACACGCGAACGAATCACACTGGGATAGGGGTCGTAATGGCGCACGCGGCCCTGCGCGTCAAGCTCGATGTCGACGGTAAACGCCAGGCGATCCTCGTCGGGACGAAGCGAGCACAGGTCATTAGACAGGCGCTCGGGCAGCATGGGAAGCACACGGTCGGCAAGGTAGACCGACGTCGTGCGATGGCGGGCCTCCAGGTCGATATGTCCGTCCCAGGCAACATAGTGCGAAACGTCAGCGATATGCACGCCCAGCTTATAGCCGCCCTCGAGCGTGCGCTCGAGCGAGATGGCATCGTCAAAGTCGCGCGCATCAACCGGGTCGATGGTGATGACAAAGCGATCGCGCAGGTCACGGCGAAGCGGGTCTTTAAGCGCTGCAGTCACATCGAGCGAAAGCGCCTCTGCCTCTGCCAGAGCCGCCTCGGGATAGCCGTCGGTATAGCCATAGCGCGCCATAACATATTGGACGCCCAGATCGGGCGCATCGTCGCCGCCAATGCGGCGATCGATCGTCACCGTGCCCGACTCCAAGCGCGTCGGGTAGGTCAGAATACGCGCGACGACGACATCGCCAGGGCGCACGCCCAGGCGCTCCGCCGAATTGTCCTCAGGCAAAATAAAGAAATCGGCTTTGAGACGCGAATCGAGCGGTTCGATCACACCAAGCGGGCCGGCCGTCTGATACGTACCCACCACGCTGATGGCGGCACGCTCGATGACGCCCTCGATCACGGCGCGACGATCCCCGCGCGGTCCCGCCTTGATGCTTACGGCCACGGTATCGCCGTCCATAATCTCACGCTTACCGCGACCCATGACCTTGTAATCGCCGTTGTCGGTCACGACATAAGCGCTGTGCTCATGGAGCTGAACGCGGCCAGTCATGCTCGGGCGACGCTCGCTGCGCACCGGCCCGCGTTTATTGCGTGCGCTACGCTTATGTTTGTTATTGCGCCCCATGGCGCCTCCTTACTATCGATAGCCGTTAACACCCCAAGAGTCTACCCAAATGATCCCTAGGGGACGGAGGAAAACGGATCATATAGATAGACCAGCGCCGCGATGATCCGTTTTCCTCCGTCCCCAGGGGATCAAAAAACGGGCCGCCCCTGGAAAGGGACGACCCGTTGCAGACGGCATATCCGCAGCGCTTACACGCGCAGATAACGGCGCATGGCGATGGCAGAACCAAAGAGACCGATAATGACACCGACGAGAATCAGTGCGGCGTAGGTCACCAGATAGTACTGCATCGGCAGCGCAAACGACATCCAGCCGACGCTCGCCTGCAGGCGCGGAATCATCAGATTGCGCAGCAGCTCCAAAACACCGATGGAAAGCAGCGAGCCCAGAATGGCCTGCAACACGCCCTCGGTAATGAACGGCCCGCGAATGAAGCCGTTGCTGGCGCCCACCAGGCGCATAATCGCAATCTCGCGACGACGCGCCGTAATGGACAGGCGAATCGTGTTGTTGATAAAGATGAACGCGATAAAGGTCAGCAGACCGACGAGCACCACGGCGGCGATACGGATGTAGTTGGTCACCTGGAACAGGCGGCTCACTTCCTCTTGGCCATACAGAACGCTCGCGTTGACGTCGCCGTCGTCCGCGATCTTTTGGAAGTCGGCATTCTTCTTAAGCTTCTTGGCCGTGCTCTCGACCTGAGACGGATCGTCCATCTCAATCGCGAACGAGGCAGGAAGCGGGTTCTGGCCGTCGAGTGCGCTCATGGTGGCGTCGGCGTTGCCCGACATCTTGCTCGTGTACTCGGCCAGCGCGTCGTCCTTATCCTTATAGGTCACGGACTTGACGTTGCTCCACGTCTTGAGCTCGGCCTCAAAGGCCTGGACGTCTGCCTGATCGGCATCATCGCTAATAAAGGCATTGATGACAACCTGATCCTCGACGGTGCCGATCACGGAGTTCAGCATCGCGGAACCCATAATGAACAGGCCGATGATAAACAGCGAAAGGAAGATCGTGATGACGGCGCCGAGCGAGGTGGTCCAGTTACGGAAGAAGTGGCTGATAGCCTCTTTGAGCGAATAGCCCACGTTAGTTGGTGCCATAGTTGCCGTAACCTCCCCTCTCCTGGTCGCGGATTACGTGGCCGCCCTCGAGGGCGATCACGCGACGGTGCATGCTATCGACCATCTCGCGATCGTGCGTAGCGACGATCACGGTGGTACCGGTGCGGTTAATGCGCTCGAGCAGCTTCATGATGCCCAGCGAAATCGCCGGGTCGAGGTTGCCCGTGGGCTCGTCGCAGATAAGCAGCGGCGGGCGGTTGACCATAGCGCGGGCAACGGCCACGCGCTGCTGCTCGCCACCGGAAAGCTGATCTGGCAGCGAGTCCATCTGGTCGGCCAGACCGACCAGACGCAGCACCTCGGGCACCTGGCTGCGAATGACGCCCTTGGGCTTGCCAATGCACTGCAGGGCAAACGCCACGTTTTCGTAGGCGGTCTTTTGCGGCAGGAGCTTAAAGTCCTGGAACACGGCGCCAATCTGACGACGCAGGAACGGAACCTTGCGGTTCTTGATCTTCATGAGATCCTGGCCGGCGACCAAAATGCGACCGCTTGTGGGCTTGACGTCGCGGTTGAGCGTCGACAGCAGCGTGGTCTTACCCGAGCCGGAGTGACCGACCAAAAAGACGAACTCGCCCGGATAGATCTCGATGTTGATGTCGTCGAGTGCGGGCTTGTCGGGCTGCGCCGGATAGATTTTGGTGACGTGCTCCATAAGGATGACGGGCTCGACACCGGCCTGCTTGGCCATCTTCTTGCGGCTAGCCTGCGGATCGATGGGCGCAAACACCGACGTAAAGTCGGGATTGTTGAGCGCATTGTCGAGGCTTGCGACCTCGGCGGCCTGATCGCTCTCGACTACGGGAGCCGCGGGCTGCGTAGGATCGGGAATACCGGCAAAAAGACCGGACTGCGCAGGCTGTGGCGCCGGAGTCGCAGGAGCCATAGGATCGGGAATACCGGCCATGACAGGTTGCGGCGCGACAGCGTCCGCCTGGGGCTGATCCACGCGAGCGGTCACCTTCTGCACGGGCTCAAAACCCGCGGCCTCGGAAAGCTCGACATCATTGGTGGGATTGTAGGCAAAGGGATCTGACGCCGGCTGTGCCTGATCTGCCGGCTGTGCGGGGATCGGGCTAAACAGCTGATCCTCTGAATCCGGGGTGGCGAAACGAGTGCCCGCGGCGCCTGGCTGCGTCTTGGGGGCGTCATCGCCCGCACCGGAGGTACGGAAGTGGTTACCCACTGGTGCTCCTTATCGTCGTACGTTTAAACTACATGAGCGCTTCGTATTTTAGCAGCATTAGCTTCGCTGCACATAAGAAGCATGGCGGGGTTTTGGTCCCACCGGCCGCGCGCAGGGTTACCTCCCAAATCGTCCTCGGACATGTCGGAGCCCCCGCTGCGCACTACGTGCGGCGGGGGTTCCTCCGTCCTGCGGAAAGATTTGGGAGGTAACCCTGCGCACGGCCTGCGGCTACTAAGGGGCCGCCGCGTTTATCTTAGGGTGCCACATCACCATGCTGGGTGGGCTGAGTGGCACTTTGCTGATATGGGTCCTTTTCCCGGTAGAGACTTTTGCTTGACGCGTTTTTGATTTGATTGTTGCGCAACTTGGATTTGGATTGTCGATTTACAGTGGCCTCGATGGGAACGCCTATGGTTGTGGGGGCCAGTATGAATTGTCCTTATTGTGGAGCTGAGTTACGCGATGGCGTGAGGTACTGCACAGCGTGCGGGGCTGCCGTCAATGGCATCTCTGCTGATTCTGAGCTTCGGGTAAAGCCTCGGAACCACGTTGCGGTCATCCTTACCTGCATGCTGGTAATTGGCATTGTCGGCGGTAGCTGTATGGGCCTTCATCTGCGGCAGGTGTTGTCGCACTTCGTATCCGCCCATTCGGAGCACGCCATTGTGCTGGATGTCGCGGCTGCGGGCTGGGACACCGATAACGGGGCATCGCGCGTTCCGATACATATTACGGGCAAGTCCATCGACGGAATAACGGTCGACAGGATTGAGTTCGTCGCCTCCGATGGCTCTGGCATCAATCTCATACAAGGTGTCTACACGCTCGAGGCAGCAGGTTCCCCTATCGCTGCGGATGGCACGATCTATCAAATTCCATGCACGAGTGCCACACTCGTCCTCGATGATGTCTTTGCCATGGGTGAAACGATCGATCTGGCCGAGCTTGCAGAACAGGATTCGATTCTCGCCTTCTGCCCCATTGATGCCGCCGATGTGACCAATGATGAAATCTACGATGCCGCTTTGCTCGCCATGACATACAGAGGCAGCGATGCCCCCGATGTCGCTGCACTGTGCCAAGCCGCAATCAATCGTCGCGATGGAGCCAGCACAAGCGGGAACGCCTTCGGAAGTTGCGGTGAAATACAGATTAATGGGGGTGCGGACGATTTCTTGGACCGCGCCTAGGCGTATCCAAGCTTCCTGCGGTACTCCATCGGGCTCAGCCACTCGAGGGACTTCTTGATGCGCCCGTCCCGATAGTACACGAGGTAGGCCTCGAGCCTCCCCATGAACTCCTCGGCCGTCACGCCCTCCCAGTCCCTGTAGCGGAAGAACTCGTTCTTGAGGCGGCCGAAGAAGCCCTCGCAGGCCGAGTTGTCCGGGCTGCAGCCCTTCGCTGACATGCTCCTGACCAGGCCGTTCTCCTCGCAGATCCCGATCCACTCCGGCCAGCGGTAGTGGCCGCCCCGGTCCGAGTGGATTGTCGTGCGCGCGCCCGCCGGCCTCGCCGCGCAGGCCTTGAGCAGGCTCGAGTTCGCGAGGCGCTTGTCGGGGTGCAGCCCGATCGACCAGGCGACGGGCATCCCGTCGAAGCAGTCGATGACCGGGCTCAGGTAGACCTTCTCGCCGCCCGGGAGCCTGAACTCGGTGATGTCGGTGAGCCACAGCCGGTTGGGCTCGTCGGCGTGGAAATTCCTGTTCACGAGGTTCTCCGGCGCCTTGGAGACCTCGCCGGCGTAGGAGCTGTAGCCCCGGGCGCGCCTCCTGTTGTAGACGACCTCGAGGCCCTCCTCGCGCATCACGCGGGCCACGCGCTTCTCGCTGGCGCGGACGCCCTCGCGGCGCAGGCGCGCCCAGACGGTGCGGTACCCCCAGCACCCCGAGCCCTCGCGGAAGATGCGCACCACGCGGTCGCGTATGTCGGCGTCGCGGTCGCGCGGCGCGGCGACGCGGGGCCTCCAGTACTCATAGGAGCTCTTCGATATCCTCAAGAAACCTGTGATCGAGCGGAGGGGCAGGGCGGTCGCCCGCCTCAATCTCTCGCCGAGCTCGCACTTGCTCCTGTTCGAGATCGAAGCCGGGTCCCACCCTTCCGCTTTTAGGTCGGCCAACACCGCCCTGAGCAGCAGGTTCTCTATCTGGTCCTCGTTGAGCCCGGCGAGCGGGCCGGTCGCGGGCGGGGCGTAGATCGACTTGTCGGGGCCCAAGCTGGCCTCCTTCCGTGGCGGTTTCCTCGCCACGATTCTACAGCCCCCGCCGGTGTAGCTGCGCGGGAGGTGCCCCGTCGCCCACTTCTTGGCCGCGCCCACCGTGACCCCCGCGAACTCCGCGGCGGCGGTGGGCCCCATGCCGTCCTCCGTCGCCAGGAGGAAGAGCTCGACCTTCTCCCTGCTGTACATGCGAACCTCCAGTCCGGACCGCCCCGCGGTCCAACTTTCTGTCCGCACCCCCAATTGAGCCTTTAGGCTGGCAAAACAGTCCTTATTTCACCGCAATCAGAACCACCCTTAAAAAGGGTGGTTTGCTCTTAGGGTATAACCCACGGGCCCCGGGCTCGCGTCTAAAGGCGCGGGCCCGGACTTCGTCCAGGCCTAGTGCATCTTGACCCGTGGCGCGCCGGTCGAACCGGCGGGATCACCCCCTCTTGAAGGGGTCCTCGTACTCCTTCACGCTCAGCTTGTCCAGCGCGATGTCATGGGACTCCTGCTCCCTGATGTACTTGGCGATCGTCGCCTCGTTCAGGCCGACGGTGGACACGTAGTAGCCCTCCGCCCAGAACTTCCTGTTGCCGAACTTGTACTTGAGGTTGGCGTGCCTGTCGAATATCATCAGCGAGCTCTTCCCCTTCAGGTAGCCCATGACGCTCGCGACGCTGTACTTCGGCGGGATCGCCAGCAGCACGTGCACGTGGTCGGGCATCAGGTGCCCCTCGATTATCTCGATCCCCTTGTACTCGCACAGCTTCCTGAGGATCTCCCCTATGTCGCTCCTGATTTGGTTGTAGATCACTTTGCGCCTATACTTCGGCGTGAACACGATGTGGTACTTGCACATCCACTTCGTGTGGGAAAGGCTGTAGGCCTTCTGGGCCATGGCGACCACCCCTTCGACTCGAATTCTTGACGGCCTGAACAATCGTCAATATCGGTCGGAGGGGTGGCTTTGTAAAGCCGTTTGTCTCCACCCGCGTAGCGGGTGGTTCAAAGCTGGCCGCTGCGCGGCCAGCAGACTAAAGTCTTGAACAGAAACAGGGGCGCTCTCCAAGAGAGCGCCCCTGCCGGGTTTCCATAGTACTGGCGAAGCAGTCCTTGAGATCCGCCTTGCCTTATGCCAAGAACTCCTTGGTGGTCGCCACCATGTTGG
>JAHYYL010000014.1 GCA_019424965.1 Collinsella sp.
TTACTCGGGCTACCGTCCATTTCCGTGGAGGCACGGTTCGGCGGCCCTAACAAGAGAGGGGTTCTATGTATAAGATCCTGGAGAAGACGCAGTTCTCGGAGAAGGTGTTCAAGTTCCGCATCGAGGCGCCCGCGATCGCCAAGCATGCGCACGCTGGACAGTTCCTCATGGTTCGCGCCAACGAGACGGGCGAGCGCGTCCCGTTTACCCTAGCTGGTTGGAACGGTGACGAGGGCTGGGTCGAGTTCATCTTCATGGTGATCGGCAAGACCACCGAGATGCTTTCCACCTATGAGGCCGGCGAGTCACTGCGCGACGTCGTGGGCCCGCTGGGCGTTCCCACCGAGATGGCCGAGGGCCCCTGCGCCGTCATTGGCGGCGGCGTCGGCCTGGCAATTGCCTTCCCGGTCGCCAAGCACCTGGTCGAGACCGGCCACGAGGTCCACGCCATCATGGGCGCCCGCACCAAGGACCTCCTGCTCATGGAGGACCAGTTCCGCGAGCTCCTCGACGAGGACCACATCCATATCACCACCGATGACGGCTCCTACGGCGAGCAGGGCGTTGTCACCGCTCCGCTGGAGCGCCTGCTGCAGGACAAGGCCGTGAGCCAGGTCTTCTGCGTCGGCCCCGTTCCGATGATGAAGTTCTCGACCCTCACCGCCCAGAAGTACGACACCCCCATTACCGCGTCCCTCAACCCCATCATGGTTGACGGCACCGGCATGTGCGGCTGCTGCCGCGTCGAGGTGGGCGGCGTGACCAAGTTCGCTTGCGTCGACGGCCCCGACTTCGATGCCACCCTGGTCGACTGGGATGACCTTCGTGCCCGCCAGGCCGCTTACCGTTCCGAAGAGGGCGAGTCCCTCAAGGCCTATGAGGAAAAGAGCTGCGCATGCCACTAGTTAACGGTCGTTTCGTTGCCGATATGAAGTCGCCCCGCACCCCCGATAACGAGGAGCCGGCTGCCGAGCGCGCCTGCGACTTCCGCCCCGTCGACAAGGGCTTCACCGAGGAGATGGCGCTGGCCGAGGCCGAGCGCTGCCTCAACTGCAAGAAGCCGTTCTGTGTTGAGGGCTGCCCCGTCAACATCAACATTCCCCGCTTTATCGAGCAGATCCGCGCGAAGGACTTCGGCGGCGCTCTCGATACCATCCGCGAGGACTCCATGCTTCCCGCCATCTGCGGTCGCGTCTGCCCGCAGGAGAACCAGTGCGAGGGCAAGTGCATCCGTGGCAAGAAGTCCGAGCCCGTGGCCATCGGCCAGCTCGAGCGCTTCCTGGGTGATCGCCCCGAGCTCGCCTCCACGCCCAAGATGGCCCCCAAGAACGGCAAGAAGGTCGCCGTCGTCGGCTCTGGCCCGTCCGGCATCACCTGCGCCGGCGAGCTCGCCCGCAACGGCTTTGACGTCACCGTCTTTGAGGCCTTCTTTACCGGCGGCGGCGTGCTGGTCTACGGCATCCCCGAGTTCCGTCTGCCCAAGGCGGTCGTCAAGCGCGAGATCGACGGCCTGGAGGACATGGGCGTCAAGTTTGAGTACAACTCCGTCGTGGGCAACATGGCCACGGCCGAGGAGCTGTTCGAGCAGGGCTTCGACGCCATCTACGTGGCGACCGGCGCTGGCCTGCCCAAGTTCCTCAACGTCCCCGGCGAGAACCTGCCCAACGTCTTCTTCGCGAACGAGTACCTCACCCGCGTGAACTTGATGAAGGCCAACAAGTTCCCCGAGTACGACACCCCCACCAAGCACGGCAAGAACGTCGTCGTCTTTGGTGGCGGCAACGTGGCTATGGACGCCGTCCGTACCGCCAAGCGCCTGGGCGCCGAGCACGCCATCATCGCTTACCGCCGCACCGAGGACGAGATGCCCTGCCGTCGCGCCGAGCTGCACCATGCTAAGGCCGAGGGCGTCGAGGTTCTGCCGCTCGTCTCCCCGCTCGAGTTTGTCGCTGGCGAGGACGGCTCCGTGTGCGCCGTCAAGGTCCAGAAGATGGAGCTCGGCGAGCCTGACGAGTCCGGCCGTCGTCGCCCGGTGCCCATCGAGGGCGCCATCGAGGAGATCCCCTGCGACGTCGCGATCTCGGCTATCGGCACCAACGCCAACCCCTTCGCTGCCAAGATCGGCGGCAAGATGGAGCTCAACAAGTGGGGCTACATCGTTGCCGACGAGGAGACCGGCCAGACCACCGATCCCCGCATCTGGGCCGGCGGCGACATCGTCACCGGTGCCGCTACGGTCATTCTGGCGATGGGCGCCGGCAAGAAGGCCGCCGCTTCCATCACCAAGAGCCTGCTGGGCGAGTAATCACCTGCAGTGCTAGCCATCAAACGGCAAAGTCCCCGTCGAGCACACGCCCGGCGGGGACTTTTTTATGCCGGCCGCCCAAACCACCACGATGGGGCAGGCACCTTTGTGGTGGTTTGGGACTTGCCCGGTCGTTTTGTCTCAATCTGTAACAGCTGGAGTCCGTTGAGCCCTGCAGTTGTTACAGATTGAGATATTGTGCCGGCCGGCCACGCCGCATCTCAATCTGTAACAGTTAGAGACCAAATATGCCGCCTGGTGTTACAGATCAAGACGTTGGGCTGACGGCCGAACGGTTCATCTCAATCTGTAACAGTTAGAGCCATTTTCGCTGGCTTGGTGTTACAGATCGAGACTATGCAAAAGCCGAGGATAGGCACTGCCGCCAAGGCCTTCCCCTCGGCCTAAAACAAAAACCACCACAAAGGTGCCTGTACCCTTTGTGGTGGTTTTTGGTCGGTTAGCCTTCGAGTTGAGCCACTTTGTAGCGGTAGGCAGCGGCTATGACGTCTTTGCAGCCTTCGCGGCCCAGCTTGGCGCGGTTGACGACGATATCCTTGCCGCTCGTCATCTTCCACTTTCCGGCACTGTAGCGCTTATAGAACGCCTCGCGCGCCTTCTGCTGCTGCTTGACCAGCTTGGCGCCCTTCTTTTTATTAAGGCCACGCTTCTTGCGCACAATCTCGACGCGGTCCTCAAAAGGAGCGGTCACCAACACGGCAATGTGGTTGGGGTTGTTACGCAGCAGGTAATCGGACAGGCGGCCTTCGATAATGCAGCTCTCGGTCTCGCCCAGGTCCAAAATCACCTGGCTCATCTTCTGGAACAACTTGTCCGAGTACGAACGCGCGTCGTAGCGGTCGGGCAGGAACGCCATGTTCTCCACGGCCAGACGCTCGTCGTAGGCGGCCATCTTGTCGAGCGACTCGCCCGCGCGCAGCGACGCACGTACCAGCAGCTCGTTATCGTACAGCGGAATCCCCAACTCGTCGGCAAGCATGCGGCCAATCTCGTGGCCCTCGGCGCCAAAGTCGCGCGCGATGGTAATGACCACAGGATTCTTCTTGTTCTCCAGATCGCTCATCGCGATTCCTTTCTAACAAATGAGAAAAGGCAATTCCTGATTCCCATTTTGTCACTTACGACCGTCCTGGTTTCCCAAGTGCGGCAGATTGCCCCGAAAGAGGAGCGCCGCGTACTAAATGTACGCAAGCGACGATTGAGGGGCAAGGTGCCGTGCTTGGGGAAGCAGGACTATGCGGCCACGATGCGGCGTTGATATGCCCTCACCAGCAGCGAGATACCAAAGTTGAGCACAAAGTACATCGCAAACACCAGGCCGTAGAGCATAAGCACCTGCGACAGATCGATCGCATGGGCCATCACGACATTTGCCGTGTACATGAGCTCGGCCACGTTAATGCCCGAAAGATACGAGCTGTCCTTGATGACGGTCGTGCACTGGCTAAACAGCGCCGGAATGATCGTCTTAAACGTCTGCGGCAGAATGATGTAGCGCATGGTGGCAAAGAAGCCGAAGCCTTGGCTCTGCGCTGCCTCAAACTGGCCGCGCGGAATCGAGTTGAGGCCGCCGCGCACAATCTCGGCCATAACGGCGCTGGTAAACAGCGTAAAGGCGATGGTCGAAATCACAATGTCCAAACCCTGCACCGTAAAGTAGATAAACAGGATCCACAGCAGGTTCGGCGTGCAGCGGAACAGCTCGATATAGGCGCTCACCAAAATACGGAACGGGCGGGGCGCATAGCTTTTAACAAGCGCCAGCACCGTGCCAAAGATGAGCGAGAAAAAGATCGACAGCGCCGAGATCTCGATGGTTTTAACAAAGCCGCCCCAAATGTAGAGCAGGTTGGTCGCGTTGAAGATTTCCATGCGCTAGGCCTCCTCTACGTTGTCGAGCCCCAGCTCGGCGAGGCTCACGCCGCGCGGACGCTCCTTGGAGCGGCGCTCGAGCCACTGCACCAGCATGGCGAGCGGAAAGCAGATGATGAAGTACATTAGGCAGCAGACGATGTATCCCTGCAGGTAACCGTACAGGCTCACAAAGTTGTCGGAACGGTACATAAGGTCGCCGCCGGCCACAAGCGCCAGCACCGACGTGTTCTTGACCAGGTTGAGCGCCTGGTTACACAGCGGCGGCAGAATGATCTTGAACGTCTGGGGCAGCACGATGTACCAGTACGCCTGGGCACGGGTGAAGCCCTGGCTCTGGGCCGCCTCCATCTGACCGCGCGGAACCGCCTCGATACCAGTGCGGATGACCTCCGAAATGTAGGCCGCGTGATACAGGCCCACGCCCAAGAAGCCCAGCACGAACGGCGCGATGCGCACCGGCTGGTCGGCACCGGTTATGGCTTGCAAAAACTGCGGACCGGCCATGTACATAAAGAGCACCTGCACGGGCAACGGGGTGTTCTGGTAAAACTCCACGTACACGCGGCTTATGGCGCGCAGCACGCGCGAACGGGTGGTGGAGAACACGCCCAGCAGCGTGCCCAGCACCAGCGACAGCAGCAGACCGGCAACGACCACCTGCAGCGTCACGCCAAAGCCCTCCCAGAAGGGCCCCATGTTTTGAAATGTCGTCGACCAACGGTCGGCGTCAAATAATCCTTCGAGCATTTGATTCCTTCCTTGGACGATGCGCCTATACAAGACCCCAGGTCTTGACCTCTTGGTCGAGCCAGCCGTCGGCCAGGCGATCGCAAATCACCTGATCGACCACGGCCGAAAGGTCGCAGCCCTTCTTGGTCGCCACGCCGTAGCCCTGCTCGCCAAACTTGACCTCGGGCTGCAGCAGCTCAACGGTCTCGTTCATGTAGCCGGCCAGCGTGGAGCGGTCCATGGCAAAGACGTCGATATTGCCGGCGTCGAGGGAACTCTTGATGATGGGATAGCCGCTAAAGGCCCTAAACTCGGGCTTACAGCTAAAGCCGTTGTCCTTGATCATCTGCTCGATCAGGCCCTGCGTGGTGGCACCCTGGCTCACGCCAATGACCTTGCCGTCCAAGTCCTCAATCGAGGTAAAGCCCGAACGCTTCTTGACCATGAGTCCCACGTAGTCGGTGCGGTACGGCGTCGAGAAATCCCAGCTCTTCTTGCGCTCGTCGGTGATGGTGTAGGTCGCCGCGACCACGTCGAGTTGGCCGTTATCGATCAGCGGGCCGCGTGTCTTGGGCGTTACGTCGGTAAACTCGACAAGCTCCTGGGCACGGGCTTCCTTGTAGCTCACGCCAAAGACGGCAGCGGCGATCTGGTAGCACAAATCGACTTCCATGCCCTCAAAGCGACCCTTGGCGGTGTCGTAATAGCCGTAGCCGGGAACATCTTTCTTGACGCCGGCATTCAGATGGCCGCGCGACTTGATGGCCGCAAGCTTGGATCCCTTGTCGGAACCCTCGCCGCTGGTGGAGTTGCCGCAACCGGTGAGCGCGGTCCCCGTCAGCGCGAGCATGCCGGCGCCCGCCAGCTGCAAAAAGTGACGGCGCGACACGGCCGTCCTCGTCATATCCGTCATGTCCATCACCGCGCCTAGTGCAGAATCTTGGACAGGAACTCGCGGCAGCGCGGGTTCTCGGGGTTATCGAAGAAGTGCTCGGGCGTGCCCTCCTCCAGGATGCGGCCGTCCTCCATAAAGATGACGCGGTCGGCCACCTGGCGCGCAAAGCCCATCTCGTGCGTCACGCAGATCATGGTGATGTCCTCCTGCGCGAGCTCAATCATAACATCCAGAACCTCCTGGACCATCTCGGGGTCGAGCGCCGAAGTCGGCTCGTCAAACAGGATGATGGGCTGCTTGGTGCACAGGGCGCGGGCGATGGCGATGCGCTGCTGCTGACCACCCGAGAGATTCTGCGGATACTCGCCGGCCTTATGCGCCATGCCGACGCGCTTGAGCGCGGCGATGGCGATCTCGGTCGCCTCCTCCTTGCTCTTCTTTTGCAGCTTGATGGGCGCGAGCGTCAGGTTGCCCAGCACCGTCATGTTGGGATACAGGTTGAACTGCTGAAACACCATGGAGCTATACTTGCGAGCCATCTCCAGGTGATTCTTTTTGGTAAGCGGCGTACCGTCGATGATGACCTCGCCCGACGTGGGCTCCTCCAGATAGTCGACGCAACGGATGAGCGTCGACTTACCCGAGCCGGAAGGCCCGATCATTACGAGCTTCTCGCCGCGCTTGACGGTGAGGTTGATATCTTTGAGCACATGCAGGTCGCCAAAGTACTTGTTGAGATGCTTGATCTCGATCATGTCTGCCATGAATGTCCCTTCCCTGCGTTTACACGAGTTGAACTATTGTACGGAAAGAACCACGTTTCCGCAGCCCACACTACATTCCCGTAAAGAACCCGCAATCTTCCACCCACTCATTGGGGACGGACTTAAATGAGTACCCCCGTGGCTACTCATTTAAGTCCGTCCCCAATGAGTGCAACCGCCCTTGTTGAGCATAAGTCAGCGAAAACCCGTACACGCGAGCAAGGTGACGTGAAATGAAAGGGCGCAGACCTTATGGTCGCGCCCTTGAAATTGAACGTCAGATTGCCGTGTGTACGGGTTTGCAGCGTCGAGCCGTTACGCGGTTTGGTAAAACCGCGTAACAAATTACGCCAATTTTGCGCCGACGATCTTTGCCGCTGCCGGCTTGTCGAAGTTGCCGCCGGTGGCCTTGCCGAGTGCTCCCATGACCTGGCCCATCTGCTTCTTGGACGTGGCGCCCAGCTCGGCGATGACCTGCTCGATCAGGGCCTCGAGCTCCTCGCCCGAAACCTGCGCGGGCAGAAGGCTCTCCAGAATCTTGACCTGCTCGGTCAGGTTGTCGGTACGCTCCTGGTCGGTGCCGGCCTTGATGGACATCTCCAGCGTCTCGCTCGTCTGCTTGATCAGACGCTTGATCATGTTGTTGACGTCTTCCTCAGTCACATCGCGGCGCTCATTGACCTCGATATTCTTCACCTCAGCCTTAACCTGGCGAATGATGGACAGGCGAACCTTGTCCTTGGCCTTCATGGCCGCGATCATTTCCTGCTGCAGCTCTTCGTTGGTCATCTGCAAATCCTCCTCAATAGTGCGGGCGGCACTCGCGCGAGCACCGCCCCATGATTACTCAGTCGTCGACGAATTGTCGGTCGAGCTCTTGGTGACACCCTTCAGGCTCACGTTGTAGGGTACGTCCTTGGGCATGGGGTTGACGGTGATGTCGGCGTCCTTTTTGTACTGCTCCAGCCACTCGCTATATGCAGTGCTGGCCGCCTGCGTCTTCACCACGTTGGAGACGTACTTCTTGATGGCCTTGGGTACCTGCTTGATATCATCGACCTGGCTATCGACATGGAAGTAGTCAGTGCACTTGATAATGTGATAGCCGTACGTCGACTCGACCACGCCGCTCACATCGCCCTTGTTGAGCCCCTCGAGTGCCGTCTGGTAGCTGTCGACGAAGGTGGTGAGCTTGTCCCAGCCCACGTCGCCCTTCTTCTCCTTGGAACCGGTGTCGTCGGAATACTGCTTCACAGCGTCTTCGAAGCTCAGCTCGCCGGAGTTAATCTTGTCCAGGCACTCCTGCGCCTTGGCCTTGGCGGCAGCCTTGTCCTCGTCGGATGCCTCGGAATCGACCTTGATCAGGATGTTCGACGAGCGGCGGGCATCGTTGTACTTCGACAGGTTCTCGTTGATGTAATCGACGATCTCGCTGTCCTCGGGCTTGCTGGTAGGCGCCACGGCTTCCTTGAGCTTTTGCTGCGCCAGGCTCTCCTTGAGCGAGCTCTTATAGGTGTCCTCGGTGTAGCCGTAGGTCTTAAGGGTCTTCTTAAAGGTCTTGGCGCCGCCCGCGCTCTTGCACGCGTCCTTCCAAGCCTTCTCGACCTCCTCATCCGACACCGTCACGCCGTTTTCCTTCTGCGCCTGCTGAAGCAGAATCTGCTGCGTGTAGGAATCGATGAGCTGCTTGCGATACTTCTTGGGCGTAAGGTCGTTGTTGACCAGGTACTGCGCCCAATCCTTGTCCTTGGTATAACCATAGGACGTGCGCATGCTCATGATCTGCTTGGTCACGGTATCCTCGGTGAGGTTGGTGCCGTTGATGGTGGCGGCAACGCCGCCGGTGAGCTTGTAGCCCGAGGTGTCCTCGGTCTGCGACATAAGACCGGAGCACGCCATGGCCGAGACGGAAAGCAACATTGCCAGCACGCCGATAACCACCAGAACAATCTTGACGGTCTTAGACACGTACGTCTTGCGCTGCTTCTTACGAGAGCTGGAGGCAGCGCGAGTCTGCTGCTCGGGCGTCGGCGCGGCCTCGGAGTTCTTTTTCTTATTTGCCATAGTTGGCCTTTCGCATAACGAATCGAACAAACGCCATTGTGTCACAACGCGGCCCCCGCGACAAAAGGAACGTCCCCAGGGGCCGGATTTAAAAGTGGCGGCGGATGGCTTCGACCATGCCTTGGGGCGTGGTCTGGCCGAGCACATCGGCCGCGGTGTCGGCGTCCATAAAGATATTCATAAGCGCTTGCAGAGCCTCGACCTGGCCGCCCGGCTCGGCAATGCCCAAGTTGATGACGATCTGCGCCGGCACAGGGGCACCCATGCCCGCCATAGCATTGAATGTCACGGGCGTGGCCGGCTTCACCACCGCGATGTAGGGCTTAGCCACAAACCCCGGATCGG
The DNA here is from genome assembly GCA_019424965.1 of Collinsella sp. Taxonomy (GTDB): domain Bacteria; phylum Actinomycetota; class Coriobacteriia; order Coriobacteriales; family Coriobacteriaceae; genus Collinsella. Next base: position 8,999 of record JAHYYL010000014.1, read on the forward strand.
TATGCGGGATGGCAATGTTGGCCGCCGGCATGGCAAGCCCTGTGGGATAGGCATCCTCGCGCGTGCGGACGGCGTCGAGCCAACCGTCGGCAATGTAGCCGCGCGGAGCAAGCTCACTCTCGAGTTGCGCAAACACCTCACCCGGCGTCGCACACTCCCAATCAAAAAACACCAGCTCAGGCGTAAACAGCGCTTCGTTATCCGCCATGCGCTCACCTCTCTCACCTAGTCATTCAGGAACGTCCCCGATGACTACCCAAAACAAAAGGTGGCCACGCGCGCCTTGGCGCCAATGACCACCCTGACCACTCAACTAAATTGTACTGTGCGCCGCTAGACGCGGGGCGCATCAATTGCGACCTTGCCGCTCTCCAGCACGTGGACGCGGCCGTCGGCGAGCATTTGCACGACCTCGGGATACAGTACGTGCTCAATCGCGTGGATGTGTTCCTCGAGCGTGTCGACATCCCAGCCCTCCTCGACAGCCAGCGCGCGCTGGGCGATGATGGGGCCGTTGTCGTAGACCTCGTTGGCAAAGTGCACGGTCACGCCGGTCACCTTGACGCCGCGCGCAAAGGCATCGTCGATCGCATGCGCGCCGGTAAAGCTCGGCAGCAGCGCCGGATGCAGGTTCACCACGCGGTTGGGAAACGCCGCCAGCAGCGGCGTGTGCACCATGCGCATGTAGCCGGCCATGACCACATACTCGCAGCCGCGCTCGAGCAGCTCGTGCGCGATGATCTCGTCGGCGGCGATGGGGTCGGCATAGACATCCTTGGACAGCGTCAGCGTCTGGATACCCGCACGCTCGGCACGCTGCAACCCCTTGGCCGAAGGACGGCTCGACACCACCAGCTCAATCGAAGCATTGAGCTTGCTGGCAGCGATCAGGTCAATCAGCGCCTGCAGGTTGGTGCCAGAGCCGCTGATGAGCACGCCGATCTTGAGCGGCTCGGCCGTATCGGTGCCGGTCGGACGGGTGTAGGGCACAAAGCCCAGGCCCTCGGCAGCAGCCATCTGCTCGCTAGCGCTCATCGGAGTACACGACCTTACCGGAACCCTCGACGCACTCGCCCACGCGGAACGGCTTCTCGCCCAGCGCGACCAGGGCCTCGGTCACGGTAGCCTCGTCCTCGGGGGCAACGATCAGGCACAGGCCGACGCCCATGTTGAAGGTCTTGCATGCCTCGTTGGGCGCGAGCTCGGCCTGACGCGACACGTAGGTGATGACGGGCGGAACGTCCCAACCCATCTCGGCACCGTTGCGGGTGACCACGGCGTCGACGTCATCGGCGAGCGCACGGTTGAGGTTCTCGGTAATACCGCCGCCAGTGATGTGGGCGATGGCGTGCACGTTGGCGCCGCCGCGCAGCAGCTCCAGGATCGGCTTGACGTAGATGCGCGTAGGGGCCAGCAGAGCATCGGCCAGCGAAGCACCGTCGAGCTCCTCGAGCGGACGGCTCAGTTCCTCGGCCTTAGCGGCGGCCTCGGGCGTGCCCGGCTTGATGCCGTCGACGCCGATGACCTTGCGCACAAGCGAGTAGCCGTTGGAGTGCACGCCGGTGGAAGGCAGACCCAGGATCACATCGCCGGGGCGAACGTTCGCGGGGTCAAGCATCTTGGGACGGTCGACGACGCCCACGGTAAAGCCGGCGAGGTCGTAGTCGGCGGGAGCCATGACGCCGGGGTGCTCGGCCATCTCGCCGCCCACGAGCGCGCAGCCCGCGAGCTTGCAGCCGTCGGCCACACCCTTAATGATCTTCGCCATGTGCTCGGCCTCAATGTGACCGATGGCAACGTAGTCCAGGAAGAACAGCGGCTCGGCGCCCGAAGCCAAAATGTCATTGACGCACATGGCGACCAGGTCCTGGCCCACCGTCTCGTGACGGTCCATGATCTGGGCGAGCACGAGCTTGGTGCCCACGCCGTCGGTGCCGCTAATCAGGATCGGGTCTTCCATATCCTTAAGCGCGGCGGCCGAGAACAGGCCGCCAAAGCCACCGATGCCGCCGATGACCTCGGGGCGGTTGGTGTCCTTGACCATCTGCTTAATAGCGTCGACGGCGCGGCCGCCCTCGGCGGTATCGACGCCGGCGTCCTCGTACGTCACATGCTTGCTGTCGCTCATCTGAGCCTTCCTCTCCCACTACCGTCTGACGAGCAGGCGCCAAACGGTGCTCATAGTTGCGTCATTTCGGCGCGCGCCATAACAGCACGCGCCGTCATATCAACAAAACAGCAGGTAAAACCTACCAAAATAAACCTGTCCCTACATGGCAGGTTTTAGGCCTCACCGTGCTCCTCTTCCCAGCTGCGGTCGTCATATTTCTCGACCACGGCGTCGTCGTCAAAGTGTAGCGGCTTGTCCAGGTTGCGGGGCTTAAAGCCCTCCATGAATTTGTCGCGGCCAAAGCTCTCGGGAATCGCCACGGGATAGCGGCCGGTAAAGCACGCGTCGCAGTAGCCGCCCTTGGGCATGACCTTCAGCAGGCCCTCGATCGAAAGGAAGGCCAGCGAATCGGCGCCAATGTACGCGCAGATCTCATCGACCGTCTTGTTGGCGCTGATAAGCTGCGACTGCACGTCGGTATCGATACCGTAGAAGCATGGCCAGATGACCTCGGGCGAGTTGATGCGAATATGAATCTCCTTGGCACCGGCGTTGCGCAGCATCTTGACGAGCTGCACCATGGTGGTGCCGCGCACAATGGAGTCGTCGATGACGACCAGGCGCTTGCCCTCGATGTTGTCGCGCAGCGGGTTGAGTTTCATACGCACGCCCATGGCGCGCAACTCCTGCGTAGGCTCGATAAACGTGCGGCCCACGTAGCGGTTCTTGATAAGGCCCTCGCCAAAGGGAATACCGCTCTCGTGCGAATAGCCCTCCGCGGGCGGCAGGCCGGAGTCGGGCACGCCGATGACCAGGTCGGCCTCGACGGGCTCCTCATGTGCCAGCTGACGACCCATGTCATAACGGCAAGCGTAGACGCTCTTGCCGTTCATGATGGAATCGGGGCGAGCGAAGTAGACCTGCTCAAAGATGCAGTTAGCAGGCTCCTCGGCGGCAGGCACACCCTGCTCGGATACCAGGCCCTCGGCGCTGATGCGCAAAATCTCGCCGGGACGGACGTCGCGGACGTACTCGGCACCCACAATGTCGAGCGCACAAGTCTCGGAGGCGACGACCCAGCCGCCGGCGCGGGTGACATGGGTGGCAACGTCAACCGTCGCGGCGCCGTCCTGCGACGGCAGCTGCGAAACGGATGCGGCATCGGCCTGGTCCAGGCCCTCGTCCACCAGCTTGCCCAACACCAGTGGGCGAATGCCATGCGGATCGCGGAAGGCGTAGAGCGCCTGCTCGTTGATGAGCGTCATGGCGTAGCCGCCGCGCACGAGCTCCATGGTCTTGCGAATACCCTCGCGCAGGTGGACCGTACGCTGGGTAAAGTAGCCGATAAGCTTGGTCGCGACCTCGGAATCCGAATTGGAGAGGAACGGCACGCCCAGCTCGATCAGCTGACGGCGCAGCTCGTCGGTGTTGACGAGGGTGCCGTTGTGCGCGAGCGCGATAATGACGCTATTGATGGTAGAGAGGTGCGGCTGAGAGGCTTCCCAGCTCTTGGCGCCGGCAGTGCCGTAGCGCACATGACCCACGGCCAGCTGGCCGGAGAGCGTCGACAGGTCGGCGTTGGAGAACACGCGGTCGAGCAGGCCCAGATCTTTGCGGACCATAACCGTGCCGCCGTCACCCACGGCGATTCCAGCCGATTCCTGGCCACGGTGCTGCAGCGCACGCAGGCCAAAGTACGTCAGTCGAGCCACGTCGCGATCGGGCGCCCATACGCCGAAAATGCCACATTCCTCATGCAGCTGGTCGGAGTCCGGATCATACGTCGACATGGTGTTCACCTGTCCCGCGGCACGCTCGGCCGCGCGGATGGTTTCTTGAGACATGGTATCCCCTCAGAGCCTCGTATTTTTGGCGTTACCCGCCTTATTATACGCACGGCGCGACGTGCTCCCCAGCGCATGAACAGCGCTTTTTAAAAGCCCACCGAGCTAATAATCAGTTTTGTTGCCAAACATTTTATCGGTCTGTCCAGTGCAAGCGCCCGCGCCCCCCAGATGGCCGCCGCGTCCACCGTTAGGGATTACAAAGTTGCAATTGGGACGTTCGTCCTGTCTTTTGGCAGGTCGGCGGCGTATCCTTATAACCTACAACAAAGCGAGAAAGGTTCTGTATGGATCGAAACGAACTCGACCCCAGCGTCCCCAGCGCCACGGAGGTCAAGAAGATCCCCCTCATCATTAAGGTGTACGCCGTCCTGTGCATCCTTTCCGGCGTGGGCACGCTCCCGTCGGTCGCTGCCTTTATGTGGCAGGTCATCACGGCACTTGTTAACGGCAACGCCACCGAAAAGCTCGGCGACAACACGCTCGTCGCAGTCGGCCTTATCGTCGCCGGCATCATGCTCTCTGCGGCAAGTGCCGTCATCCTAATCATCTTTGGCCTGGACCTTATCAAAAACCAGCGCCGCAACGCCGCCCGCCTGTCCTACATCCTTATTGCATTCACCGTCGTCGAGCTTTTGGTCGACGTGATGCTCCAGGGCATCGGGCCCTTCCTGCTGCGTCCCGCGATCCAGCTCGGCATCCTTGTTGCACTTTCGGCAACCGTCGACCCCACGCTGCGTCAGGAGCGCGAACTGCAGCGCCGCCTGAAGGAGATGCTCGACCGCGACGCCGCAGCCGAGGGCATGCTCGGCCGCGATGAAACCGGCGAGGGCTACATCAAGCTCAACTACTTCAACCTGTTCTGGGTGTTCTTTGTCTGCTGCATACTCGGCCTGATCGCCGAGGACATCTGGCACATGACGGTCGACGACCCGGGCGTCTATCAGAACCGCGCCGGCATGCTGTTTGGCCCCTTCAGCCCCATCTACGGATTTGGCGCCGTGCTCATGACCATGGTGCTTAACCGCTTCTACAAAAAGAACCCCATCATCATTTTCCTGGTGAGCGCCCTGCTCGGCGCCAGCTTTGAGGTGTTCGTGGGCTGGTTTATGCAGACCGCGTTTGGCGTGGTCTCGTGGAGCTACTCGCACATAACGCTGTTCGGTTTGCCCGATCCGCTCGTGGTCCTCACGGGCGGACGCACCTGCACGGGCTTCGCCTGCCTGTGGGGCCTGGGCGGCCTCATCTGGATCAAGCTGCTGCTGCCGAGGCTGCTTAAGCTTATCAACAAGATCCCCTGGAAGAGCCGCTACTCGGCCACCGTCATCTTTACCGTTATCATGCTGGTCGACGGCGTCATGACGCTGCAGTCGCTCGACTACTGGTACCAGCGCGTTAACGGCACGGAGCCGGACATTCCCGTCGCACAGTTCTACGGAGAGCACTTCGATAACGAGTACATGGAAAACCGCTTCCAGAGCATGACCATGAGCCCCAAGGATGCGACGCGCGTGTAGCGCCCACCGCGCCCAAAACGCAAAATGCCCGCCGGTATCACACGTACCGGTGGGCATTTTTATAAACGATCCTTCTATCGACGCAAGCCTCTACGCCTCGCGCTCGACCTCACTCACGCATTCGTTCTTAATGGTGCCAACGAGCGCCTGCAGCGCATCGACCACGTGCGGGCGAATGTCCCCGCCGATGAGCACGAGCATGATGTCGTCACCTACGGCAAGCTCGCCGCTTGCCAGCCACACACGCACATAGCCGATACCCGGCATCGCACGCGTCGCCTCGATAGCAGCCTGCACCTTCTGAGCATCGAAGCCAAACACCATGCCGCCCACCTTATGCCCAGGCGCCACGCCATCGGTCTCGACTCCGCGCACCTCAGCCTTGGGCGTCGCGCGCACCACACCGTTATGTGTCAGATACATACCGCACGCAGGTGCCGACGAATCGGCCTTGGCCTCGCGAAGCCAAGCATCAATCGAAGGCATCGTTTTGCCGTTCTCAAGCATCATTTCTCCCTTACCGTCGTCGAGTAGCCAATTTGGGACGGGGCCTTTTTAGCTACTCTCGAACAACTTATTCCTCGACCGGCGTGAGCACCATGACGGCGCGTGTGTTGCTCAGCGACAGCGAACGACAGGTCACAAGCGTTACAACCTTAGTTGCCGAAGCGGCACGATCGGTGGCATCACTCGCCACGGCAGAAGCGCCGTCGAGCATCTCGGACAGGTAGTTCTTGAGTCCGTCGTCGCCCTCAAAATTGGTCGTGCGCGCCTTGGCATACGTGTCCTCGACCACCTTGGTCGCCAGCGGACGCAACTTATACGTCGCATCGCGCGTGATGTAGTACACATATTCAACGCTATCGAACGTTGCCTGGTCAGTCGTATCCGAAATCACGTTGAACATCGACCCATCGTTCATATGGTGGCCGTAGATCGTGGTCTGCTGGTCGACCATTCCCGGCGCGGTGTCATCGCTATCCAAGAAGATGGCACCCGAGGCGTTAGACGTGCCATCGAACAGCGTGTTGAGGTATTTGGAGTTGTTGTTGGTCTGCACCACGGGATAGTTGATGTTGGTTCCCGGCACGTAAATCCAACCCACAATCTCGGGGTTCGTCTGAGCAAGTGCATCAAAGTCGATAATCGGCACGCCGCTGGCGTCCTTATCGCTTACATATTGCTTCTCGATTTTCTGATACGAATCGCTCGCCTGCTTATAGCCAATCTGGGCATTGATAAAGATGGCAGCGGCGGCAACAATCAGACCGATGCCCACGATGATGAGCAGAATAGGAATGATGGAGCGGCGCTTTTTACGCGGCGACTCGGTGTAATCCGACGGCGTGGCATGCGATGAAGACCGGGGCGGCTTCTTAGCGGTGCTATAAGATGAAGGTCGATATGCGGCCGGCGCGTCCTGTCGACGATGCGTCGCCGGTGTCACGGGGCGCGGCGTGCGCGGCTGCTGAGGAGAGGATGTCCGACCCTGCTGTGCCGCATGGGCAGCACCCGGCTTCGACGGATCGGGAATCTGAGAAGCCTTGAATCGTTTTCCCTGATAGTCGGACATGGCTCTCCTTATACTGCGGTGAAACGGCGGAACGCCTAGGCGTCAGCCATCTCCTGCTTCATCTTCTCGATAACCTTGCGGTACTCGGGGTCGCAAGCGCCCAGAATCTGCGTGGCGTAGATGGCGGCGTTCTTGGCACCGTTGATGGCAACGCAAGCCACAGGCACGCCCGAGGGCATCTGTACCATCGACAGCAGTGAATCCATACCGCCCAGGTCGCTCGTCTTCATGGGCACGCCGATAACCGGCAGCGGCGTAAAGGCAGCCACGACACCACCCAGGTGAGCGGCTTTGCCGGCAGCGGCGATAATCACCTTGATGCCGCGGTCGGCAGCAGTCGAAGCCCACTCGTGGACCTTCGCCGGCGTGCGGTGTGCGCTTGCAATCACGAGCTCATAGGGCACGCCCAGTGCCTCGAGCTCGGCGGTGCAACCTTCCATAACGCCCAGATCGGACTTGGAGCCCATGATGATCCCGACAACCGGCTTCTGATCTGCCATAAACAAAGACCTCCTGTTGAGAGCGGTGACGCAGCGAATCCGCGACCCTTAACTGCAAATAATTCAAGTATAGCCGCCGATGCCGATGTGTTCGGCGGGAGATGGAACGCTTTGCGAGATTAAGGCCGAAGGGTCGGAGCTTTCCGCCTACATTCAAAAAGCGTGCCCACCGTCCTTGGGTGGGACGGCGGGCACGCTTGCTTAGCTGTTGCTGGGGCTACTTAGCCTTGCTGCGACGATGGAAGAAAGCGCCGATTGCGGCGATGATGGCGCCAAGACCACCGACGGTCGCGACGGTCGCCGCCGTCTGGTCTCCGGTATTGGGAATCGCCGAACCGTTCTTCTTGCTGCCCTGGGCCTTGTCGCCTGCGGGCTTGCCCGCCTGGTTGCCGCCGTTCGAGCCATTGCCGGAACCCTGGTTGCCCGAGCCGCCCTGGTTGCCGGAATCGGCATCCTTGAGGCTCTCAATGGCCAGCTTGAGCTGGCCATAGGCCGCCTGGATCTGGGTGTCGGAAGCATTCTCATCACCCAAGACGTCCTCGGCGTAGGTAATGGCATCCGTCAGGACCTTGACAGACTCGGCCGTCTTGCCCCTGGTGTCAGTCTCCTTCGCCTGCTTGACCAGGGCCTTGAGCTGCTTCTTAGTCGGATTCTCGACCGGGGCCACCGGGGTCTTCTCGAGCGCGCCGCGGGCGCTCTCGAGCGCTCTGAGCGCCTGGTCGACCTCGTCCTGCGTGGCGTTCTCGTCGCTCAAGATGGCGCGGGCGCTCGCCAGGGCGTTCTCGAGCGCCGTCCAGGAGGCCTCGGTGTAGTCACCGGCCTTGAGGTCGCCGGCAGCAACCTCGGCATCAACCTTTTCGATCGCGGTAGCGAGATCATCCTTCGCCACCGGATCGGGGACGGCCGTACCGTAGAACTTGAGCTCTGCCATGCTGCAGTAGGCATCAACGTCGCCTCCGCCGGCGTGAATCACCTTGACGGTCACGTAGCGACCGCGCGCGGCGCCAAAGCTCATCTGTTTCCAGTCGCCACGGTCGGTGAGCACGCGGCCGTCGTTGTCGAAGGCGAACGTACCCATCGACGCGGCGGTGCCCATCTCATAACCGTCGGCAGTGTCGGAGACCAGTATCTCGGCCTCGAAGATATCGCCGTTAGTGCCGCCGTCCTGGCGCGGCAGGAATGTAACGTCGGTGAGATCGTAGTCGCGGCCCAGGTCGACACTCAGATACTGGGGCATACCGGTCCCATGGGCCCAGTCGCTGTGCCAAAGCGTCCGCTCGTCGCCGTCGAGAGCGTTGACGGCGTTGCTGCCCTCGTAGTCGGCCTCACTCGAGAAGCGGGCCACCTTGACGTTCTTGCGGTTCTCGGGCGTGTTGATGAGAATCTTCTCATCGACAGGGCGCATCTTGAGGCCGTCGATTGCCTTCTCGATCTTGACTGTGGCGTCTGCGACATCCTTCTTGCTATAGCTGCCTTGGCCGCCGTCGAGGAGCTTCTGAGCCGCCTCGACCGCAGTGGTGAGAGCTGCATAGGAATCCTTAGTGTAGACGGACTCGCTGTAGCCCGCGGCCTTGGAAAGCGCTGCCACGAGCGCAGAGGTATCGACACCAGCCTTGACCTCGACCTCATAGGATGCGGTCTTGGAGGGGTCGAGTACCGACGCCACCGTGATCTTTGCCTTGCCGGCCTTGTTGGCACGCAGGTAGTAGCTCACGCTATCGCCAGCCTGAACAGCGGAGACGCTTACCACAGAGGGGTCGGAGCTCTCGACCGTCACATAGGGGTAGCCGGCGCTCTCAGGCGTGGCCTTGGCGTCGACGAGCGTAACGTCGCCTTCAAAGAACTCGGTCTGGTTCTTGCCTAGCTCGACACCCTCGATGGCCTCGACACCCTGCGTGTAGTTGAAGTTGACCTCACGCAGTGTGAGCATCTGGTCACCCGATGCCTCAAGCGGCGTGACCTCGACCTTGGTCGCCTTCTTGCCCTTGTTCTCGGCAGAGAGGTCAAAGGCGTAGCGAGCCAGGAAGGAATCGTACTCCCCGCCCGCGAACTCTTGGGTCGAGCCATCCTCGAACGTCACGACAGCCTTGATCTTCTGCACGGTTCCGTTGCCACCGTTGCGGTTAACGACCTCGACACTATCGAGTTTCGACGGCGTCTTAAATGCGAATGTCATCGTGGTGGGAAGCTTCACGTAACTCGGAAGCTTACCCTCGCTGTCCCAGTTGCCGCTCCAGTTCCATAGGAACTCAAAGCCGTTGTCGCCCTCGTTATTATCGAACAGCGCGTTATAGCTCTTCTGCTGGATAAGTTTCTCGACGTTGGTCCCGTCGTCGGTCGTGAGCTCATCGTTGGTCATCGTGATGTTGAAGGCGTCCTGACCGTACTCGGCGACCGTTGGCTGAGGAACATCCGGCATCGTCACCGTGCCGTCGCTCGCAAACTCAAGTGCGTCGCATGCCGGACCGATGAGCCAAGATGTCGAGGGCAGTTCGACCTTGCCGGCGGTCTTGGCCTTGAGCTTGAAACTCGCCACCGCGCCGGTACCGTTGTAGAGCTTGCCATCGCCGCGGTTGGCAAAGGCGAGATTGATAGTCTGCGTTCTGTCCGTGAACTGGACCTTCTCGCGAGACAGGTTCTCCATGCCGGCAGTCGAGCCGTCCTGCGCGATGCTCTCGGACACAAACTCGAACTGGTCGCTCTTGAAGTTGACGAGAGCGCCCAGGGCGTTGACGTTCTTGGCGTCGGCCGCATAGACATCAACGGTGATCTCATCACCGGCCTCGACCTCGGTCTTGCTCGGAATCACCGCGAGCGAACCTGCGACCTTTCCCTTTTGTTTAGTGCCGCCGTCAAGACCCGCCATGGTGAACGAGTAATCGTAGACGTCGTAAACGCCGTTATCGTTGAGGTCGGCGAAGTGGTCGCGGATCTGCGAACCGAACGTCGGGGTATCGGGCTCGCGATTCTCGAGGCCCAGATAGTTCTTCATGTTGGAGTAGTCTCCGTCGGAGATCGTGGCCTTGTTGAGGTTGGAGCCCACGGCGAAGCCATCCGTGCCGTCGGTCTTGTAGATGGCAATCTCGGACGCGGAGAAGAAATTGCCGACCGAGGCGAGCGGTGTCATGCGCACGTAACGGGCGGCCACGGTGCCGTCAAACGCTACCGTCTTACAATCAGCGGAACGTGCCCAATCGACCTCCTGGCTCGTCCAGTGGACGCCATCGAGACTCGTCTCAACACGCATCTTGGTCACAGTGCCGTTGCCGGCGTCATCGCGCGGATAGTACTCGAGCTTATCGAGCTTGTAAGCGCGTCCATAGTCAACGGTAAGCGCCTTGCCCAGATCGTTGCCACCGGAGTGGAAACCGCCGTCGCCCGACTGGAACTCATGGTCGAAGGCGAGCTCGGCCTTATGGCTGCCGTAAAGTGAGCCCTCCCAGGTGATTTGCTCGGCGTCGGGGACGTTCCGCCACGGATCGAGTGCGGAGTTCGCCTCGAGCACATCGCTCCAGGCGGAGTAGCCCTCGGCGTTGCGCGAACGAATCTGGTAGGTGTGCTTGCTATTGTAGGCGAGGTCGGTGTGCGTGAACTCGGCCGCATCACCCACGGCGAACACGGTGCCGTCGACCTTAAGGTCGTAGGAGGTAGCACCATCGACCTTTCCCCAGGTGAGCTTGATGCTCGTTGGGGTCGTGACGTCCTCGGGGGCAGCAAGGTTCGTGGGTGCGGAGAGGCTCTCGTTGAGGCGATCGGCTGTGAGCGTGGCGTCGGCGTTCACGAAACCGCCCAGCTCGAGCGTCTGCGCCGCCGCAGCAACATCGGTCTTCGCGAACTTGACGTAGACCTTGGGGTTCGTGGTGATCTTGGTGTTGTTAAAGCTCTCGCCCCGCTCGGCCTCGGTGCCGTCCACATCGCTGCCGTAGTGGTTGAGGTTAGGGGTCTCGCTGTAGAAGTAGACCGCCTGGCCGGCCTCGGGGGTCGCGGTGTCAAAGGTCTCCTGCGAGTCGACCTCAACCACGTTGAGCGCGGATCCGCCGTTCTTGGCGACGACGCTCATGGGCTTGGCGGACACGTTGGCCACGAAGGTCGTGGTGCGATTGGAGTCGTAGCCGTTGTAGCCACCCTGCGAGGCTTCGGCGGTAAAGGTCGCGGTGCCGCCTGCGGCCTTGGATCTGTAGACGGTGCTCACATGCTCACCGTAGGAGATATTGTCGATCGTACCGTAGGAATCGTCCTCAGTCGTGTTGTTCTCGATGGAGGAGCCGTCGTCCTCGTACTGCGTAAAGGTGCCGTCGCCCTCGGTGGCGAAGAACTCGACGATACGCTGGCTGCGGTCGGTACCCTTGGTGTTGGTGTCGCTCACGGCCTCGGGGTTGTTGTTCTCGGCGTACATCGGCACGATAGCGTTGGCCTTCACAAACAGCGGCAGCTTCCAAAGCGGAGCCTCGTAGTTGTTGAGAACCTGGCCGCCGCGATACTGCTTACCCGAGAAGTAATCGATCCAGATGGTGGGATTCTCGTCGGTGCCGTAGTTGGGGAGGTAAATCCCATTGCGAATGTCGTTGCCGTTCTCGTCTGCCTGGGTATCCTGATACACCGGTGCCACTAGGAAGTTCTCACCGAACATATACTGGTACTGTGTCGAAGTGCTTGCGGCGTACTCGGAGTTGTCAGAAAGCAGCATGGCGCGGATCATGGGCAGGCCGGCATCGCCGTTACCCGTGTCGATGTTGGCCGCCGAGGCCGCGCTCGTATAGATATAGGGCATGAGCTGCGCCTTGAGCTTGAGGTAGAAGCGCGAGATGCCTGTGTAGGGATCGCCGTGCGTCATGGGCGATTTACGGTAGGTGCCCCAACCGTCCATGTCAAGCATAGAGGGCGTGAACGTCTTCCACTGGTAGTCACGCGCAGAGATGATGGGGTCGCCGCCAAAGATGCCATCCATGTCGGAGCCGATGTTGGGGTTGCCCGAAAGACTCTGACCGATATACGTGGGGATATGGAAGCGAATGTACTCCCAGTTACCGCCATACTGGTCTCCGGTCCAAATGCCACCAAAGCGCTGCGTGCCGGCCCAACCATCGAGCGTGATGATGTTGGGGCGCTTGTTAGCGCCGGTCGTCACCGTGTCATAAGCTGTCTTGATGCCATTGAGACCAAAGGAGTAGCCAGATCCAACCCAGGCAACGTCGGTCTTAAGGGTAGTGATGCCTCCCGTCTTGACCTCGGCGTCGAAGTCGCGAAGCAGATGCCACGGGGTCTCAGGGTTGCTGTCGGGCTCAAGGTTGGACTGGGTCCACAAGCCCGTGCTCACACCCTTGGAGTTGGCATACTCGGTGAACTTCTTAAGGTTGTCGACATTGGCACGCACAGCGTTAAGGCGGTCGGCCGAGCTCGCTCCGTCGGAGTTGACGCCGCCGGTCTTGTAGTAACCGTTCTGGCCATAGCCGGCGCCGTAGCCGTCGTTCGGCAGGAACCAGCCGAGCGGCATGTCGTTGTCCTCGTAGTCATCGATAACCTGCCGAGCAGAGAACTGGCGGTCGAAATCGGTCGCTTTCATGTTCTCGGTATCAACCGTAGGGCCCTCACCGTTGAGCGTCTCGGCCGCAAGTGTGCCGTCGAGCTTGTAGCCCGTCGACATGCCAGACTCGTACTTAACGTCGCCCTTCTCGCTCGAGGACTTGCTGCCCTTGGTCTCCCACTTCTTTTGACCCGAGGTCGTTGACCAGCCATCACGGTTATAGGCATTAAGATGACCAAGGTAGAACCCGTACTCGGGCAGCAGTACCGGGTTACCGGTCACCTTGTAGTAGTCCTGCAGCATCTCGGTTGCCACGTTCGAAGCGCCCTCGTTGGTCGCCACGAAGTAGTAGGCATCAAACTCATTCTCGCTGTGCAAAGTCGTGACCGTCGATGAGTCCGTGGAACCGAAGTCGTAGGAACCCTCTGCAAACGTGTTTCGGAGCACGCCGTAGCCGTCACTCGTCCAATAAAACGGGTTGGGCGAGGCAACGCCGCCATCGGTCCAGTTGTTCGTGTTGGAGATGGCGATCGTCTGGTTGGTGTGCAGGAAGCGTCCGTTCTGGGTGCCGCCGCCAAAGAAGTTCTCGGACTTCTCCTTGGCGAGCGTCTGGACGGTACCCTTCTTATCAAGGTCGAGGGACGCGGACTCGGAAACCACGACACGGTCGCCTGACTTGATACTCATCTTGCCAGTCGCCTTGTCCAGGATCACGGTCGCCTTTCCGCCGGTGATCTCGATAGTGTCGCCCTTGTCGGCAACCGTCGCACTCGGCTTGCTGTAGGTGTCCGAGGTATCGGGCTGAGCCTGGATTTTAGCCGTGTGGGACTTACTGCGCGGTGTGGCGTAATCGGAAAACTCACCCTTGGGGTCGACGTTATAACGGAAAATACCGTCCTCGAGGAACGTAATACGGCCCTTGATGCCGTCAGCGAAATCGATGTCGACGACATTCGAGGCAGACTGGGACACGGTCGCTGAGTCGACGCCCTTGAGTGGTGTGGCAATCGCCTGCTGGGGATTGGCAAACACGAGCGTCGCTGCAGTGGCAACGAGGACCGCGCTTCCCTTCACCCACCGTTTCGTAAAAATGGAATTCCTGCGCACCTGGTCTCCTTTCTTCCGAGATGCTGAGGTGCCGAGGACGCCCCCCGGCAGCATGGGAAAACGTATCAAACGGGGATGTTCGGTACATTCCGCACAATGGGGCCACCCGTTACCAAGGGGCCAACTGGTAGTAACCAGATAGCCACCTACTAGGTCATATCAATATATGGGAGCACTTGCGCAACCAAGTTCGGAAGTCCACCAGCGGCAGTAAAATGAGCGTCAACGGCAATGTGGGCTTAATAAGCCATACCAATTGGTTCTTCAGTCAAATACCAATCTAGCAAAAATGTACTGTTTATCTGGTATTACACAGACCATACCTTTCCCTCGGGAACTGGGCTTCGCGAAGTTTCCCGAGGGAAAGGCTCAGCCGCCACCCTGCGACCTACCGGGGATTGCCATGACGTACGTTGGCTGATTTGGTTTGGAATGAGATGCTGACGGTAGTCAATGGGCGCAACTGTCCCGGGTGCATTTCAAGATGCACCTAAATGTCTGCCTTTATCCTTATAGATTGTCCAGGTAGTCGTCGGCATCATAGGTAAGGCTATAGGCTTTATTCAGAATGCGCACGAGCTCCTGGGCATCGTGCTCGCCGAGCGCTGAGAGTTGTTTCGAGAGCGATGCCACACTCTCGGCATTTTTTTTCGCCGCGAAATCACGGCCTTCCTCGGTGATGCTCACCAGCACACGCCGACGATCGTTTGGATCGGTCCTGCGCTGAACGTAACCCTTGCTCTCGAGTGAATCCAAGATATGCGACATGCGCGCACGGGAGAATTTCAGCTTCTTGGCAATCTCGGAGGGAATGACGTCACCGTCAATACCCGATAGATACTGTAAAACCGGTGCCTCGCCCACACTGGCGCCGCCGGCAGCACTCAAGGATCCCTTGGCAAGGGAACGTGAGTACACGATCAGTTTTCGAGCGACGTCATCGTAATCCACTGGGGATATTGTCCTTTGCAACTCTAGAAGGGCCATAATACCGTCATTTGCCGTACATTAGTTAACATTCGCAACAATTATTTATGATACCCCAACGCGGAAGTCTATTGCTCGTCCTTCTTGCGTCGCATAAGCTCCTCAACGTCGATACCCGCGGCCTCGAGCATGCGCTCGACATTCTTTTTGGCGTTGGTCGTGCCAACCTTAAGCACGATCGAAAGCGGAGTGCCCACCACTAGGCACACGATGCCCACGGGGACACCCCAGCCGGGGCCTCCCTGCATACCCCACATCCCCATCAAAAAGCCAATCGCCACGAGCGAATAGCCCAGGCGCAGCCAAACGTTGAGCCGCTGAATAGCATCGGTCTGCATCTTTGCCTCGCGGATCAAGTCGTCGCGCGAAAGGTCGTGTCCATGTTTCTCGTGCATATGGTCCTCCTCGTGCAAAGCGTGCATTATGCGCAAGTGCATCGTTTATCGAATACGTCATCTTTCAAGAGCAATATAGCGGGTGTCGTATAGGCGATGGAGGTCGCTGGCCATATTGCCCTTGAAGGGCGGCGTAAAATCAGAAGGCCGTGCGGTTGAGGCCGCACGGCCTTACAGGGGGTCAAAGGATGATGACTAGTAGCTCAGCGCCGGGTCGAAGAAACCAATAACAACGCCCACGAATGCGATCACAACGAGGATCAGCATCATGACTATGGGGTTGACCTTCTTCTTGGTCATCATGTACCAGCAGAAGATGATGAAGATCATCGGCAGCAGGTGCGGATAGATGCCGTCGAGCGTGTCCTGGAACTTACCGCCGCCGGGCAGCACCAGGTTGGGGCTGCAGGTGATGGAGACCCAAGTTGCGCCCACGGCACCGATGACCATGGTACCGACCATCACGATGGAATCGCGAAGAGCCTTTGCCTTGGGTCCGACCAGTGCCTCGACCGCCTTGCCGCCGAGCTCATAGCCTTGGTTGTAGGCAAAGCGCATGCCAAGGAACATGAGCAGGTTCCACACGACAATATAGAAGATGGCACCGAGCGGAGAGCCGCCGGTCGAGAGACCGAGGGCGATACCGAGCAGGATCGGGATCAGGGTACCGACGATCAGCGAGTCGCCAAGGCCGGCGAGCGGGCCCATGAGGCCGGCGCGGATGCCGTTGATGGCGTCGTCGTCGATGGCCTCGCCGTTTGCGCGAGCCTCCTCGAGGCCGGCGGTGACGCCGACAATCATGGTGCCGATCTGCGGCTCGGTGTTGAAGAACGCGGAGTAGGTCTGGAGGGCCTGCTTCTGCTCCTCGGGCGTGTCGTAGAGCTCCTCGACGATCGGAAGCATGGCGCACAGGTAACCGAAGGTCTGCATGTGCTCCTGCGAGAAGCAAGTCAGGTTGCCATAGGACCAGTTGCGGAACGACTTGGCAAGCGTTTTCTTAGAGAGCTTTTTCTTCTCTGCCATTAGATGTCCTCCTCTTCCTCATCATCGGAGCCCGAGGCGATAGCTGCCTTGGGAGCGTTTGCGAGGTCGATCTTGAGCGAAGCGATCTCATAGTTGATCAGGGCGAAGAAGCAGCCGATGCCGGCAGCGGCGATCAGGTTGCAGCCCATAACAGCGGACAGGGTGAAGCCGAAGAAGAACGTCAGAAAGTCCGTGGGCTTAGAGATGACCTGCTTGAGCAGGATGGCGATACCGACGGTAGGCAGCAGCGAGCCGACGGTGAACAGCGTCTTCATCGCGATGCCGTCCATGGGCATGTAGGTCTTCATGAGGTCGACCATGGCGGTGCCGCCCATGGTGATGATGAACGTCGGGAGGAACGAGCAGACGATGTGACCGATCCAAGGCAGAACGTTGTTGACCAGGTAGAGCTTGTGGAGATCGCCCTTCTCGAGCCACTTCCAGCCCATGCCCTGCCACACCAGGTTGATGGTGGCGGTGCCATAGAAGAGCACAGTGCCGAGCGTGCCGACGGCGGCACCGAGGGATGCGGCCATGCCGGCAGCCTCAGCGGAGGCGGGATCGATGCCCGAGTTCTTGATGGCGAGGATCGCCAGCGGGATACCGATATAGGACACGGCGCGGACGTCGGCGGAGACGGTTCCGCCGGGGGTCACGAGAGCGATGTAGACAACCTGGATGGCAGCGCCGACGAGGATGCCCGTCTGCATATCGCCCATGATGATGCCGACGATGAGGCCGGCGACCAGAGGACGACCCAGAGTGTAGTTGCCGATCGTCGTGCCGCCCATGCCAGGCAGTGATGCCAGGCAGGCGAACAGGCCGAACAGCGCGGCTTGGAATGCATTGATTGCCATGCTTTCCCCTTTCTTTATTCCTCAGCCCCTTTCACCAAGGGCTGTAGATACCAAAATGCGGCTGGCGCCTAACTAGAAGCCAAACTGACCGCGGAACTTGGGCCACTCACCGATGGACTTCTCCTTGATAAGGGCGAACTCGACCGTGTAGCCGGCGTTGGTGAGATCCTCGAGCGCCTGGGCCTCTTCCTGCGTGATCGACTGGTTGTTGCCAAGCTTGGTGGTGCCGGGACGATCGTTGCAGGGACCGACGATGATGCGGTCCATGCCGGGCTTAAAGCCAAAATCGACGAGAAGTTCCTTCATGTCGAGCGGGTTCTTGGTGATCAGGAAGTACTTGGTGTCGGACTTGAGAACCTTCTCGGAGACCTCCTTGAAGTGCTCCTTGGTCCACACGAACGTCTTCTTGCCCGAGGCACTCTTGTAGGCCTCCTTGAGCACGGGGTTGGACGCTGCAGCGTCGTTGACGGCGATAAGACCGTCGCAGGGATACTCGAGGGCCCAACGGGTAACGGTCTGTCCATGGATCATACGGTCATCAATACGGATGAACGAAATCATGCGTTCTCCCTTTCTTTATCACCGGGGGTCTTTCCTCTTAACCCCCGCTCCATCACGAAAATTTGGGCGGATGCGCTGCCTAGATGTCGTCGTCCTCGTCGTCGGCGTCATCGGTCGGGACAACGAGCTCGGACATACCGTTCTTGCCCTCCTGCAGCATCATCTGCTTGAGGGAATCCAGGTCCATGGTGGCAAGCCCCATCATGGCGGTCATAGCCATGGGCAGATTCATACCGCCGAAGGCAATGGTGTGGGCGAGCAAACCCTTCTCGGCCAGCGTGTTCATGGCATTGGTGAGCGGCGATCCGCCCAGGATGTCACCAAGCAGGACAACCTCGTCATCGGCGGTAACGGGAGCGAGCATCGCCTTGACGTTCTCGACATACTCGTCAGCGCCCATGCCGTCCACGAGACTCGTCGACAAGATGTTCGGGGCGTCATTGCCGAGCATCTTGAGGACACTGTGCAGTCCGGGAGCGAGCGTTCCGTGACTGACCATTACCAGATACCGCATGCGGTCTCCTCTCGACCTGCCGTGTGTCGCACGGCTTTGCTTTTTGCTGAGATTATTGTTGCGCCGGGGCATGTTCGGTACAAGAAAAAAGTTGCGAACGGCAACTATTCATCGGTTAACGGTAGCAACTATTTTTGTGCCTAAATTTTTTTTTCTTCTAATTATTTTTAAAATAGCAGGTAGATTGCCTGATAAATGTTTTATGTTCCTTATGCACCATACATACCAGCAAGAATCGGGCCTGGCATCTCCGGTTTGCCCCGCAGTGTCAGACCATGTCACGTACGCCCACGACATGGAGGTACCCCATGGATATGATCTCGTTTCTCGCCTCCGAACCCTTCGACCGCAGCGGTGATACGCCGCTCTATGTCCAGCTTAAACATCGAATCGCTCTGCTTATCGCCAGCCAGGCGTTCGACACCAAGACGCCGCTGCCACGCGAGCTCGAAATCTGTGAGCGGCTGGAGTTATCGCGCGCGACCGTGCGCCGTTGCTTCCAAGATCTCGTCATCGAGGGGCGCGTGGTGCGCAAACGTGGGCAGGGCACGTTCATCAAGCCCCAAACCTCAGCACCCGGCATCGACCTGGCCCTGAATTTCAGCGCGCGGATGCGCGAAGCGGGACGGGTTCCGAGCTCGCAGATTCTCGCCTTTTCAAGCATACCGGCCGTCCGCGGCATCGCCTCTGGGCTCAAAGTGCCCGAAGGGACACCCGTCTGGGAGATTCGCCGCCTGCGTCTCGCCAACGACAAACCCATGGAGCTCAACTACGTCTATATCCCCGTGTCACTTTGCCCCGAGCTCACGCGCAAAGACGTGGATGGCTCGCTCTACGCCTATATCGCGGAAAAGACCGGCATCCTGCCCGCAAGCGTCGATGCCGTCTACGAGACGGTCAACCTCGACAAGCATGAGGCGCGCCTTTTGGGACAGAACACCGGTAAGGCGGCGATGCGCATCGTGCGTTCGACCTACGACAAGACGGGAACCCCGTTCGAGGTAGGCGTGCTCATCAGCTGCGACGGTCAGGCAAAGCTGCACGTGCACATCGCCGCCGACAAAACAACCTTCACCGCCACAGCCCAATAAATCCAAAACGTGGGCGCCGTCGTTCAAACGAACGACGGCGCCCACACTCACTTTCTTTTTCAGCCCTAGTCATCGCGCAAAGTCCCTTCGACAGTACACGGTGCAGCCGAGTCACCGTAGGCCGGGGCGGGAGGCGGTCCTTTCTCTCGGAAAACTTCGCGAAGCCCAGTTTCCGAGAGAAAGTGTCCGCCTCCCGCCCCGGCCGGCCAGGTCAACTACACCGTGTACTGCGGCAGGTCCTGCAGGGCGATGACGTCCATGCCCATGTCGTTGGCGCTGCCGTGACCCTGCTGGTCCTCACGCACCGCCTCGATGGCACTCACGTACGTATTGGCGGCAGACATCGCGGTCACGCAGGTCACGCCACGGCGCACGGCCTCGGTACGCAGCAGATATCCGTCGCCGCGCGAGCCCGGGCCGTACGGCGTGTTGACGATTACCGCGATCTTGCCATCGGCGATGAGGTCACCAATGTTGGGACGCTCGCTGTCGTGTGGGCCGCTGATCTTCTCCACGACTTTGCACGTCACGTTGCCGCCGCGCAGCACGCGCGCCGTACCCTCGGTGGAGCAGATATCAAAGCCCAGGTAGCGCAGGATGCGGGCGACCGAAAGGATATGGCGCTTGTCGCGGTCGCACACACTGATGAACACCTTGCCGCTGCTCGGGTCGGGCAGCTTGTAGTCGATCGCCAGCTGCGTCTTGGCGTATGCCTCGGGATAGCTCTTGGCGATACCCATGACCTCGCCCGTCGACTTCATCTCGGGCCCCAGGATAACGTCGGCACCCGGAAAACGGCCCCAGGGCATAACGGCTTCCTTCATGCAGAACCAATCGAGCTGACGCTCGTCGCTCGGCAGGCCCAGGCTCGCGATGGAATCGCCCGCCATGATACGCGCCGCGCACTTGGCCAGCGGCACACCGGTGGCCTTGGAGATAAACGGCACGGTACGGCTTGCGCGCGGGTTGGCCTCGATCACGTAGACGGTCTCGCCCTTAATGGCGTACTGCACGTTGACCAGGCCGCGGACTCCCAGCGCCATCGCGATGCGGCGCGTAGTCTCGCGGAGCTTCGCCTGCAGGCTCTCGCTAAAGCTAAACGGCGGAATGCAGGTCGCGGAGTCGCCGGAGTGAATACCGGCCTCCTCGATATGCTCCAGGATACCGCCGATGTAGACCTCCTCGCCATCGCACAGGGCGTCGACATCGGACTCGATCGCACCCTCCAAGAAGCGATCCAGATACACCGGGTAGTCGGGGCTAATGCGTGCAGCCTCGGCCATGTAATCGCGCAGATGCTCGGCATCGTAGGCGATCATCATGCCGCGGCCGCCCAGCACATAGCTCGGGCGCACCAGCAGCGGATAGCCGATGTGCGCGGCCACGGCCTCGGCCTCCTCAAACGAGGTGGCCTGGCCCGCCGGCGGGTACATGATGCCCAGCTTGTCGAGCAGAGCGGCGAAGCACTCGCGGTCCTCGGCAAAGTCGATGGCATCGGGCTTGGTGCCCATAATGTTCACGCCGCTCTCCTCGAGCATGCGCGCCAGCTTAAGCGGAGTCTGGCCGCCGAGCGTCACCACGACACCGTCGGGGCGCTCGACATCGATAACGTCCATGACGTCCTCGTAGGTGAGCGGCTCAAAGTACAAGCGGTCCGAGGTGTCGTAGTCAGTCGAAACGGTCTCGGGGTTGCAGTTGACCATGATGGTCTCGAAGCCGCGAGCCGCCAGTGCGTAGCTCGCGTGCACGCAGCAGTAATCGAACTCGATACCTTGGCCAATGCGGTTGGGGCCGGCGCCCAGGATCATCGCCTTGGGCTTGTCCGCCGGCGTGGTCTCGTCGGGAGCCACGCACTTCTTGGCATCCGGGCTCGTGCGGTAGATGTTCTCGTACGTCTTGTAGTGGTACTCCGTGGCGCTCGAGAACTCCGCAGCGCAGGTATCGACCGTCTTCATGCTGGGAACCACGCCCAGACCCTTGCGATAGGCGCGCACAAAGCGCTCGTCCGAGCCGGTCAACGCGGCGATCTCGGCGTCGCTCGTACCATACTGCTTGAGCAGGCGCATCGCGTTGGCGTCGATATCCTCCACACGCAGGCCGCGGATGCTCTCCTGGACCTGCACCATGTCGTTGATGCGGTTGAGGTACCACGGATCGATACCGCAGATGGCGTGGATGCGGGCGATGTCCCAGCCACGGCGCAGGGCCTCGACCACAAAGAAGATGCGGTGCTCGGTCGGGGTTGCCACGGCCTGAGCGAGCTCATCGTCGCTCAGCTTGTCGGCACCCTCCTTGCCACCGGCACAAATGCCCTGATGCCCGTCCTCCAGTGAGCGCATGGCCTTGCCGAAGGCCTCCTCAAAGGTGCGGCCGATCGCCATAATCTCGCCCACGGCCTTCATGCGCGTGGTGAGCGTAGGATCAGTGCCCTTAAACTTCTCGAAGGCAAAGCGCGGCACCTTGACGACGCAGTAGTCGATTGTGGGCTCAAAGCAGGCGGGCGTTGCCTTGGTGATGTCGTTGACGATCTCGTCGAGCGTGTAGCCCACGGCCAGGCGAGCGGCGGCCTTGGCGATGGGGAAGCCCGTGGCCTTGGAGGCCAGTGCGGACGAACGGCTCACGCGCGGGTTCATCTCGATGACGATCAGGCGGCCGGTCTGGGGGTTCACGGCAAACTGCACGTTGGAGCCGCCGGTCTCGACGCCAATCTTCTCCAGAATGGCGAGCGACGCGACACGCATGCGCTGGTACTCAAGGTCGGAGAGGGTCTGCGCTGGCGCCACGGTGATGGAGTCGCCGGTGTGCACGCCCATGGGGTCGAGGTTCTCGATGGAGCACACGATGATGCCGTTGCCGGCGTGGTCGCGCATGACCTCCATCTCATACTCTTTCCAACCCTCGATGGACTCCTCGACCAGCACCTCATGGGCAGGCGAGAGCTCAAGGCCCTGGCTCACGATGGAGACGAGCTCCTCGTGGGTATGCGCGATGCCGCCGCCGGCGCCACCGAGGGTAAAGCTCGGGCGCAGTACGCAGGGATATCCCACGCGCTCGGCGATAGCCTCGGCGTCGGCCACGCTGTAGGCATAGCCCGAGCGCGCGACCTCCAGGCCGATCTCGGCCATGGCCTCGTTAAAGAGTTTGCGGTCCTCGCCGCGCTCGATAGCGGCCAGGTCGCAGCCGATCATCTCGACGCCGTACTTGTCGAGCGTGCCGTCCTTTGCCAGCTCGACGGCGGCGTTCAGACCGGTCTGGCCGCCCAGCGTGGGCAGCAGCGCGTCCGGGCGCTCTTTCTTGATCACGCGCTCGATAAACTCGGCGGTGATAGGCTCAACATAGGTGCGGTCGGCCAAGCCCGGGTCGGTCATGATGGTCGCCGGATTGGAGTTGACCAGGATGACCTCAAAGCCATCCTCCTTGAGCACCTTGCAGGCCTGGGCGCCGGAGTAGTCGAACTCGCAGGCCTGGCCAATAACGATGGGGCCCGAACCAATAACGAGGATGCGCTTGATGTCGGTACGTTTCGGCATGTTAGTTCTCCTCGGTCGCAGCGTTCTCGGACTCGGCGAAATTCCAGCCGGCGAGGCGGTCCTTCGCGGTGTCGATGTCCAGGTAGTTCTCCTCGCCGTCCATGAGTCGCGTAAAGGCGGTAAAGAGATAGTGGGCATCGGTGGGGCCAGGCGAAGCCTCGGGGTGGTACTGGACCGAGAAACACGGGGCGTCGAGCAGCTGGATGCCCTCGGCGGTGCCGTCGTTGAGGTTCACATGTGTCAGGCGAATGCGACCAAAGCGCTCGTTCATCACGACCGGCGCGATGCCGCGACGCACCCAGGCGCGCAGGTCGCCGCCGGCCGCATGCTCGGTTTCGCCGCCGGAAAGCTCCGGAATCAGTTTGCCCAGACTGGGGAACAGCAGGCCAAAGCCGTGGTTTTGCGCGGTGATCTCCACGCGACGGCTCACCAGATTCATAACCGGCTGGTTACCGCCACGGTGACCGAATTTAAGCTTTTCCATTTGGGCGCCGCAGGCCAGGCTGATCATCTGGTGACCGAGGCAAATGCCAAAGACCGGCACCTTGCCGATCAGCTGCTGTACCTGCTCATAGGTCTCCACCACGGCATCGGGGTCGCCGGGGCCGTTGGACAAAAAGACGCCATCGGGATTCATGTTGAGCACCTGCTGGGCGGGCGTATCCCACGGCACGACGGTGAGATCGCAGCCGGCACGGACCAGGCCCTCCAGAATACCGCGCTTCACACCGCAGTCGTAGGCGACCACTTTGTGACGGGCAGGAGCGGCAGCCGCAAGCGCAAAGTCATGCGTGGCAGGCAGGTCGGCGGCCACAAACTCGTGAGGCGCGGGGCAACTTACGGTCTTGACCAGGTTCTCGCCTACCAGCGTGGGCGCAGCGGACAAGCGCTCGGCAAGCTCGTCGACGTCGAAGATCTCGGTCGAGATAATGCCCATCTTGGAACCATTGTCGCGCAGATGGCGCACCAGAGCGCGGGTGTCGATACCCTCGATAGCGACGATGCCGTGAGCGCGCAGGTACTCCGGCACGCTGACGGCCGAGCGCCAGTTAGAAGGCGTGGCGCACATATCGCGAACGATCATGCCGCGCATAGCCGGAGCGCTCGCAGGGCGCACGGCGTCGCCGGGGAAGGCCGACTGGACATCGGTCTCGTCGATACCGTAATTGCCGATCTGCGGATAGGTCATGGTTACAATTTGGCCGGCATAACTCGGGTCGGTCATGACCTCAAAGTAGCCCTCGAGCGAGGTGTTGAAGCAGACTTCGCCGGTCGCGGTGCCCTCGGCGCCGCATGCACGTCCATAAAAAATGGTCCCATCCTCAAGATACAGGATACAGGGACCGCAGGTGCCCTTGCTGGTTTTGGCCAGCATACGCTGGCAAAGCTCGCTGGGCGCGAAGGTGCGGGCGGCAGCGCCCGCGGTATGGTTGTTCGCCATAATTCTCCTTCCCGGTCTCACAGGACCGGCTTAAAGGTGTGTAGTTAGGCCTCGCGGTATTGTAACCGCAAGCATGCCTCATGGCGTTAATTTCATCGAAATGTTTACGAAATGATAATTATGACTTTCTATGCATAATGATTATTTAATCCCCGTCCCAGAAAAATTATCCCGCGTGGGCTTGTGGCTCACGCGGGATAATGGCCTCTTACTTTTGCTTGTCCTGTTCCAGCAGATCGGACGGTGAGCGATCGGGCTTGCCGCCGCGGAAAATCTCGCGGCCATGCAGACGATGCTCCAGGTCACGTTCGGCCTTTTCCTCGTCAATCTTGGTCTGGCTCACCACCGGGTCCTCGATCAGCGACGAAACCGAGTTCACCTGTTTTTGAATGCGCTCGGCAATGGTGTCGTCCATGCTTACGATGCGCATCTTCCAGTCGATACTCGTGGCGTTGGATGAGCTCTTGGTCCACACGAACGTCAAAATGGCGCTCTGATGACCCCGCGCGGGAAACATGCCAAAAAAGGAATCGTGCTGAATGTTGCTATCCTCGTCGATATAGGCGTGAACGTTATACACCACGCGGTCGATCTTATCGTTGAGCAGGGCGTTGGTCGCAAGCGCCGCGGCCTGGATCTGCCCGTTGGACAGCAGCTCGAGCTCATTGGCAGACGATGTGTCCAACACCGTCACCTCAACCGTGCCCGTGCGCTCATCGGCCTCGTCGACGGTAAAATCGAGCGGAAACTGCGTAAAGCCGTTGCCCCACTCAAGGCCGCCCTTCAGCGCCGTCGAGACGGTATCCACCGAAACGCTCTCGGACAGGTTGGCGGTATTCAGACGGCGCATCACGCCGTAGCCAATCTGCATGCCCACGATCAGCACCAGAATACCGATGACCACGGCCATCGCGGTCTTCGTAATGGTATGGCTCACCTGCGAGCCCGAAGGATCGTCCTCAGACAGCGGGTCGATATGTTTTGCCTGGCTCGCACGGTCCTCGCTGCGCAGCTGCGCTAGCGCCGCTTTGTCACCGCGCTTGGCCGCAGCCTCCTTCTCACGCATGCGCTCGGTTCGCTTTTTGGCAAGCGTGGGATCCAAGACGCCGGATGCATCGATTTCGGAGAATAACTCCGTCACTTCTTCCGGAGTCAAAGGGTTCTTGTCAGCCATAAACTTCCTGTCATATCAATCAGTCGAGCTCGTGCGCACGCGCACCTTCGAACTGCATTCGATAGTAACGGGCATAGGTGCCGCCACGGGCGAGAAGCTCCTCGTGCGTGCCACGCTCCACAACGCGACCATGCTCAACGGTCGCAATCTCATCGGCATGCTTAATGGTCGAAAGACGATGGGCAATGATAATCGTGGTGCGGCCGCGTGCCAGCTCTTCGAGTGACTCCTGCACCGCCTCCTCGCTCTCGTTATCCAAAGCACTCGTCGCCTCGTCCAAAATCAGGATCTTGGGGTTCTTGAGAAACACGCGCGCGATGGCAACGCGCTGTTTCTGTCCGCCCGAAAGACGGCTGCCGCGCTCGCCCACGACCGTGTCATAGCCCTGTGGAAGCGACTCGATAAAGGCATCGATGTTGGCGCGACGGGCGGCCTCGGCGATCTCTTCTGCCGTAGCGCCCGGCTTGCCGTAGGCGATGTTCTCGCCGATTGTTCCGTCAAACAGGTAGACATCCTGCTGCACCAGGCCGATAGCGCGGCGCAGGCTCTGCTGCGTCACATCGCGCACGTCCTGACCGTCGATGCTAATGGACCCAGCGGCAACGTCGTAAAAGCGCGGCAGCAGCGAACAGGTCGTCGATTTGCCACCGCCCGAAGGGCCAACCAAAGCGATGGTCTGCCCGGGCTTGATAGACAGATCCATATGGTCGATAACGGGACGCTCGTCGGCATCGCCCTCGCCCAGCTCAACATCCTCGTAGTTAAAGCACACGTCGTGATACTCCACGGCGCCGGCAGTCACCTGCAGATCCGTGGCGCCCGGCTTGTCCTGGATATCCGGCGCGGTCGAGAGTACCTCGTCCATACGCTTAAAGCCGGCGATAGCCTTCTGATACATTTCGGCCGAATTGACGAGTGTCTCGAGCGGCGTGCAGAACAGCGAAATGTAGAGCGCGAAGGTTGCCATATCGACTGCCTGCAGCTGGCCTTGGGCAACCAGCCAACCGCCCAGCAGCACCACGATCACATAGAGCACACCCGAGAGCAGGCCATACGTCGCGGTATAGACGCCCATGGCGTGATACATGTTCTCCTTGGACGAAAGATAGCGATTGTTGGAGGCGCGGAACTTGAAACGTTCGGTCTCCTCATTGGCAAAGCTCTTGACCACGCGCATGCCCGCCAGCGAATCCTGCAGCTGCGCATTGATGCCGCTGATCTTTTTGCGGTTGTCGCTAAAGACCTCGCGCATGCGCATGTTCTGCCAAAACATGATGACCGCAAACGCCGCCGTCACCACGGCCATGGCGAGTGCGAGCACCGGCGCGATGGTAAACAGAATCACAAACGAGCCGATGATCTCGATACCGCAGATAATGATCCATTCGGGCACGTGGTGCGCCGCCTCGCAGATATCGAACAGGTCATTGACCACGCGGCTCATCATGTCGCCCGAGCTGTTGCGATCAAAGTACGCAAAGCTAAACCGTTCGTACTGATCGAACAGGTCCTCGCGCATTTTGGACTCCATGCGCGCGCCCATCACATGACCCCAATAGCTCACAAAATAGCGGCAGGCGCAGCGGATGACATACATCAGCACCAGTCCCACCGCGATCATACCGAGCGCCTGCATAATAGCAGCCTGACCCTGAGTAAAGAGCCCGCCGGTCAGATTGCGCAAGATAATGGGGAACGCCAGGTCAATGGCGGCAAGCACCAGAGCACAAAGAGTATCAGCAACAAAAAGCCCCATCTGGGGCTTGTAATACGAAAGAAACCTCTTAAACATAGTCACCTTACGCGGTTTTACCAAACCGCGTTTCGTCTCGACGCTGCAAGTGCTCCATTTGGACAATCTGGCCTTCAATCGTCGGTCGCGTATATCCATACGCTTCCCTTCTCTTTTAGGCCACCTTGTCTCAAATGGAGCACTTTCGCTGACTTACACAAACCTGCGGGATCATCCCCGCTCGTTAAAGTTCCGCTCCACCCAAACGATGAGCAATGCTGTCGCAAGCCAAGGCACCCACAACGGTCTTGGCGTCTTCGATCTTGCCGTCGAGTACGGCGTCGATCAGCTCATGCAGTGGCACCAGGTCGACGTTGACAAACTCGTCATCGTCGGGGTCGGGCGCATCAAACTCGAGCTTGGTAGCCAAGTAGATGTGGATGATCTCATCGCAAAAACCGCAGGACGTGACAATCGACGTCAAAAAGCGAATGCGACCAGCCCTAAAGCCCGTCTCCTCATGCAGCTCGCGCTTGGCGCAATCGAGCGGGTCCTCACCCGGATCGAGCTTGCCGGCGGGAATCTCGACCGTCACGCGGTCGATGGCAGTGCGATACTGACGTACCAGCACGATCTTGCCGTTCTCGGTCAGTGCCACAACGGCCGCCGCACCCGGATGGCGAACGATATCGCGGGCGCTGCGGCGACCGTTGGGCAGCTCAACCTCAAGACGGTGGACGTCGAGGATCTTGCCCTTCCAGGCGCACTCCTCCGAAAGAATCTTCTCGTGCAGCTCGGCATCGTGCGGGTCGTCGTCGCCCAGCACCAGCGCCGGCTCGTCAGCGACCTCGCCGCCAGGCTCGCCCTCGGCGTGCCCATACATGCGGCTGTCCTCTTCGACGATCTGCGCGTCCACGAGCTCTTCGTTCTTCTCGTCCATCCGTCTCATTCCTCTCGGATTTTAGGCATCCCAGGCGTCGCGGCCGCGCAGCGCACGCAGGCCAATGTCGTGGCGCAGGGTCTTGCCCTCAAAGTTGATCTTCTCGCAGGCCTCGTAGGCAAGGTCGCGAGCGTTCTCGAACGTATCGCCCAGCGCGGTCACGGCGAGCACACGACCGCCGTTGGTCACGAGCTCGCCGTCCACCACGGCAGTACCGGCGTGATACACCGTCACGTTCTCCATAGCCTCGGCATCCTCGATGCCGGTAATGACCTTGCCCTTCTCGTAGCTGCCGGGATAGCCCGCGCTCGTCAGGACAACGGCCACGGCCCACTCGTCACGCCAATCGAGCTCAATCTGATCGAGCTCGCAGTTGGCGCAAGCCAGCATGACCTCGACCAGGTCGTTCTTAAGGCGCGGCAGCACGACCTGCGTCTCAGGATCGCCAAAGCGGGCATTGAACTCCAGCACCTTGGGGCCGGCAGGGGTGAGCATAAAGCCGCCGTACAGGCAGCCGCGATAGTCGATACCCTCGGCAGCGAGCTCTGCCACGGTCTGCTCCATGACCTTCACCATGGTGGCGTGCTCCTCGTCGGTCACGATGGGCACCGGGCTGTAGACGCCCATGCCGCCCGTGTTGGGGCCCTTGTCGCCCTCGAGCGCACGCTTGTGATCCTGCGAGGTGGCCATGGGACGCACGGTCTTGCCGTCGGTAAAGGCCAGCAGCGAGCACTCGGGGCCGGTCAGCATCTCCTCGATGACCACCGTGTTGCCGGCATCGCCAAAGGTGCCGCCAAAACACTCACGCACAGCCTCCTCGGCCTGCGAAAGCTCGGTTGCCACGATAACGCCCTTGCCCGCGGCAAGGCCGTCGGCCTTGACGACCAGCGGAGCGCCCTGCTCGCGCACATAGGCAAGAGCCGAAGCCTCGTCGGTAAATGAGCCATAGGCTGCCGTCGGGATACCGGCGCGCTCCATGAGCTGCTTGGAGAACAGCTTAGAGCCCTCCATCTGGGCGCCCTCGGCACCCGGGCCAAAGCACGGGATGCCCGCCGCGCGGACGGCGTCTGCAACGCCCGCCACGAGCGGAGCCTCGGGGCCAATCACCACGAGTCCGCATCCATGGCTCTGGGCAAACGCCGCCACGGCCGCAGGATCGCAATCGTCGAGAACCACATTCTCGCCGCAGCTCGCGGTGCCGCCGTTACCCGGCGCGATGTAGAGCTTGCCGGCGCGCGGTGATGCTGCGAGCTTGGCTGCCAGAGCATGCTCGCGGCCGCCGCTGCCCAACAACAGGATGTCGATGGTTTGAGTGTCCGCCTTCAAGGGTGCCTCCTCTATGGATTACCGGCCCGCTCCGCGCGGGCCCATTACAAGCAAATATACCCCTCGGCCGCCCATCTGGGCTGCAAAGGGGTATATCGCAATAACCAAATAACGCCGATTACTTCCAGAATCGGTTGATGATCTGCTCGCGACCGGCGCCGACGCCGATGAACGTCACGCGGGTGTGTGCCAGATCCTCGATAAATGCCACGTAGTCCTGAGCCTCCTGCGGCAGCTCATCAAAGCTGCGGCAGCCGGTGATGTCGCACTTCCAGCCAGGGAGCTCCTCGTAGATGGGCTTGGCATGCTCAAAACGCACCTGGTGCTCGGGCACGCTCGTGTAGCGCTCGCCGTCGACGTCATAGGCAACGCACACCTTAATGGTGTCGAAGGCCGAAAGCACGTCGAGCTTGGTCACGGCGATGTCGGTGAGGCCGTTGACGCGCGAGGCATAGTTGGCGATAGGGCCGTCAAACCAGCCGCAGCGACGACGGCGACCGGTGGTCACGCCGTACTCGTAGCCCTCCTCGGTCAGCGTGTGGCCGGCCTCGGACTCATAGGAAAGCTCGGTGGGCATGGGGCCCGAACCGACGCGGGTGATATAGGCCTTCATGACGCCCAGCACGCGGTCGACGTTCTTCATGCCGACGCCGGAACCGGTAATGGCGCCGCCGGCGGTGCAGTTAGAAGACGTCACGTACGGATAGGTGCCGTGATCGATGTCGAGCAGCGTCGCCTGGGCGCCCTCAAACAGCAAATCCTTGCCCTCATCGATCATGTTGTTGAGCAGCAGGCTCGTCTCGGTGATGTAGGGGCGCAGGCGCTCGGCCATGGGCAGGTACTCATCGCAAATCTGATCCACGGTGTAGGTGGGCAGGTTGTAGATGAGCTCTAGCTCGGGGTTCACGCGGGCAAGAGCGGTCTCCAGCTTATCGCGGAACAGCGCCTCATCCAGCATGTCCTGCATACGCAGGCCAATACGGGCCATCTTGTCCTGGTAGCACGGACCGATGCCGCGCTTGGTGGTACCGATGTTCTTCTTGCCGAGCTTCTGCTCAAAGGCGCCATC
Source organism: Collinsella sp. (assembly GCA_019424965.1). Classification (GTDB taxonomy): domain Bacteria; phylum Actinomycetota; class Coriobacteriia; order Coriobacteriales; family Coriobacteriaceae; genus Collinsella. The sequence continues at coordinate 39,814 of JAHYYL010000014.1, forward strand.
CAGATCGATGTGGTACGGCATGATGACATGCGCGTTGCCGCTGATCTTGAGATTCTTGGTGGTGATGCCGTCGGCCTCGAACATGTCGATCTCCTCAAGGACGACCTTGGGGTTGACGACGCAGCCGTTACCGATCACCGACACGTGGTCGGAATACATGATGCCGGAGGGCACCTGGTGCAGGCCGTACTTCTTGCCGTTGACGACGATGGTGTGGCCGGCGTTGTTGCCGCCCGAATAGCGCACGACGGCATCAAAGTCGCCGGCGACCAGGTCGCAGATCTTACCCTTGCCCTCATCGCCCCACTGGGCACCGACCAAAACGGTTGACGGCATGTTTACTCCTCACATTCATGGACTGTCCGCACACCGCAAGTGCGCAGAAGCACAAAACATTCCCAGTATACCCGTGCAACGGGCGCCTGTCCTACTCCTCGGTATGCGCCCCATCAAGCTCATAGAACTTGGTGGATGCCGGCAGGAACATCAGGTCGACGTCGCCGATCGGGCCCGAACGGTTCTTAGCCACGACGATACGCGTAACGCCCTCGTCGGGTCGATCGTCGCGCGAGGCTTCGGCCTCGTCGGCGGAGCGGTCCAAGAACATAACGATATCGGCGTCCTGCTCGATGGAGCCCGATTCACGAAGGTCGGAAAGCTGCGGGCGCTTGCCGGTACGGGATTCGACCTGACGCGAGAGCTGCGACAGCGCGATGAGCGGGATCTTGAGCTCCTTGGCCATGATCTTCAGACCACGCGACATTTCCGAGACCTCGACGGTACGGCTCTCGGAGCGGCGTCCCGGCGGAGGACTCACCAGCTGCAGGTAGTCCAAGATGATGATGGCCTTCTCCTTGTTGTGGAGCATGCGGCGGCTCTTGGCGCGGATCTCGGTCACCGTGGTGCCGGGCGTATCGTCAATCAGAATATCGAGCTTGGACAAGGTCTGCGTGGCCTCGTTGATATTGGCCCACTGCTCGGGGCTAATGCGGCCCATGCGGAAGTCACTGATCGAAATCATGGCGTAGGCGCAAATCAGACGCTGGGCAATTTCCTTGCCCGACATCTCCAGTGAGAAGAAGCCGACGGTATAACCAGCAGCGGCAGCGTTAAGTGCCAGGTTCAGAGCGAACGACGTCTTACCCACGGCAGGACGGGCGCCGATGATGATGAGCTGGCCTTCGCGAAAACCCATGAGCATGCGGTCGAGCGACGGGAAACCCGTGGGCACGCCCGCAGCCTGGCCGCCGGCCTGGCATACTTCCTCGGCCTCGTTATAGGCCTCGACCATAAACTCGGTCAACGTCTTGTAGCTCGACTTGACCTCGCGCGCCGTGACCTTGAGCAGCTTGCTCTCGGCCAGCTCCACGACCTCCTTGGTGTCGGTAGGGGCGTTATAGGCCAGCGCGTTGATCTCGTTGGTGGCACCGATCAGCTCGCGCAGCATCGAGTCGCGACGGACGATGGCGGCATGGTGCTGCCAGTTGACGAGCGACAGGGTCTGACCCATCAGCTCCAAAATGTAGGCCTCGCCGCCCACGGCATCGAGCTTGTTGATGCTGCGCAGGTAATCGATCAGCGAGATGGAGTCGATGGGAATGCGGCTGTTGTACATATCGACCATCGCGGTATAGATGGTCTTATGAATGGGCCGGTAGAAGTCATCGGGCTGCAGCTCGACCTGGGCCTCTTCGACCACCTCGGGCGATAGCAGCATAGCGGCCAGTACATTGGCCTCTGCATCTTGGTTTTGGGGAAGACCCAACTTTGAGCCGCGGTCCTCGACCGTCAGCCCGGTCTCCCTATCGTCATATGCCATGAGCATCCTCATTCATATCGCTTGCGAGCATCCATAGTATCAGCCACGGTCCCAAAACGCGCCGCGCGCCGCCAATCATCACCGAACCAAACGGATGAACGGTCCTGTATATAGGACTTCGACGCAACGTTCACCATGACACTCACTCAGCGCAAAAAACAAAAGGGCGCCCTGGTTTCCCAGAGCGCCCTTCTTAGAACAAGATTGTTGCGTTGCAGCAAATGCTACTCGGCAGCAGCCTCAGTCTCGACCTCGGCGGTCTCGGCCTCGGCGACCTCAGCGGCCTCCTCGACCTCAGCCTCGGCAGCGAGCTCCTCGGCGGTAACGCCGACGAGAACGACAACCTCGGCCTTGATCTCGCGGTACAGCGAGATGGCAACGGTGTGGGCACCGGCAACCTTGATGGGCTTACCGAGCTCGACGCGCTTGCGGTCGATGTCCATACCGAGCTGAGCCTTGATGGCGTCAGCGATCATAGCGGCGGTAACAGAGCCAAAGAGGATGCCCTCGTCGCCGACCTTGACGTCAACGGTGACCTGCTTGCCCTCGAGGGCAGCCTTGGTCTCGTTGGCGGTAGCCAGACGGACGGCCTCGCGCTTGGCGATGTTGTTGCGACGCTCGTCGAGCTGCTTGAGGTTGCCCTTGGTGGCGGCAACAGCGAGCTTCTTGGGGAACAGGAAGTTCTCAGCGTAACCCTGAGCGACCTCTACGACGTCACCCTCGCCGCCCTTGCCCTTGATCTCATCGAGAAGAATAACCTTCATGATGCGTCTCCCTTCTTAGCCGCGGTCGCGGTTGCCACGAGAGGAAACCACGGGGACGGTGTACGGCAGGAGAGCCATCTCGCGGGCGCGCTTGATGGCGTTGGCGATGTCATGCTGATGCTGCGTGCAAGCGCCAGTGACGCGACGGGGCTTGATCTTGCCACGATCGGTCATGTACTTACGGAGAAGCTGAGTGTCCTTATAGTCGATGAACTCAGTGTTCTCCTTGCAGAACTGGCAGTACTTACGACGCGGCTGACGTGCAGAAAAATCATTAGCCATGTCAAAATACCTTTCATTTGGCAACTTCGGCGAACCGAAGCCGCCTCTCACTCAAAAATAGGTGAACAACCCTTAGAACGGGATGTCCTCATCGTAGACGTCGACCGCGGGCGGCGTAACCACCGGTGCGGCAGGACGTGCTGCAGGCGCGGGAGCTGCGGGGGCATAACCGCCCTGATCGTAGCCACCCTGGCCACCACGGGAGCTCATAAACTCGATCTCATCGACGATGACCTCAAGCTTGCTCCGGCGCTGGCCGTCGCGCTCCCAAGAGCTGTAGCGCAGCTTGCCCTCGATCGCGACCTTGTTTCCCTTTGCCAGGAAACGGCTCACGGCCTCGGCGCGGGTGCCGAACATAGTGCAGTCGACAAAGTTGGGATAGTCCTCCCACTCGCCAGTCTGCGCGTTACGGCGACGATCGTTGACGGCGACGCCAAAGGACAGAACCTGGGTTCCGCCGGCGGTGGCGCGCAGCTCGGGATCGCGGGTGAGGTTACCGGTGATGTTCACTCGATTGATGCTCATAACTCACTACTTCCTCTTGGGGCACAAGCCCAGTCCAAAACGACAGTCTTACTCCTGGTCGTCGCGACGGACGATCATGTGACGGACCACAGCGTCGGTGATGCGCAGGATGCGATCAAGCTCGGCGATCTGGGTAGGATCTGCGTGGAAGTTGATGAGGGTGTAGTCACCATCGGTGAGGTCGTTGATCTCGTAGGCGAGCTTGCGCTTGCCCCAGTCGTCAACGGAGTCGACCTTGCCAGCGCCCTCAGCGATCGTGGTATCGATACGCTTCATAACAGCGAGACGAGTCTCGGGGTCGAGCGACGGGTCAACAAAGAACAGCAGTTCATAAGCCTTCATATTGTCACCTCCTCTGGGCAAATGTGGCTTCAGGTCGTGAAGGTGCGCCTGAAGCAGGAAAAGACTTGGTAATAATATCTTTCAACCTCCTAGGCCGCAAGAATATGCAGCTACAACCTCATGACCTCCACATATGCCCATACTCGCACGACGTTTCATGCGTCTTCCAACCAAATGCTGACCAAGTGCTTGACGGATTTGTGGACAAGATACGACGCCGCGGGGACAAGCTGAGCCAAGCCACAGGTCAACGGGCACAAGGCTGTGGTCGCAAAATGCATACCAGTGGTCCACAGCGCCACCCAAAGATTTTTAAATTCATTGCCAAGTCGCTTATGAATACCCCTTTTGAACAATTGAGTTAATCAACCCCGCTGGTCGGAAGCCGTTTTTTGGCACCTCAAACCCCACTGCAACGACAAGCGCGGCCAAGCGTTTTAAAAAATGCCAACTTTTCTGTTTGCACTTTGCGGTTCCTCGTGTATACTGACTTTCGCATTTAACGGAGAGTTGTCCGAGTGGCCGAAGGAGCACGATTGGAAATCGTGTAGGCGTCAAAAGCGTCTCCAGGGTTCAAATCCCTGACTCTCCGCCAGTTAATTCCAAAGCAGGCCTTCGAGCCTGCTTTGTTTTTACCCCACGCGGAGGGGTGGCAGAGTGGTTGAATGCGGCGGTCTCGAAAACCGTTTGGCCTGTATAAGGTCACGAGGGTTCGAATCCCTCCTCCTCCGCCATTTTGGTTGAGAAAGCTCCCGAAAACGGGGGCTTTTTTGTTTAGAGTCCCTTACAAGCAAATACGGCGGAGGAGGAGGGATTCGAACCCGCCAGGGCGCAAAGCGTAAAGAAAACGCGCCAGTGGCGCGTTTTTAGCGCAGCGCGGTCGGCGTAAGCCGACCGGATAAATTTTGAGCGCTGCTCAAAATTTAGACATCCCTCCTATTCAACCACGCCCCCATCGCGTTCAGCATCGACCCAGATCCCCAAACATGGAACCTACGCCCGCATCCAGTCCTGACCGTTTGCCGAGCAATAGGGTCGCAATCGGCGCCGAACATGTACTATGTACGGGCATTGTCCAAATCCGTAATCCAAAGGACCCCATCTTGCCCGTCGTCGCCGCTATGACCGTTACCTCACACGCCACGGATGCCATGGTCGCCATCCCGTTTTGGCTCGAAATGTTCGCCGTCGTCGCGGCTTCAATCTCGGGCGTGTTGGTCGCGCGCGAGCACAAACTCGACCTGGTGGGTGCAGTTGCGCTCGCCGTGGTCTGTGGCTTGGGCGGCGGTCTTTTACGCGACATGACGCTGCAGGTGGGCAACGTCTACATCCTCAACCAGCCAATGGCGCTGCCGCTTTCCATTGCCACGGCAGCCATCATCTATATTTTCCCGGCAATCGTCGACAAGCCCGAAAAACTCATTCCCCTGCTCGACATCATCTCGGTCGGCATCTACGCCGCCACTGGAGCAGACAAGGCGCTGGTCTACGGCTTTGCACCGGCGGTGTGCATCATGATGGGCTTTTTCACCGCGGTGGGCGGCGGCATGTTGCGCGACGGCTTTATGGGCGTGGTTCCGGGCATTTTCCAACGTACTAACTTTTATGCCATCGCCGCCATCGCCGGATCGACAAGCTATGTGTGTCTCGTTATGAGCGGCATTATGAGCAATGTCGCCGCGCTGGTCGTATGCGTTGTCGTGACCATGGGTCTGCGCTGGCTCTCGCTGCGCTTTGACATCAAAAGCCCCACCGAAGAAGATATCGCGCGCTTCTTGCACCGTAAAAAGTAAACAGCACGGCACGACCCTTCGAAATGCAACCGAGAGGTTCTTTTAGAGCGCCCACGCGTTGGGTACCCTGTTAGGTGTATGTCGAGCATCTGACGAAGGATTCACTATGCCCTGTAATCAATTCCCGTCGACCCAGCGCCGTAAAGCGTGGGTCCGCATCACGATCCTATTCGCGCTCGTCGCCCTAGCGGTCACCGCACTTCCCACGGCGTCGTTCGCCGGCACAGACACCGCAGGCAACGTACTTGCGACCGACAATGACGCCAATTCGTCCGGCGTCGAAGGTGACCTGTACTGGGCAGGTCAGGCCCTCAACTTGGACGATGCGTCCATCGGCCGCGACATAATTGCAGCAGGCGAGAGCCTCTCCATCCGCGACTGCACGGTGGGCGGCGCCGTCCGCTTGGCGGCGCGCACCATCGACATTGCCAAGACTACGGTTGATGGCAGCGTGACCGTTGCCGGCCAGCATGTCGTGCTCAATTCCGACAGCACCGCCAACTGTTTCTATGCGATAGGCGAGACGGTTGCCCTGCGCGGCTCTACCAAGTCGGCAGCGCTCGCGGGCGATACGGTGACCATCGATGGCACCGTCGAGGGCGATGTCGAGGTTTGGGCCGACAAGCTCATCCTGGGCAAGAACGCCCACATCACCGGCACCGTGAACGCGCACGTCTCCGAGGACCCCGAGCGCGCCGCGGGAGCCGAGGTCGGTGCCCTCAAGATCGACCGCACCGAAAACGAGGATACTTCCACCGTTAACGATGTCATCGGCGGCATCGTCGCCGCGGCACTCTCGACCTGCTTTGTCGCTCTGCTGCTCGAGCTCGTCTTTCCGCGTGCGACTGCCAGCGCCGCCGGTATGCTCCACCAGCATCCCGCGCCCCTGTGGGTGAGCGGTCTTCTGGGTACGATTGCTGTCGCCCCCGCCGTCCTACTGCTGATTATCTCTATCGCTGGCCTGTCGCTTGCCGGAGCCCTCTTGTGCGGCGTTATCGGCATCGCATTGGTGTCGAGTGCCTTTGCGGGGTGCGCAATCGCCCGCATGGTCGGACACAACCAGAACCGCTACGCCATGGCAGCCGTGGGCGGTATCGCCGCGGGCGTGCTTACGGCAATCCCCCTCGTAGGCGATTTCATCAGCGGCGTGGCCTTTGTCTTCACGCTCGGCTACGTTATCCAGATCATCTGGCGCAACGCCCACCTCAAGTCGCAACAGCCGGCTAATACGCCGGAACTCCCCACCGCTTAGCCGCCAACCACCACAAGGGGGACAGGCACCTTTGTGGTGGTGCAAACGAACCTGTTCCCCTTGGACCAAAAAGGGCGCCGACCATTGCGGTCGACGCCCTTTCTTGTTAGTCGCTATAAAGCCCAGCGCTTATTTGTTGACCTGACCGGCGCGAACGGCGGCCTTCTTGCGGTCGGTGGCGTTGAGCAGACGCTTGCGCAGGCGGATGTTCTTGGGAGTGATCTCGACCAGCTCGTCATCAGCGATGTACTCCAGCGCCTCCTCCAGCGAGAAGGTGCGAGGCGGCACCAGCTGGACGGAGATATCGGAGGTCGAGGAACGCTGGTTGCCCAGGTTCTTGGTACGGGCGATGTTGACGACCATGTCGCCAGCCTTGCTGCGCTCGCCCACGATCATGCCCTCGTAGCACTCGGTGCCCGGCTCAACAAACAGCTGGCCGCGCTCCTGCAGCGTGCCCAGGGCGTAGGCAACCGCCTTCTCGGTGGTCATGGAGATCATGGCGCCGTTCTGACGGTTGCCGATCTCGCCGGCGTAGGGACCGTACTCCAGGAAGGTGTGGTAGAACACACCCTCGCCGTGGGTGACGTTCATGATGCGGTTCTTAAGACCCATGATGCCGCGCGTCGGGATCTTGAACTCGAGGTGCGTCACGATGCCCGAGGTGTCCATGCTCGTCATGATGCCGCCGGAGGTACCGAAGACCTCAACGACCTTGCCCGAGTACTCATCCGGGCACTCGACGACGGCCTGCTCGACAGGCTCCATCTTGTTGCCGTTCTCGTCCTTCTTAAACAGAACGCGGGGACGGCCGACCTGGAACTCAAAGCCCTCGCGGCGCATGGACTCCATCAGGACGGACAGGTGCAGGATGCCGCGGCCCGAGACCTCGACGCCGCTCTTGTCCTCGAGCTCCTCGATCTTCATGGTCACGTTGTTCTCGGCCTCGTTGAACAGGCGCTCCTTGAGCTGACGGGCGCCCACAATGTCGCCGTCACGGCCGACGAGCGGAGAGGTCGAAGCCTCAAAGACGATGGACAGGGTCGGCGGGTCGATCTCGATGGGCTCGAGCTCGACGGGGTTCTCGGGGTCGGTGTAAACATCGCCGATATCGGTGCGGTCGATGCCCACGACGGCGGCGATGTCGCCAGCGCCGACTTCCTGGCACTCGGTGCGGCCCAGGTAGTCGAAGGTAAAGAGCTGCTTGACGGTAGCGGTAGCGCTGGAGCCGTCGTTCTTGACGACCAGAATCTGGTCGCCCTGGTGAATGGTACCGGAGTACACGCGACCGATACCGATGCGGCCAACGAAGTTGGAGTGGTCGATGGTCACACACTGCATGGCCAGGGGCGCGGTCTCGTCAACCTCGGGCGCGGGCATGTCGTCGATGATCATATCGAGCAGCGGGTACATGTCCATGTTGCCGTCCTCGGGATCATGACGGGCAAAGCCGTTGACGCCGCTGGCGTAGATGACGTGCTCCATGGCAAACTCGAGCTGATCGTCGGTAGCGCCCAGGTCGGCCATAAGGTCGAGGCAGTCGTTGTAAGCCTTCTCGGGGTTGGCGCCCGGACGGTCGATCTTGTTGATGACGATCATGATCTTGAGGCCGGTGTCGATAGCGTGACGCAGCACGAAGCGGGTCTGGGGCATGGGGCCCTCAAAGGCGTCGACCAGCAGCAGGGCGCCGTCGGCCATACGCAGCACGCGCTCGACCTCGCCGCCAAAGTCGGCGTGGCCCGGGGTGTCGATGACGTTGATCTTGACGTCCTTGTACTCGATAGAGATGTTCTTGGCGAGAATCGTGATGCCGCGCTCGCGCTCCTGGTCGTTAGAGTCCAGGACGCGGTCCTCGACCTGCTGGTTGGCACGGAAGGCGTCCGTGGCACGCAGGAGCTTGTCGACCATCGTCGTCTTGCCGTGGTCGACGTGGGCGATGATGGCGATGTTCCTCAGATTGTCTACGCGCATGTAGTTCCCCTATCTTCTATCCATATACAAACGGCACGCGTATGCGGCCCGCCCAGCGATACAACGCTCAGCGGGAATATTGAGCCTTTTACCGAAAACTCGTTTATTTTAGCGATTTTAGATGAGAGGGGTTTCCTCACCTGCAGGTTCAGGGTCGCTCCACATAAAACCATCGCCGGCACCCATGCCCTCATACAGCACATATGCCGAAAAACCGCTCTCGAGCGTCGTCTCAAAGAAACTCACAAGCAGGGCGTCATGGTAGCCGCCATCAATTTCGACACAACCGGTGTAGCCGATGGCGTAACGGGCGATGCGACCCAGGCCCTCGTCCTTAAGGCCCATCTTGTGCTCGGAGATAAAGTTGGTGGCAGCCTCGAGGCATGCCTCCTCGCCGTCCTCGTCGAGTGCCGCCAGATAGCGGTTGGACGCGGCGTCTTCGATCGCAACGACAACACCGGGGTTCTCACCAGCGGCCAGGTCGTCTAAAAATGCCCCGATGAGGTCGCACACCATGGCGTCGAGCTCGGCGGAGACGTTTCCGGCGTCCTGCATATCCTGTGCCATTTTTAGACCTTCCCATCGAGTCCGGCGTCGTTACATCTCTTGTGCCTCGGCAGCGATCTCGGCGGCGGCGTCGCGGGCACGCATCATATCGGCGGCGCGCTTATCGAGTACCTTGATCTGGTTGGTCAGCATCACGGCATCGACCACGCCCCAGATGACCAAGCCCGTCGAAATCGAAAACCCAAGCGCACCAACTGTACCACGAAGGCGCGAGGAGATTGCCGCGACAAGTGCGGAGACGGCAACCATCTTGATAAAGGAGGCACGGCGCTCGCGAAGCGTACGGGCCTGCGTCACATAGGCGATGCGTGCGGCCTCGGATGCCTCCGAGCGCATCTGGGCCTCGCGGGCAATGGCGGCGGCTTCGGCTGAAACGCCGCGACCCATCAGTGCACACTCCGTCTCATGGCTACTCGTCATTTAAAAATCATCGGGCGAGAGCGTATGGACGAACTCGTCGAACTTCTCAAATTCCTGCTCGTCATCGACTTCCTCGGCAACCGGAGAGACGGTCCCCAGGCGGTTCATGATGTCGTCCTCAACAAACATGGGAGCATTGCTGCGCACGGCGAGGGCGATGGCATCGCTCGGACGCGCATCGATCCTATGCTCGTTGCTGTCGGCCAAAACAACGACCGTCGCATAGAACACGGGAGGCTCGGCACGGACAATCTCGATGCGCTCGAGTTTTGCATCCAGGGCATCAAGCGTGTCGAGCAGCAGGTCATGGGCGATCGGGCGCTCGGCACGACCGCTGTCGATACCGCGGCTAATAGCCGCAGCCTCAAACGAACCAGTTTGGATAGAAAGGGAGCGCAGCGGCGCAGGGGAGTCCGATTTGCTGCAGCGCTCGCGAAGTACGATAAGCGATGGCACGGGACCGGCGGCCATGACGATGGTCTCTATGTCGACACGAACCATGGAACACCTCCGGTACGTAGCGGTTAACACGCGGCGCCTTCGCCGCATTGAATAGCTATACTACCCAATCTTTCGCACAGCACACAAAACCAAAATGAGTTTTATCACACACAAGAAAAAAGCCCCGAGGCCATGCCTCGAGGCTCTTCACAGTTTTGATGGTGGACCTGACAAGATTCGAACTTGTGACCTCCCGGTTATCAGCCGGACGCTCTAACCAACTGAGCTACAGGTCCATCATGGTGGAGGTTAGGGGGATCGAACCCCTGACCTCAGGCTTGCAAAGCCCGCGCTCTCCCAGCTGA
>JAHYYL010000015.1:0-47825 GCA_019424965.1 Collinsella sp.
GATTCAATCTCGAAAACAGCATTGCCCAGTTGACAAAACTATAGGAACACCCCCCGCCGAAAACTTTCCTCTCCAATTCCCTTCTCCCCCTCTGGTGTCGCCTTCTCTTCCCACGAGCGATCTATTGATTAAGGACAGTTAAAGACAACATTATGACCAAAGAGGCCCATCATGGAGATAATCCACGTCTTCGCCCGAAATGGTAATTAATTGGCATGATTAATTGGCGAACAACTGAACGAAGAGCAATCTACTAATGGCACATAAATGGCGGCGTCAACACCTGAAGTGCAAAAAGACTACTTTTCTAGATGCGGCCGAGGTCGTAGGCTCGCGCAACAGACTCGCCGGCACAGATGAGGTTGGTTGTGGCTTCTTGCGAATCGAGTGCCCGCTCCAGGTCCATGGGCTTGCGGCAGATCGGCAAAACCAAGTCAATACCCTGCCCATATACCGCATCCAGGTTGACAGCGCGACCGCCCACGACGGCGACCAACGGCTTGCCATATCGCTTGGCGCGGCGAGCCACACCCACCGGCGCTTTGCCGGCGGCGGATTGCTCGTCCATATTGCCCTCGCCCGTTATGACCAGGTCGACATCGCGCACGCGCTCGTCAAACCCAATCAGATCGAGCACCGTCTCCACGCCCGAACGCAGCTCCGCGCCGAGCGCCAGCAGCGCGGCACCCAGGCCGCCGGCGGCACCGGCACCGGGCACGCCGAGCACCGAGCCAAATGTCCGTGCGCCCTCAGGTGTGCGCAACAACCCCTGGGCTCGAGCTCCGGCAATCGCCGTATCGAGCAGGCGGCCGTAGCCGACCATCCAACTGTCGTACCTGTGAAGTGCCTCGGCATCATCAGCCGGCAGACCCTTCTGTCCGCCGAACACCGCAAGCGCGCCGCGACGCCCCACGAGTGGGTTCTCGACATCCGAAAGCACAACGATACGAGCGCCATTCAGTGCCCGTAGCGCCGGTGCCAAATCGATACTCGCCACGTGTTCAAGGCCCGCGAGCCCCGGCGCGATATCGCAGCCACGGTCATCGACAAGACGCGCGCCCAGCGCCTGCAGCATGCCGGCGCCACCGTCGTTGGTGGCACTGCCGCCCAGACCAATATAGATAGTCTTTGCCCCAGCACGGACTGCGCGAAGCATGAGCTCGCCCACGCCATAGGTTGTAGCAACCAGCGCCGCCGATTCCGTGCAGGGTGAATACCCAATACCCGCCGCCTCGGCCATCTCAATTACAGCCGACTCGTGCTCGCCGTCCACCAGCATCCGGGCAGACACGCGCTTGCCCAAGGGACCTGCCACCTCACAGGTCACAAGCTCGCCACCGCATGCGGCAACGGCATCGAGCGTTCCCTCGCCACCATCTGCCAGCGGCAATGTGCGCACCTCGGCATCGGGCCACACACGGCGCATGCCTTCGGCAACCGCCGCCTCCGCCTGCGCACTCGAAACGCTGCCCTTAAAGGAGTCGATCGCCAACAGCACACGGCGGGGCCGGCGGCACGCGGCACCAAAATCGACCGCCTCAACGACGATATCTTCGGCACACGCGAGCGCCTCAGCGTGAGCGGCATGTGCCTCAAGATCGGCCCCACAGCCGCAGCCAGTACCATCGGTGCCACGCAGCCCACTAAAATAGCCGCTCAACACCTCACGACACTCATCCGCCAGGACCCCAGTCGCCACATTAAACCGATGATTCAGGCGCGAGTCGGCATTCAAATCGTATAGGGATCCCAACGCGCCCGCCTTGGCGTCGCTCGTGCCATACACGCAGCGCCCCACGCGCGCGTTAACCATAAGGCCTGCGCACATGCAGCAGGGCTCGAGCGTTACGTAGACCGTACAGTCGGAAAGGCGCCAGCGGCCAAGCGCCTGGGCGGCGGCGCACAGGGCCGCGAACTCTGCATGCGCCGAAGGGTCCTGGTCGAGCTCGCGCCGATTGTGCGCCCTCGCGACGATCTCGCCGTCGCGCACCACTACGGCTCCGATGGGCACCTCGCCCACCGCCGCGGCGGCTCGCGCCTCCGCCAACGCCTCGCGCATGAACTTCTCGTCGATTTCGGTGATCGTCATCGTTCGCCTTCCCTGTTGCAAATTCAAAACGATGCTATCATTACGACTCACGGAGAGATGGCAGAGCGGTTGAATGCGGCGGTCTTGAAAACCGTTGAGCGCGAGAGCGTTCCGGGGGTTCGAATCCCCCTCTCTCCGCCACTTTTAGTGATGCACCGGTGTCATGGTCCGCTCAAACAGCGCATCGACCACGTCGGCCATCTCGGGTCGACGCTCAAGATCGTGGCCCGATTCCCACCATATCGTGAAAAGTCGAATAATACCGCCGGCGACAAACTCAGACGTCGTCTCGAGTGACACGGGGGCCAGGGCATCCTCGGCAAGCACGTTCATCACACGCTCGCGGATGGAGCGGGCAATGCGGTCGCAAATAACGTTGGTCAGCATTCCCGACATGCTGCTCGCCAAAATGTTGTCCATGAGCTGCTCATGGGCCAGAATCAGGTCCATGGCATCGTCCAAAATCGCGTGCCGAAGCGCGCGCACGTCCTCGGCAGACACTGTGCCGGCCTCATCGGGCTGTTTTTGCGGCAAGCCGGACATGAGCTCATCGATATAAAAGGCAAAGTAGTCGTTCTTGTCGCGAAAGTGCTTGTAGAACGTCGTGCGGCGAATCATGGCGCGGCCGCACAGCATGGCAACCGTCAGGTCCTCAAAACGATGCTCCTCGAGAAGCTCGGTGAAAGCATCGAACAGGGCACGGTAGGTTTTCTTAATGCGAAGGTCCACTGGTATCGCCATCCTCAGGGCAAAGACAACACTCGTCAATCTGTCGCATATCTTACACCTGTACCTCGCGCGTTTTACCCCGGTGCCGACCCCGCCGAAAACATAACGCTTACCGGAAAGTTCGGCACGGCAAAACGTTGCGGGTATACTAGTAGCGTTATACCAACGGCAGCTGGCGCATGCCGCCGCGGCCATTCGAAACGGAGACATCATGATTACCGTCATCATCGGCATCGTTGTTGTCATTGTGATTGTCTGCGCCATCGCCGGCATCTACAACAACATGGTCACCAAGCGTAACCGCATCGATAACGCCTGGCAGAACATCGATACGCAGCTGCAGCGCCGCAACGACCTGATCCCCAACCTGGTCGAGACCGTCAAGGGCTACGCCAAGCACGAGCAAGAGACGCTCTCCGCCGTGATCAGCGCGCGTAACACCGCCGTCAAGGCCACCACGCCCGAGGCCAAGATGGAGGCCGACAACGTGCTGACCGGTGCGCTACGCCAGCTCTTCGCCGTAGCCGAGGCCTATCCCGACCTTAAGGCAAACACCAACTTTACGCAGCTGCAGGCGTCGCTCGAGGATACCGAGAACAAGATTAGCTATGCACGCCAGAGCTACAACGACTGCGTGCTCAGCTACAACAACGCCATCCAGACGTTCCCGGCTGTCATCTTTGCCGGCATCTTCCAGTTTAAGGAGCGCCAGGGCTTCGAGGCCGCCGAAGCAGCCCGCCAGGCCCCGACCGTCAAGTTCTAGTAGTTTGACAGCGCATCTTTAATCGGCCAAATGCATAAACCGCCCCGTCGAATGCATACTTCGACGGGGCGGTTTCCTTTTTCGCGAAGGTCCCCCTCTAAGCGCCGTGCATTTTTAGGAGTATTCAACATAACCAAGGGCTTCGGGCGCCGCGATAAATGCCAAAGACCGCGAATATCCCTGCAAATCAAACGCTGTCAGCCCATAACCCCGCCCATCATTCGTAGAAAACATCGAGAAATCCCGATTTTTTGCCCGAGGTCGGTATGCAGGGGCCTTCGATTGCAGAATACTCGCAAAAATGCACGTCGCCATCGCCCCCACATGGCGCGAACCAAAACAAAAGCGCGGCCTAAAAGGCCGCGCGCCATCTTTAATTCAGATCTATATTGCCCGTAACGGCAGCGCCGAGGTAACGCAGGCCCGAGGGCAACCTTCCTTTCCGGCGCACTCCGCAGGACGAAAGAACCTCCGCCGCACGAAGTGCGCAGCGGAGGTTCTTTCATGTCCGAGGACGCGCCGGAAAGGAAGGTTGCCCTCGGGCCGAACAGCTATGGCAGCTTACGCCACGGTATAGACCCAGTTGTGCTTATCTTCAACAGCACCAGACTGGATACCAGTCAGGGTCTCGCGGAGCTTCTTCATCACAGGGCCGATCTCGGTGTAGCCAGCCGGGAAGGTCACGGTCTCGTCGGCGCCGTAGACCTTGTTGTCGATCTCGCCGACCGGAGAGATGACGGCAGCGGTGCCGCACAGACCGCACTCCACAAAGGTGCCGGCCTTGACCTCGGCCCACTCGACGGGACGCTGGTCGACGGTCATACCCAGGTCCTCGGCAACCTGAACGAGCGAACGACGGGTGATGGAGGGCAAGATGGAGTCGGTGTGCGACTGAGGAACGACGAGCGTGCCGTCCTCCTTCACGAACAGAACGTTCGCGCCGCCGGTCTCCTCGACATAGGTGCGGGACTCAGAGTCGAGATACAGGTTCTCGGCATAGCCCTCGCGATGGGCCTCCATCGTGGGCTTGAGGGACATGGCGTAGTTCAGGCCAGCCTTGATGTTGCCGGTGCCGTGCGGTGCGGCGCGGTCGTACTCGGAAACGCGCAGCTTGACGGGCTTGAGGCCACCCTTAAAGTACGGACCGACCGGGGTCACGAGAATGCGGAACGTGTACTCAGGAGCGGGAGCCACGCCGATCACGTCACCAGAGCCGATCATAAACGGACGCACGTACAGGGTTGCACCGGAGCCGAAGGGCGGAACCCAGGCGGCGTTGGCAGAAACGACCTGCTTGACGGCCTCGACAAACTTGTCCTTGGGGAACGGGGGCATCTCGAGGCGCTGGGCAGAGTTATACATACGCTCAGCGTTCATGTCGGGACGGAAGCAGACGATGCTGCCGTCCTCGGCGGTGTAGGCCTTCAGGCCCTCAAAGACCTCCTGGCAGTAATGGAAGATGCCGCCGCACTCGGAAACATGCAGGGTGTGGTCGGTGGTCAGGCCGCCCTCGTCCCACTTGCCATCCTTCCAATGAGCCTCGTAGCTGTAATCGGTTTTCATGTAGCCAAAGCCGAGGCTACCCCAATCGATATCCTTCTTCTCGACAGTCATATGTCGCTCCTTACATACACAGTTGCATACTCGCGAACCCGTACGCAAAGACCGAAGCCGACCGCGTCGCAACGTCGCACGCCCGGAGCGTAGAGCCGGACGGGACACGCGAACGGCATCAAAGCCGATGGCACGTCGATTCGCATGCACGAGATTGTACTCCCCGTACGCGTCTGATAAAACGCTTTTCTTTAACTAAGTAAAGTATTTTCATTTGACCGAAGCAGAAAGGCCCGCCACCGTAAAGGGTGACGGGCCTCAACGGCACGGTTTGCGCGCTGGCTCGAGCTACGCGTTCTTTTTGCCCAGCTTAGCCTTAACCAGACCGACCACGGTCGGGATGATCGACACGGCGACGATGCCGATAATCAGCAGCTCAAAGTGCTCCTGCACAAAGGGGATGCCGCCAAAGAAGTAGCCCAACAGAGTGAAGACCGTCGACCAGGTAATGCCGCCCAACACGTTAAAGATGACAAAGTTGCGCCAATGCATGCCGCCCATGCCGGCGATGAAGGGCACAAAGGTGCGGATAAACGGGAAGAAGCGACCCAGGAAGATGGCCAGGTGGCCCCATTTGTCCAGGAATTCCTCGGACTTTTTGATGCGCTCGGGCGTCATGGCCTTCACCTTGCCCGAGGCGATGATCTTTTTGCCAAAGAAGTGGCCGATCATAAAGTTGCACTGATCGCCCAAGATGGCAGCCGTCCATGCGACGGCCAGCAGAGCCACGATGTTAAAGCCGCCGTTGTGGGCAAAGAAACCCGAGGCAAACAGCAGCGAATCGCCGGGAAGGAACGGGAAGAACACCACGCCCGTCTCGATAAAGATGATCAGGAACACGCAGCCATAGGCCATAAGCGGGCCGGCAGCGATCCAGCTGGCGATCGCGGTGCGCGGATCCTTAAGCAGCTCGGCGATAAAATTGATGAAACCCATGAAGTAAAACCTCTCAGTTGTGGGCGCGGACACGTCCAAGTTGACCAGTATACGGTTGTGACGCGGCAACGCACACGACCTTACAAAAGCGTGACTTCATTACCAGCAAGTTTGCATAATTGACACCTGTCGCGCAAAGCCGAGCAAGATTGCTCTTCCTAATCCCTAGCGAATCGCTATACTTTATTGAATTGCATTGTCGCGGCGCTAAGGGAGGGCGGCCGGTGAGCTTTATCAATACCATTCGCGAGGACATCAAGACCGTCCAGGCACAGGACCCCGCCGCGCAAAACGGCCTAGTCATCTTCCTTTCTTACCCCGGCCTGCACGCCAAGTGGAACCACGTGCCCGAGCACTGGCTGTGGGAACATGGACATCGCTCGCTCGCCCGCGTGCTCTCGCAAATCACCCGCCATATCACTGGCGTCGAGATTCATCCTGCCGCACAGATCGGCAAGCATTTCTTTATCGACCACGCCATGGGCGTTGTCATCGGCGAAACCGCCATTGTGGGCGACAACTGCGTGCTCTATCAGGGCGTCACACTTGGCGGCACCGGCAACGAGACCGGCAAGCGCCACCCCACCCTGGGCAACAACGTCACCGTGGGCACAGGCGCCAAGGTGCTCGGCAACATTCGCATCGGCAACAACGTCAAAATCGGCGGCAACTCGGTTGTCGTCAAAGACGTGCCCGACAACTGCACCGTCGTGGGCGTGCCCGGCCGCATTATCAAACGCAACGGCTGCCGCGTGTTCGAGGAGACCTTCGACGCCAAGCAGCATCGCGAGTACATGCCCGACGACGCAGCCGAGCAAAGCGCCCTCAACCGCCAAGGCATCACCGAGAACGCACGCCGGGTCAAAGAGCTCGAGCAAGAGGTGGCCGAGCTTAAGGCCCTCGTCGCCAAACTCGTGGACGAACGCTAAAAGCGGACGGCCGCCGACAACATCGACGCCAACGCAAAGGCGCGCCAGGGAATCCATCCCCGGCGCGCCATTCCTTTTGATGTGACATGCGGGACTGTCCCTTTGTCACATTATGCGAACTGGCTCAGATAGAGGTCGGCGTAGGCGCCCTCGACTGCCAGCAGCTCCTTATGCGTGCCTTGCTCGATAATGTTGCCGTGGTCCATGACCAAGATCAGGTCGGCGTCCACGATCGTCGACAGGCGATGCGCGATCACAAAGCTCGTGCGCCCGCGCATGAGCGCGTCCATGGCGCGGCCGATGGCAAGCTCGGTGCGCGTATCCACGCTCGACGTCGCCTCGTCCAGGATGAGAATCGCCGGGTTGTTGAGCAGCACGCGTGCGATGGTTAGCAGCTGACGCTGGCCCTGGCTGATGCTTTCGGCATCGTTGGCTACACGCGTGTCGTAGCCCTGAGGCATGGTGCGCACAAAGAAGTCGACCTGGGCGGCGCGAGCGGCCGCAACAATCTCCTCGCGCGTTGCCTCGGGGCAGCCGTAGGCGATGTTCTCGGCAATCGTGCCGTCGAACAGCCAGGCGTCCTGTAGCACCATGCCAAACTGCTGCCGTAGCTCGCCGCGATCCATGAGGCGCGTATCCACACCGTCAAGCGTAATGCGGCCGCCGTCGATCTCGTAAAAGCGCATGAGCAGGTTGATGAGCGTCGTCTTGCCTGCGCCCGTGGTTCCCACCACGGCAATCTTCTGGCCCGGCTCGGCGGTAAACGACACGTCGCGCATGAGCGGCTTGTCGGGCGAATAACCAAAGCGCACGTGCTCAAAGGAGACGCGGCCCTCCACGCGACCCGGCAGCTTGGCGGCCTCGCCCGGCTGCGGATCGGCCTCCATCTCGGGCTCATCGAGCAGGTCGAACACGCGCTCCGCACTCGCCAGCGCGCTCTGCAGCGAGTTGAAGGTAAACGAGAGCTGCGTCATGGGCTCGGACGCCTCGTAGATAAACTGGAAGAACGCCTGGAACACGCCGACAGTCATCTGACCGGCCACCAGCATGTTGCAGCCCACGAGCGCGATCACGATCTGCGCCAGACGACCGATAAAGCGAACCGCGGGGCCCACAGCGTTAATCATAAAGTCGGCCTTGACGCTCACACGCGCCAGCTCGCCCGAGGCCTCGTGTACCTCGGCAGAACTCTGGCGCTCGCGGTTGAACGCGCGAATCACCAGACGGCCCGAGTAGCCCTCCTCGACCGCGCTCGTAATCTTGGACACCCACTCCTGGCGTTCGCCCGTTACATCATGCGTGCGGCGCGAAACCACTTTGGTCACCAGCAGCGACAGGGCCGTGAAGCCCAAAAAGACGAGCGTGAGCTTAACGCTATAGACGAACATCATGATGATGGCACCCGTCACGGTGCCGATCGACACAAGCAGCTGCAGCAATCCGCGCTGCATGCTCTCGGACATCTTGTCCAAGTCGTTGGTCGCACGGCTGACGACCTCACCGGGACGATGCGCGTCAAAGAAGGCAAGCGGCAGAAGATTGAGCTTTTGTGCGATGCGGTTGCGTAGACGCAGGTTGAGGCGTTCGGCCACGCTCGACATCAAAAAGCTCTGGAGCGCATAGAACGAGGCAGCGGCAGTCCAGATCATAAAGTAGACGAAGATGGTCTTGCCGCAGTTCTCCCAGGTGATGTTGAAGGTGGTTCCGCTGGCAAACGCCACCTGTATATGGCCCCACAGCTCGTCGATAACATGGGCGCTATATGCCGGCGCGGCGGTGTTAAAGATGACGTAGAACACGATGCTCGCAAACACGATGTAGAAGCGCCAATGGTCGCCGGCGGCCTCGCCCCACAAGCGGCGTACCGTCGCCCAGGTATCGCGGGGTTTCTCGTCCTCATCCTCGTCGTCCACATCGCGCATGCGCTCTGCTTCCGCGCGGGCACGCTCGTCCTCGGCACGCTCGTTTTCCTCGTACAGCGCTTGGCGGCGAGCCTCACGCTCGGCCGCGGCCTTGGCAACGTCATCCAGCTCGGTCGACGCGGCAGCCTGCTCGACCGCTTCGACCGCGTCCACAACGACGGCATCGATAGCGTCGCTGCGCTTCTTGAGCTCTCCGGTCATGCTACTCACCTCCCTTCATTTGCGATTCCGCGATGGCGCGGTATACCTCACAGGTTTCCATAAGCTCGCCATGCGTGCCCAAGCCCACGACCTCGCCATCCTTGAGCACGACAATCTGGTCGGCGTGCAGAATCGTCGAGATGCGCTGCGCGATGATGAGCACCGCAGCGTCACGCGTCTCGTCTTGCAACGCATGGCGCAGGGCGGCATCGGTCTTAAAGTCCAGGGCCGAAAAACTGTCATCGAAGATATATAGATCGGCATGCTTCATGAGCGCACGGGCGATGGCCAGACGCTGGCGCTGGCCGCCCGAAAAGTTCGTGCCGCCCTGCGCCACCGGGGTATCGAGCCCCTGCGGCTGATCGAGCACAAAGGTGCTCTGGGCAACCTGGAGCGCGTGAAGCATGTCGGCCTCAGTCGCGTCTTCGTTGCCAAAGCGCAGGTTGCTTGCCACGGTGCCCGAGAACAGCCATGCCTTTTGCGGCACATAGGCAATGCGCCCGCGAATCTCGCCTTGCGAAAGCTCGCGCAGGTCGACGCCGTCCAGGCGAATGGCGCCCTTGGTGGCATCGTGGAAACGCAGCAGGAGCTTGGCCACCGTCGACTTGCCCGAGCCCGTCGAGCCGACGATCGCGGTCGTCTGACCGCGGCGACAGGTAAAGTTCAGATCGCACAGCGTGTCCTCGTCGGCGTCGTCAAAACGAAACGACATATGGTCGAACACGGCGACCGCGTCGGCACTGTCAACAGGCTCCGCCGCGCACGTATCCAGCGTGCGCTTGCCGTCCACAATGCTCGGCTCAATCTCCAACACCTGTTGCGCGCGGTTGAGGCACGCCGCAGCGCGCGGAAGCGTCAGAATCACCATCTGCGCCATCATCACAAAGAACAGGATCAGGATCGCGTATTCCAGTACGGCCGAGATGCTACCGATTTGCATGGCATGGGCGCCCACGCGGTTGCCGCCCACCCACAGCACCGCCACCTCGGCGATGTTCATCAAAAAGAAGCTTGAGCTGTCGAGGCCCACAAACAGGTGGTTGACTTTGATGGCGTTGGCGGCGTAGTCGCTGAACACCTCGTCCAGGCGCCGCTCCTCGTGACGCTCCTTGTTAAACGCACGGATGACGCGCACGCCCACGATGTTTTCGCGCAGCACCACGTTCATGCGGTCGATAAAGCTCTGCAAGCGCATAAAGATCGGAGCCGCGTTGGCAACCGTAAAGACCGCCGCCACCAGCACAATCGCAACCACGACGCCCAGAAGCGTGCCCATGGCAGGATCGATAAACCAGGCGAAGATGATGCCCGCGACGGCCAAGAACGGCACCGGCAGCACCAACTGAATCGTCTGCAGAATGGCCTGCTGGATCACGTTGATGTCGTTGAGCGAGCGCGTGATCATCGAACCCGTGCCAAAGCGCTCAAAGTCGCTGGCGGACAGCTCGAGCGACTTATCGTAGACGGCGTTGCGGATGTCGCAGGCCACATTGG
The DNA here is from genome assembly GCA_019424965.1 of Collinsella sp. Lineage (GTDB taxonomy): Bacteria > Actinomycetota > Coriobacteriia > Coriobacteriales > Coriobacteriaceae > Collinsella. The sequence continues at coordinate 10,678 of JAHYYL010000015.1, forward strand.
CCGCCAGACGGGCCGAAAGATAGCAGCCCAGCACCGCGCCGCCGCTAGCCATGCCGGTCGCGATGAGCATGTACAGACCGTTGCGCAAGATGTAATCGACGTCGCCCGTCGTGATGCCCGTGTTGACCATGTTCGCCAACATCGTGGGCACGAGCAGCGTACCGACGTTGTCGATTAGCAGCACCAGCAGCGTCACCGCGATCAGACCGCGGTACGGCCTCATAAACCTCATTAAGAGTCGCATGTCTCCCCCTCGCCCTTATCGTCAGCCTCGTTCTCGGCGGCAACTTGCCGTTTAAATGCCTCGCACTCTTCGTTAAGAACATGGGAGAACTTACCGACCAAGCGCATGATCTCGCGCTGTTCCCACGGCTCGAGCGCCTCGAATGCCTGTTGCTCGGCTTTTTGCGCCGGCAACGCGTAGCGCTTGGCAAACTGCATACCTTCTGCGGTCAGTCGCACAACCTTGTTCTTACGACTGCCCTCGGCAAACTCCAACGTCGCAAGCCCTCGCGCCCTAAGCGTCTTGATTGCCGAATTGATGGTCTGCTTGCTATAGAACCATTCGCTTGTCAGACGACTCACGGCGATGCTGCCGTCCGCCGTGCTGGTGTCGACGAGCATCCAATAGGCGCAATCCGAAAGACCGCAGGCGCGCGAGAACTCCGAATAGATATGGTCGAGTCCATTGAGCATCCGGTCGAAATCGACCAGCGTAACCGCACTATTCATCTATCCCACCATTCGATTGTCCGAGTTTTGACCAATTTTGTATCTCTACATTAGTCCGAGTTTTGACTATCGTCAACAGGCTCTCCGCAAACGCGTGCACTTTTATGGCCTATCGGCAGAAAAAGACCGCCGGCGCGGGGGCGGCGCCAGCGGTCACGTGAAAATCGGGTTTTATTGCCTGTTAGGCAGCGACGGCCTCGTAGACCGTAGCGCCCGCAAAGCTGTCATGCAGGCTCTTGCCGCAAATCCAAGGCAGCTCAACAACCTCGCAGACCGTGTTGACCAGCTCGGAGCAGTCAGTAAAGTGGCCCTTATCGTTGAGGGCCTCGCAATCCTGAACACGCCAGTAGCCATCGGTGTGCGTGATGTAGTACTCGTGATCGTTGATCGACACGAAAGCGCGCGTCTTGGAACGCAGCAGCTTCAGAAATCCTTCGAAGTCGGTCTCGACGACATCTCCAGCCTGGAACATGATAGTTACCTCCTGGCCCGGCGCCACCACGGCGCATTGATAAACGTTGGCACTCCTTTAGTAAAACCTTTATCAGAGGTTATACGTTCGTCATTTAGGCAAGTGGTAAAAAACCGCAGGGTAGACGGGATAAAACGTTTAACCATCCCATTTGTTTGTCACATTCTGAAGGTACTTTTATGCAAACCTACTTTCCCAATTGGAATCTATCCTTTTGGCCGGGCAATTGACCGTCTATCGTTTGAGCCCGACGGGTATGAACGGGGCATCTGCAACGCCACTACAAGGAGGCACCATGGAGACTATCGAAGCGCTCATTCACCGCCGCAGCTGCCGCAAATACAGCGATCGTCCCGTCGAGGCCGAAAAGCTTGCACGTATTATCGAAGCCGGCCAATATGCACCGAGCGGCATGGGCCGCCAGCCGGTGACGTTTGTCGCCGTCACCGATCCCGCGACCGTCGAGCGTCTCTCGCAGCTTAACGCCCAAGTCATGGGTAGCAACGGCGACCCCTTCTACGGAGCCAAAACGGTTGTGGTGGTACTGGTCGACCGCAACGTGCCCACGCATCTGGAAGACGGCTCGCTCGCCATGGGCAACTTGCTCAACGCCGCCTATGCACTGGGTGTCGATTCGTGTTGGATCCACCGCGCGCACGAGGTCTTTGACTCACCCGAGGGACTGGAACTGCTGGCCAAGTGGGGTCTACCCACCGACGGAAGTCTGCGCGGTGTGGGCAACTGCATTCTGGGCTACGCCGAGAGCACGCTTCCCGAGGCAAAGCCGCGCCGCGACAACGTGGTGTATGTTCCGCCGTTCTAACGAACGGCGGACCCGTTGACGCTGCGCGGGCCGCATTCACGCCAATCTGACGTTCAATTTCGAGGGCGCGACCAAAAGGTCAGCGCCCTCTCATTTCACGTCACCTTGGCGCAAATGCGGCTCGCTCGCTGTTGATGACTGACATCGACCGCGTCACTGTTGGCATCTGGCACTTGGGCAGCTAAAAGGCCCCGTCCCAAATTTGCTGCCCCGCTCGCAACTTATCTTGCCGATGGAGTTGTCGTCGTTTCGTTCGTACGAGTCGTTTCGGCGCCGTCGCCTTGTTCGTCCTCGTTCTTATGCGCATCGGCGATGGTGGAGGCCGCCGCAACGATACCGCGCTGGGGCGCGACGCCCGTCTGGATCTGAGCACCCTCGACAACTTCTGTGCCTGCATGCGCGAGCTCGGGCGATTTGAACATTGCGTCCAAGTTGGCACCGCCGCCAGCATATCCGAGTGCCGCGAGTGCGATGACGATTATCGCGGCAACGACCACGATCGGCACATATCGATGCCAGCCAGCAGGATTGAGCCCACTGCGGCGAGCCGCCCCGCGGCTGATGTAGCCGAGCGTTCCGTCGTGCTTGAGCTTAGAGCCCACCACGCGCTTGCGCCCCCGCAGCGACGACTCGGCCTGCATGGCCAAGCGAGCGCTTGCCGAAGGATAGCCGTATTTGGTGCGCTTGAACGAACCGTCGAACCCCGACGCGTGCTTGCCCCACGTCCGGGACGTCGTGCGGCGGTTAACTGGAGCCGCGCTCCGTCTATTCCGGTTTGATTTTGAAGTCTCCGCCATACGCCCCCGCACGCCGTAACGCAATCGAAACATTACTGCTTTGGACTGTAGCACACGCGCCGCACGCGGTCACGGGTGCCTCGCTCAGCGGTCGTCGTCCTTCAGCAAGCGCCACAGAGTCGTGCGGCTTATCCCCAGCACCTCGGCTGCGCGGGTCCGGTTGCCCTGGAGGTAGCCTACGACCAGCCGCGCGATGTCGCGTTCGGTATCGGCCAGTGGACGCAGGATATACAGGTCGCTGTCGAGCGTCGGGGCGCCAAAAGTTGCGGTTTTGATGACATCCTCCTGGGCGAGCACCTCCTCCGCCACCGCGCGCTCCGCCACACCCGACCCTACTAATATATACAGTCGTTCCGATACCTCGCGAAGCTGCAGATAGTTTCGTGGCCAGCGATAGCCGTTGAGCGTCGAGGCGGCCTCCTCGGACATACTCGGAGCGGCAGTTCCAAAGACATCTGACAGATACGACAAATACTGCGCAACCTTTTTCGATGCGCCACCCTGCTCGGCAATCGCAGGCGCCACACTTACTGCGCACGCCAAGCGCTCGGTTACAAAAGCGGCCTGATCGCTTTCGCCACCGCCCGGCATATCGTTTGCCGTCAGAACCACATGGCAACGCGTGGCCAGCGCCGTGTCGGTCATCGTAGAGACAAGCTCGCGCAGACGCTGCGGCGAAAGTGCATGCCAGCCGCCAATACAAAGGGTCAGCCTTGCCTGGAACAGCGGCGATTCCGAGCTTTTGAGCAGATGGCGCCAGCCGCGATCCGTGAGCTCGTCAAGTGCCACGGACACAAAGGGTTCGTCAGCATAAGGCCCATCCAGATAGAGGCGTTTTGCAATCTCTGCCTGGCCAGCACCCAGCTCGCCCTCCAACATGAGGGGCACGCCGCGGGCATAGCTTTCGCAGACGGGGCCAGCGACCGCAGCGGCACCCTCGACAATGCCGTACGCGCTTGCCTCGTAGCGCGCCTCGACCTCATCTGCGTTAAGCCACTCAATACCCGCGTGCGCCGCCACGCCGCGCACCTCGCGGACCACGACCACCCAAAGCGCGCCGTATTCCTTGGCGACCGGACGCACCGTGAGGCTCAAGCGCCCTCCCGCATGCCCCATCACCAGGCGCGTGCCGTTGCCCACGCGCCCCAGGCGCTCGGCGACAAATGCCGCGACATCTTGCTCGAGCGCGGCATCACCCATGGTCGATATCGCCACATGTCCATGCCCATCGATTGCCAACGCCGAGGCCCCGGCAGCAGCCAAGGCCTCGATCAAGATTTGCAGCTTGGCGTCACTGTTCATATTGCGCCCCGTCCTCGGCGCCACGCCGCCACCGACGGCCGCGCGGGCGAGTGTTTCAAAATTGAACGATATTGCTCACCAAACACTATAGGGCAGAAGCCGCCGTCCTGCGAGTATATGAGTTGCCCCGCATCGCCATCCTGGCGGGGCGATAAGAGCTCTTCGGGACCTATAAACCTGCGGACAAGCCATACCCGCAAGAGCTCCTATCGCTCCACCGCGAGGATGCGCTCGCCAGCACGCAGCACGCAAATAAGCTGCTTCTCTACCAGATTCCCAGCACGTGCTGCATTCCCAAACTCATGCACGCAATGCCAATCCAGCAGCAAAAGCCCAATGCGATGGGCTTGCCGCCCTTTTTGACCAGCTCGACGATATCGGTATTAAAGCCAATAGCCGCCATGGCCATCACGATAAAGAACTTCGAAAGCTCCTTGATGGGCGCCGTAATGGACGCGGGAAGCTGAAACACCGTGGTGATCACGCTCGCCAGCACAAAGAACAGCACGAACATAGGAAACGCGCGTTTAAGCGAGAACGTGTTTTTGGCGTCGCCGCCGGCCTTGCGCGCCAGATGCATCTGCCAGCATGCGAGAACCAACGTAATGGGAATAATGGCCAGCGTCCTGGTAAGCTTGACCACCGTGGCGCTCTCGAGCACATTGGCGCCGGGATGCATGCTGTCCCAAGCGCTCGCCGCAGCCGTTACCGACGAGGTGTCGTTGATGGCGGTGCCGGCAAACAGGCCAAAGCCCTCGTTGGTCAGCCCGAGCATGCCGCCGAGCGTCGGAAACACGAGCGCCGCGATAACGTTAAACAGGAAGATGACCGAAATAGCCTGGGCAATCTCGCGATCGTCGGCATCGATGACGGGTGCGGTCGCAGCGATGGCAGAACCGCCGCAAATCGACGAACCCACACCCACAAGCGTCGCGATCTTGCCCGGCACGTTCATAACGCGGCAGAGCACAAAGGCGATGACAAGCGAGGTCGAGATTGTCGCCACGATAATCGGCAGCGACTGGGCGCCCTTGGACAGAATCTGGGAGAGGTTCATGCCAAAGCCAAGCAGGATAACCGCGTACTGCAAGACTTTTTTGGACGTATAGGTGACGCCGGCGGCGAGCTGTTCGCGACGATTCTTGGGAAAGACGAGCGCCAGGACCATGCCAAAGAGGATGGCGAATACCGGACCGCCGACCACCTCAACCTGTTTGCCGAGCAACGTCGCGGGAATGGCGATGATCAGGCAGAACAAAACGCCTTTCCAGCGCTCGCGTACGATATTTGCCAGTTGCATATGGGATTCCTTCTTTCTATTTCACGTTTGCGACGGCTTATGATACGGCAACATTGAGCGCAGCCTTGCGCAAACACAGACTAAGATGCCGCAATAGTTCTCAGGCAACAGCCGAATTACCCACCGCGGAGAGCTGATTCGCGGCATAATTAACAACTGACATATGAGTTTGATAGAACAGTTGCGAGGCGCTATGGAAGAATCGATGCACGTCGGCGAGCAGGAAACGAGCCTACAGGACCAGTCCTACCACACCATTCGACGCAAAATCGTCTACCTGGACTACAAGCCGGGCGAAAAGCTGGGCGTCAAGCAACTTTGCGACGACCTGGATATGGGGCGCACCCCTGTGCGCGAGGCTTTGGTTCGCTTGGCGCAGGAAGGCCTGGTGCGCACCGTGCCCCAGAGCGGCACCTACGTCTCACCCATCAACCTCACCCTTGCCGAGAGTGCCTGTTACATCCGCGAGCATCTGGAAAAGCAGGTGATCGTGGAGTGCTGTGCGCGCGCCACGTCGGCTGGCATCGAGCAGCTCGACCGCGCCATCGTGCTGCAGGAAAAGGCCATGGCCGAAGAGGATCGCATCGGTTTCTTTTTGAGCGACAACCTCATGCATCACATGATTTTTAGCATCGCATGTCGCAGCACCGTGTGGTCGTGGCTCGAAGAGACCAATGCCGACCTGGAGCGCTTCCGCTGGCTGCGCGCTGCCACGCAGGTTCTCGACAATCAGGACATCGTGAACGAACACAAGCAGATTCGCCGCGCTATCGCCGGTCGCGACCCCATCGAAGCGAGCTTTTTGGTCAGCAAGCACCTGCACATGATGTTCCGCAACCAAACCGAGGTTCTGGACCAGTTCCCCGAGTACTTCGAGACCAGCAAGCTCCGCTAACCCGCCAAAAAGGGACAGGTTCATTTTGGCAGGTTTTATCTGGTCAAATGCAGAAAAGGCCCGGCTCCGTCTTGATGCGGAGCCGGGCCTTAGTCGCTAGAACGGCGGAACCAACTACTCTACCGTGACGCTCTTGGCGAGGTTTCGGGGCTGGTCGACGTCGCAGCCGCGCAGGATGGCGACCTCGCGGGCGAGCAGCTGCAGTGGAACGCTCGCCGTAATGGGGCTGAACACGTCGCGGACTGCCGGCACGCGGATGATGCAGTCGGCGATCTTGTTGATCTCCTCGTCGCCCTCGGTGGCAACGACGATGACCTTGGCGCCGCGCGCCTTGCACTCCATGAGGTTCGACACGGTCTTGTCGTAGGTGGCACTCTTGGTGGCCACGGCGATGACAGGGAAGCCCGGGTCGATCAGGGCAATGGGGCCATGCTTCATCTCACCGGCGGCATATGCCTCGGCGTGCAGGTAGCTGACCTCCTTGAGCTTGAGCGCGCCCTCGTAGGAAATAGCGGCACCCATGCCACGGCCCACGAACAGCGCCGACTGCGCGTCCTTGCACAGCAGGGCAGCCTCATGAACGGACTCGGTTTGGGTATCCAAAATCCACTGGATCTGCTCGGCCGTATCGGAAAGCTCGCGGAACAGCATGCGCGCCTGCTTGGTGGTCAAGCGGTACTTGACCTGCGCCAGCAGCAGGGCCAAAAGTGTAAGGCTCACGACCTGGCCGATGAAGCTCTTGGTCGAGGCGACCGCGATCTCCTTGTTGGCCTTGGTGTAGATGACGCCGTCGCTCTCACGCGCCACGGGGCTGCCCACCACGTTGGTGATGCCGAAGACCTTGGCACCCTTGATGCGCGCGTCGCGAATGGCGGCAAGGGTATCGGCCGTCTCGCCCGACTGGGACACGGCAACGACAAGCGTCGTCGGCGTAATGATGGGGTTGCGATAACGGAACTCGCTGGCCGCCTCCACCTCGGTGGGGATGCGAGCCCAGCCCTCAATGAGATTCTTGGCAATGAGGCCAGCGTGATAGCTGGTGCCGCAAGCGATCACGTAGACGCGGTCGATGTCGTTGAGCTCCTCGAGCGAAAGGCCCAGCTCGTCGATGTCGAGCTCGCCGGCCGGCGTCATACGACCAACCAGCGTGTCGCGCACGACGCGCGGCTGCTCGTGAATCTCCTTGAGCATAAAGTCGGGATAACCGCCCTTTTCTGCCATGTCCAGGTCCCAGTCGATGTGGGTGACCTTGGGCTCGATAACGTTGCCGGCCTCGTCGGTGTACTCGACGCCTGCGGGCGTGAGCTTGGCAAACTGACCGTCCTCGAGCACCACGACATCGCGGGTGGCGTCGATGAGCGCGATGACATCGGAAGCAACATAGGAGCCGGTTTCGCCCACACCGACTACGATCGGGGAATCCTTGCGGGCCACGGCGATCACGCCGGGCTCGTCAGCGCACACGGCGGCCAGACCATAGGCACCGACCACGTGGGTGCAAGCCTCGCGCACGGAGGCCATCAGGTCGTGCGTCTCGGCATAGGCCTCTTCGATCAGATGCGCGAAGACCTCGGTATCGGTCTCGCTCTTAAAGTGGTGGCCGCGACCCTCCAACTCTTCGCGCAGCTCGGCGAAGTTCTCGATGATGCCGTTGTGGACGATGGCGATACGACCGTCGCAGCTGGTGTGGGGATGGGCGTTAACGACGGAGGGCTTGCCGTGGGTGGCCCAACGGGTGTGGCCGATACCGCAGGTAGCGTCACTGTCGATGTTGGAAAGCTCGCTCTCCAGGCCCGCGACCTTGCCCACGCGGCGGATGACGTCGAGGTGCGCCGCGGCGCCCTCACCCACCTCGAGCGCGACGCCCGAGGAGTCATAGCCGCGATACTCCATACGCTTGAGGCCCGTGACCAGGATGTTCTTTGCAATATCAGAGCCGGTGTAGCCGACAATTCCGCACATAGGATAAATCCCTTCGTTCGCGTGACTGCAAGACGTCCACGCACAGGGGGCGCTGAGACGTATAACGTTCGAGTATTGTACTCACGCAAACGCAAGCTGATATACCAGAAGTGGTATCTCAACTTAGATACCACCCGATGCACACATGCCCAGCCGGTCCAAACCGCCACAATGGGGACAGGAACCTTTGTGGTGGTCGCGCTGGCAACGGCGTTTCCCCAGATAAACCTGCCAAAATAAACCTGCCACTTTTTGGTTGGTTTAGGATGCTACAATCTGCCTTGTACTTGAAACGCATCAAAGGGGCCGCTATGGCAAAGGTAAAAATCAGCGACGTCGCACGCGAGGCAGGGGTCTCGCTAGGCACGGTATCCAACGCGCTCAACCACCCCGAAAAGCTGCGCCCCGAGACCCTCAAACTCATCAACGAGACCATCAATCGCCTTGGCTACCTGCCCAATCAAAGCGCCCGTCAGCTCGCAGGCGGCGCCACCAAGTCCTTTGGCTTGGTCCTCCCCCGTCTCGACCACGGCTTCTCGCTCCAAATTGCCAGCGGCGCTCATAACGAGGCGCGCAAGCACGGTTACGACCTGCTCATCGCCAACGCCGATAACGACGGCATTCTCGAGGACCATTACCTGCGCTATTTTATGGGCACGCAGATGTCCGGCGTCATGGTTCAGCCCATGGCGTCCCCCGACTGGCACCCCGCTATGACCAAGATGCCCGTGCCGATCGTCCATCTGGACGTCCATTGCTCCGAGCCCGGTTACTACGTGGCCGCCGACAACGAGGCACAGGGGCGCATTATCGCCGAGCTCGCCATCGCCCGCGGCGCACGCCATATCACCGTTGTGGGCAGAGCGGCATTTATGCAGCTCACCTTGCGCGTCCTTGGCATTCACAAGGCCCTCGCCCTGCATCCCGATATCAAAATTGAGGTCATTGACGCCGGAGAGTGGAACACAGCAGCCGACGGCTACAGCATCGGCGCTCAGATTGCCAAACGCCCCACCGACGAGCGTCCCGATTTTGTCATCGGCCTGACCGACGTATTGGCCTCGGGCATCATCGCGGCACTAACCGACAAGGGCATTTCCGTCCCCGACCAGATTCTTGTCGCCGGCTGCGACGGCAACCCGCTTGCCTGGAGCGGATCGGTCCCCCTCACCACGGTAGCACCACCGGGCTACGAGATCGGCCGCAAGGGCGTGCAGCTGCTCATGGAACAAATCGAGGATAAACCTGCCGCCAAGACCAAACGAGTCCGCATCGGCTCCGCCGCGCGCACCGTCACCACGGTCACGGCCACCGAGGACATTAACCGTCAGGAGCTCGTGCGCCCCTTCTTGCTCGAGCGTGTGAGCACCCAAAAGGCCGAGCAGCACCCGACGGGCCCATCCGCGGCCCCAATAACCGACATCAACCTGGGCGCCTACTTGTAACAAAAAACGCCGCAACGGAAACAGCCCCGCTGCGGCGTTTTTTACTGGCCCCATGTGCCCTCCCCGTTTAGCCGGACCTGCAGCTACGGATATTTATGGAATGTAATCCATTTTTCATTAACTTTTTTGTTAGAATAGACTCAATTCCATATTTTTAGATATTTCCTATAAGTATTGATTTTGCTCCAGTTTTTTCTCGCCAAGAAAGGGGTTTCATGAATCTGATTGATCGCAAACAGCACCTCGACTGGCTCATTTCGTGGAAAGACTCGCACGTCATCAAGGTCGTTTCGGGCGTGCGAAGGTCCGGCAAATCAATGCTATTTGAAATCTACCGCAGCTACCTGCGCGATCATGGAATCACAGGCGGCCAGGTTATATCCCTCAACTTTGAAGACCTGGAGTTCGAGTCGCTTACGTCGTATAGAGCACTCTACGACTACATTTCCGCCAGACTCGTCCCCGATAAGATGAACTACGTTTTTCTGGACGAGATACAGCACGTCGAGCATTTCGAAAAAGCCGTCGACAGTCTTTTTATCAAGGACAATGTCGACCTCTACATAACCGGTTCCAACGCCTATCTGCTCTCGAGCGAACTGGCAACTTTGCTCTCCGGTCGCTACGTAGAGCTCAAGATGCTGCCCCTATCCTTTAAGGAGTTTTGCTCGGCAAAAACCAATGACGGAAAGGCTCCCGAGCAGTTGTTTGACGAGTACATCACCCGGGGCTCTTTTCCCTTTATCGCCGAGACGGGCATTCAAGGACCCCAGGCGCGCGATTATCTTATGAGCCTCTACGATACCATCGTCATACGCGACGTTATCGAACGCCTGAAGGTCTCGGACGTCCCGACCCTGCGCGATATCACCAAGTTCCTACTCCATAGCATTGGAAACCGGATCTCGATTAAAAAAATCTCCGACACGCTCTCGTCCAACGGCAACAAAACCGACCAGAAAACCGTAGCCAAGTACCTCAAAGGCTTAACAGACAGCCTTGTGCTGTACTTTGCTCCGCGCTATAACGTGCGCGGTCGGCAGCTTCTTTCAACAAACGGCAAATACTACGCCGTTGACCTTGGACTTAGAGGCGCTCTCGTCAAAACCCAAAGCAGCGATATCGGTCATATCCTCGAGAATGTTGTTTATCTCGAGCTCCTACGCCGTGGATACGACGTCTACGTGGGCGATATCGACGGCGGGGAAATCGATTTTGTTGCCCTAAACTCAGACGAGACAGCCTATTTTCAGGTTTCAGCCACAACGCTCGACGAAACTACCCTCAATCGAGAGTTGGCCCCCTTTAAGAAAGTCCGAGACAACTATCCCAAGACGCTTCTTACGCTCGACACGCTGTTTGCGGACGCGAACTACGAAGGAGTCCGCAAGCGCAACGTGATCGACTGGCTCCTGGAGTAGACCGAGACTGGAGTCACAGCTCGGCCCCTGAACAGTCATAACCACCGCAAAGGGGACCGTCCCCCTTGCGGTGGTTTCTCATTTGAACGCTACAGCGTCGAGTCGTTGCGCGGTTTGGCAAAACCGCCCACTAAACTGGCGGCAAACGACCTCGACAGGCACTTTCAAAATCTTGGCGACCTTAAGGATCGTGTCAGTCTGGCTGACCAGGCAGGCAGCCATGTGGTGAGTCGGGCCGTCAACGTCCTCGCCCTCGACAACCACAAACTAATAGTTACCGTCACCGTCCTGCGGGATCGGGCGCGAGGCATGGCGACTCGCGTGCAAACGCTAGCGCACGGCCTTGACCGCGGCCGGCAGATCGAACAGCGTATCGAGAACGGCCTCGCAGCCATCCACCACGTCCTGCGGCAGCGGCACGATATCGGGAACGGCAAAGACGTGGCAGCCGGCCGTGATGCCCGAGACGCAGCCGTTGCGGGAATCCTCGACCACGGCACACTCCTCGGGCGCAAAGCCCGCGCGCTCGCAGGCGAGCAGGTACATCTCGGGATCGGGCTTGCCGTGTGCGACGTCCTCGCCGCAGGTCACCGTCTCAAACTTGTCAAAGAGGCCGACCGTCTTAAGGTTGCGCTCGGCGGTAACATGGCGCGACGACGTCGCAAGACCCACGTGATAGCCCGCGGTCAGCAGCTCGTCTAGGCACTCGGCGGCGCCGGCCTTAAGCTCCAGGTCGGTCTTGACCATCTCGTCGCGAATCTCCTTGTGACGACGATAGATCGCCTCAGCGGTTTCGCTGCTGTTGTAATGCTCCTCAAGGATGCCCATGACATCGGGCAGCGTACGACCGATAAACTGATGGATCAGCGCATCATCAATCGCGAATCCCAGCTCGGCCGCTCCCGCCTTCCACGCCTTGATACCCAAACGCTCGGTATCGACCAGCGTTCCGTCCATATCAAAAATAACAGCCTTGATCATATCGGTCCCCCATCGCTTCGCGCTGCTGTACTCCCGCAACTTTACCGCACCTGTAAACTTGTATATAACGTATATAGCATATTGCACTTTCGTTACATAGATAGAAGTCTTATGACAAGTGGCTCGGTAGGATTATAGTTTTCGACCGAGTACTCAACGGCAAGGATCGATTCATGCTTTCAGACACCACCGCACCTGCAGAGGGGCTTCAGGACAAACTCGCAGCGCTCGAGCAGCTGCTTTTGGCATACGGACGCGTCGCCATCGGCTTTTCCGGTGGCGTCGACAGCAGCTTTTTGGCCGCGGTCTGCGCCCGCATCATGCCCGCCAGCACGCTTCTCGTTCACCTCACCACGCCGCTCATCGGCACGCCCGAGCAGGCTTCGTTTGAGCGGTCCGTTGACGGGCAGGCCAATGAAGGGCCGCATTTTAAGCTCCCCGTGCTCAATCTTTCGGTCGATCAGCTGCGGCTCCCCCAAGTAGCCTGCAACGATGCCGACCGCTGCTACCACTGCAAGCGCGCCGGCTTTACCGCCATCGTCAACCACGCCAGGTCGCTGGGTTTTCCCACCGTCATCGACGGCAGCAACGCAAGCGACCGCGGCGACTACCGCCCCGGCATGCGCGCCGCCCAGGAGCTCGGCGTGCGCTCGCCCCTCATGGAGGTCGGCTTTACCAAGGACGAAGAGCGCGAGCTGCTGCGCGCCTGGGGCTATCCCGTTTGGAACCTGCCGGCAGGAGCCTGCCTGGCCACGCGTGTCCCCACGGGCGAGGAGCTCACGCGCGAGAAGGTCGATGTAATCCGCGCCTGTGAGGACTACCTGCACGACCTTGGCCTGGACCAGGTCCGCGCACGCCTCGTCGGCGGCTGCATGCATATCGAGGCCGCGCCGGCAGACGTCGCCAAGATCGCCGCCCTCGGCAGGACCGCGGTCAACGACGAGGGCAAGGCCCCGCTTCCCGCCGCCATCGAATCTGCCCTGCGCAACCTAGGCTGCGGCCATATCTCCCCCGAGGTCACCCCCTACATCCACGGCAACATGAACCTTTAAGTTACGCCGTTTTACAAACGGCGTAACCGCTCGGCGCTGCGCGGGTTCCGGGCACGGCAAACTGACGTTCAACTTCACGGGCGCGACCAAAAGGTCAGCGCCCGCTTGTTTCACGTCACCTTGCCGCACCCGGAACCCGCTCGCTCGCTTATGCTCAACCTGGGCTACATAAATTGTCGCCAACCTACCAAAAGAGAACAGGTTTATTTTGGCAGGTTTTATCTGGGAAAACGCAAGCGGGGCCACGCCGAAGCCACCGCCATCGGCTTCGGCGCACACCTTTAGCTCACGGCCTTGACCGCTGCCGGCAGATCAAACAGCGTATCGAGCACGGCTTCGCAGCCGTCCGCCACGTCCTGCGGCAGCGGCAAGATATCGGGCACGGCAAAGACATGGCAGCCGGCCGCGATGCCAGAGACGCAGCCGTTGCGTGAGTCCTCGACCACGGCACATTCCTCGGGAGCAAAGCCCGCGCGCTCGCAGGCGAGCAGGTAGATCTCGGGATCGGGCTTGCCGTTCAGGGTATCCTCGTTGCAGGTCACCGTTTCAAACTTGTCAAAGAGGCCGACCGTCTTGAGGTTGCGCTCGGCCGCAACGCGGCGCGACGACGTCGCAAGACCCACGTGATAGCCCGCAGCCAGCAGCTCGTCCAGGCACTCGGCAGCGCCGGCCTTAAGCTCCAGATCGGTCTTGACCATCTCGTCGAGAGCATCCCTGTAGTGGGCTTCGACCGTCTCGACGATTTCGCGGCTGCCGTAATGCTCCTCAAGGATGTCCCTGACATCAGGCATCGAGCGACCGATAAACTGATGGACCAGCGCATCATCAATCGCAATCCCCAGCTCGGCAGCGCCCACCTTCCATGCCCTCATGTCCAAACGCTCGGTATCGACCAGCGTTCCGTCCATGTCAAAAATGACAGCCTTGATCATATCGGTCCCCTTCGCCGGCTTGTATTGCCGCCACTCTACCGCACTTTCCAACTTGTATATGACGTATATATCATATCGCGCCAACCCGCTGAAAAGGGACAGGTTTATTTTGGCAGGCTTTATCTGGGGAAACGCAGACAGGGCCGCGACGTCTATAGCGTCGCGGCCCTTTTCCTTGGAGAAGGATCGATTAATGGAACGGAGAGCCCGTTCTAGCCCTCGAGCCCGGCGTTGATGAGCTCGGCAATCTCGACAGGATCGGTGCTTTCGCGCACCTTGTCACGGAAGCCGGCATCCATCAGCATCACGGCAGCCTTGGAGAGCAGACGCAGGTGCGTGGTTCCCGCTTCGCCGGCGGGCACGTACAGCGCGAGCGCCACATCGACGGGCACGCCATCAAAGCTCGGCCACTCAACAGGCTCGGACAGCTTGAGCACGGCCACGCCCGGCGTATGGATCGCATCGCTCTTGGCATGCGGAACGGCAAAACCGGCGACGAGGCCAGTCTCGGCCTCGTTTTCGCGAGCAATAAAAGCCGCCTCTACAGCAGACGCGTCATCGGCAAAACCAAGCTCAACAGCCTGCTCGGACAGATAATGCAGCGCGTCCTCGCGCGAGGCGGCGGCGTAGCCAATCGTCACTTGGTTGGCAGATACAAACCCCATGGAAAGCCTTCCTTACAACACGGACCTGACCGCAGCTTCGATGCCGTCGGCGTCCAAACCGTACCTATGCAGCAAATCGACCGCAGGGCCGGACTCGCCGTACACATCGCGCACGCCGACGCGACGCATCGGCACTGGATGCTGCTCCGCGAGCACCGAGGCAACGGCCTCGCCAAGACCACCGATAATCGAATGCTCCTCGGCGGTGACCACGCGACCGGTCTTCTTGGCGCTGGCAACCACCAAACGCTCATCGAGCGGTTTGATCGTATGCATGTTGATGACCTCAGCATCGATGCCGTCGGCGGCGAGCGCTTCGGCAGCAGCAAGTGCCTCGGCGACCATGAGACCGCATGCGATGATGGTTACATCGGACCCCTCGCGCACGACCACGCCGCGGCCGATCTTGAACTCGTAGTCCTCGTGATCGTTGATGACCGGTGTTGCCAGACGGCCGAAGCGCATGTAGACCGGCCCCTCAAACTCATAGGCGGCGCGCACACAGGCGCGGGCCTCGACATCGTCGGCGGGAACGACCACCGTCATACCCGGAATCGTACGCATGAGTGCGATATCCTCGCAGCACTGGTGCGTGGCGCCGTCCTCGCCCACCGAAATGCCGGCATGGGTGGCGCCAATCTTGACGTTGAGGTGCGGGTAGCCAATGGAATTGCGGACCTGCTCGTAGGCGCGACCGGCGGCAAACATCGCAAAGGTGCTCGCAAAAGCAACGCGGCCCGTGGTCGCGATGCCGGCGGCAAGACCCATCAGGTTGCTCTCGGCGATGCCGGCATCGTAAAAGCGCTCAGGATGGGCAGCCTTAAACTTACCCGTCTGCGTAGCGGCAGCCAGGTCGGCATCGAGCACTACAAAGTCATCATGCTCATTGCCCAGCTCGACGAGCGCCTCGCCGTAGCTTACGCGCGTGGCGACTTTTTTGACCTCTGCCATTAGAGCTCCTCTCCTGCTGCCGCGAGCTCGGCCATGGCCTGCTCAAACTGCTCGTCATTGGGCGCCTTGCCGTGCCAGCCAACCTGGTTCTCCATAAAGGAGACGCCTTTGCCCTTCACCGTCTCGGCGATGATAGCGACGGGCGCGCCGGTCACCTCGCGAGCCTCGGCGAAAGCCGCCTCAATCTGCGCCATGTCGTTACCGTCGGCGAGCTCGATCACATGCCACTTAAAGGCGCGGAACTTGTCAGCGAGCGGCATGGCCGAGTTGACCTCATCGATCGTGCCGTCAATCTGCAAGCCGTTGTGGTCGACGACGGCAACAAGATTGTCGAGCGCATGGTTGCCGGCGAACATTGCCGCCTCCCACACCTGGCCTTCCTCGCACTCACCGTCGCCCAACAGCGTGTAGACGCGGTAGCTGTCACCCCAGTGCTTTGCGGCGAGTGCCATTCCAACCGCGGCAGAGATACCCTGACCGAGCGATCCGGTGGACATATCAACACCCGGGGTGTCGTTCATGTTGGGATGGCCCTGCAGTCGGCTGCCAATATGGCGGAGCGTCTCGAGCTCTTCGACGGGAAAATAGCCGCGATTTGCCAACACCGAATACAGGCCCGGCGCCGCGTGACCCTTGGAGAGCACAAAGCGGTCTCGATCGGCCTTGTGAGGGTCGGCAGGATCGATATTCATTTCCTCAAAGTACAGATACGTCATGATGTCGGCAGCACCGAGCGATCCACCCGGATGTCCCGACTTGGCCGCGTGCACCGCAGTCACGACACCCTTCCTGACCTCATTGGCGACCTTCGCCAGCTCCTGGTTGGTCATACGAATTCCTCTCTTGAGAACAACCCCGGCACCGGATGACGCGATGCCGGGGCAATCCACTCGTTAAGCCTGAGCGACGACCTTCTGCCAGTCAGCCTCAAAAGAGGCGAGGCCCTGGTCGGTCAGCGGGTGATGCAGGCACTTCTTGAGAGCGGCCATGGGGACGGTCGCGATATCGGCACCGAGCAGCGCCGCCTGGGTCACGTGATTGGGCGTGCGGACCGAAGCGGTGATGATCTCGACGGTGTCGTCGACGTTCTTGCCAGTCCAGTCATAGTTCTTGATGCAGGTCACAACGTTGTCGAGCTGCGAGATACCGTCCTCGGCGATGTCGTCGAAGCGTCCCACAAACGGGCTGATGTAGCGGGCGCCGGCGTTGGCGGCCATGAGAGCCTGCGTCGGCGAGAAGACAAGCGTCATGTTGACGCGCACGCCTGCATCGGCCAGGGCGCGGCAGGCGGCGAGGCCGGCCTCGCACACGGGAAGCTTAACCACGATGTTGGGAGCCAGAGCGGCAAGGCGCTTGCCCTCCTCGATCATGCCCTCGGCAGTGGTCGCGGTGGACTCGGCGGACACGGGCAGGCCCTCGCAAAGCTCGGCGATCTTGAGCATGTGGGGTTCAAAGTCTGCAAGCTTGCCGCCGGTCTTGGCGTACAGGGACGGATTGGTGGTTACGCCGGCAAGGCAGCCCCAGCTCTTGGCCTCGGCGATCTCGTCAAGGTTGGCGGTATCGATAAAGAACTTCATGGTGCAAACTCCTTCAAATGAATTGCTAGTAATCCTAAGGGCAGCGGCCCGATCGTCGGTCAATCCAACGTCAGCGAGCGGGCAGCTGCCGTGGCAAGGTGGTGCGAAAGAGGAGCGAAGCGTACTTTGGTACGCGAGCGACGGCTTGAGCGCCAGATTGCCCGGCAGATGCCCGCGCAGCGTCGACCGGTCCGGCGTTTGTCAAAACGCCGGAACTACTTAGTCCTCGAGAGCCCTCTCGATGCGGCTCGTGACGCCCTTGAGGTTAAGACCGACGACGTACTGCTTGATCGGGCGCTTGATGTGCTCGATCACAAAGCGCTTGCCGTCGATGTCTTGGGCAGCGAGGTTGCGATAGAGCTTCTCGACCTGCTCCTTGACCTCGGGATCGTTGAACGCGTAGTGGCCGGAGACATCCAGAATCTTCAGGCTGAGCTCGTCGTCGGCCAGAATGTCGTCAACCTGCAGGTTGACATCGTCGCCAGTCATCCACTTGCGCCAACGCTCGGTCTTGATAGCCTTGACCAGCAGCGTGTGATACAGGTCGGAGGGGTCGTCGCACAGGCCGTTGTCGACCAGAATCTGCTCGGTAGCGCAGAGCTTGAGGTAGGCGCGGGTCTCCTCGGTGCCGTACTGAGGGGCGACATTGGAGGCCGCCACGTGAGCCGGGATGTGCTCGAGCAGCGTTGCGTCATCCAGATAGTCGGCGTTGTGCTCCTTCAGGCCCACGCCGTAGCGCTTTGCCATGTCGGCGAGCTCGCGGGCGTTCTTAAAGTTGTAATGGCCAACCTGTTCGGTCCAACGGGTAAGCGTGCCGGTCTGGCCGACGATAAAGGTGGGCATGGGGCAGCCGCGCTTCTCGAGCTCGGGCTGCAGCTGAGAAATGAACTCCTCGTACTTATCGGTAGAGGTTAAGCCGCCATTGGTCTCCTCGGTACCGACCTCATAGGCGACCTCGGGAAGGTTATGCTCGCGACGGTACTGCTCAAGGTAGTCGATAAGATCAATCGTGCGGCGAAGCACCACGTCGAGCGGAATAACCTTGCCGATCTGATAGGGGTCCTTGGTGGGGTCGACCATCAGCAGGTCAAAGCCTGCCTCCATGTCGGCGACAAAGGACTTGCGGGCGAGCTCCATGGCCTCGTCCTCGGGCAGGTGGGCGTTACGCTCCTCATCGCGCTGCCACGGACCGCCGTGATCGCGGCACAGGTAGTACGGACCGGTGTAGCCCACCTCGTCGGCAACCTTCTTGATGTCGGCGGCAAAGCGCGTCTGGTCCCAACCGTTGACGTAACCGGCGCCCATCTCGTCCATATCGACCTGGTTGCGGCTAGCGATAAACATGGGCGGGAAATCCTCGTCCTTGGCAAGCTCGAACACGGCCTGAATCAGATTGGGGCTCATGGGGCCAATGCCGACCATGGTTGCATGATCGCCGCTGTCCTGCAGCTTGAGCATGCCCTGAACGGCCTGGCGGATGGTGAGGTTGGACATTTTGTTCTCCTTCTCCAGAGGATTTTTGACAAAAGTTCCCTGGGACCCAGATGTGGGCCCTATCAGTGCGGATGGATTTTGTTGTGTAGGGGCGGTTGTGCGGAGTCAAATCCATCCCTCCGCACAACCGGAGTCCTTAAAGGTTTACTTGGCCTGCTTATCGAGCGTGGGCTTCATGGCAATCAGGATTGCAGCGGCGACCAAGGAGCCAATCACGATGTCCAGGCAGAACAGCGCGACGTTGTTGGTGGCCAGGGCGACAATAAAGCCACCATGCGGAACATAGCAGTCGATGCCCTGGAAGGCGGCAAGCGCCGCGCCCACGGCAGAGCCGATGCAAATGCCGGGCAGGGTGTGGCCAAGATCCTTGACCGCGAAGGGAATAGCGCCCTCGGTAATACCGATGCAGCCCATGAACAGCGCGGAGATGCCCAT
The DNA here is from genome assembly GCA_019424965.1 of Collinsella sp. Taxonomy (GTDB): domain Bacteria; phylum Actinomycetota; class Coriobacteriia; order Coriobacteriales; family Coriobacteriaceae; genus Collinsella. The sequence continues at coordinate 29,914 of JAHYYL010000015.1, forward strand.
CTGACGGTCAGCGTCATCGAACTTGTTCTTGGCGATGAGCGCAGCGAGGCCGCAAGCAATCGGGGGAATGGCGACGGCAACGCGGAACATACCGTTGGGGCCGTAGATGCCGGAGGCCATGATGGCCATGGTAAAGGTCGAAGCGGTCTTGTTGATGGGGCCACCCATATCGAAAGCGGTCATAACACCAATGACCAGGCCCAGGACGACGGCGGAGCCGCCCTGCAGGCTGCCGAGCACGCTGGTGAGCCAATCCATCACAAAGCCAAGCGGCGTGGCCAGGATATAGATGTAAGCCATGCCCAGGACGAGCGAGGTCAGAATCGGGATGATCAGAATGGGCATGATGGTCTGGATGGTGTTGTTGACCTTCCAGGTCTTCATCCAGCGGACAAAGTAACCGCAGATGACAGCCATGATCATGGCACCCAAGAAGCCGGTCGAAACACTGTTGCCGCTCGGGGTGACGACGGCGTTGTTAACCAAGTAGCCCAGGACGAAGCCGGGGGCAAGTGCGGGCTTACCGGCCATCGAGTAGGCGATGTATGCCGCAAGCACCGGAATCATCATAGAGATGCCGGCCATGCCGATAGTGTTAAGGCTCACCATCAACGGGTTGGTGACCTCCATGCCGCTAGCACCGGCAGTACCGGATGCCAACGAGAAGGCGAGGAACACGCCACCGATAACGACGATGGGGATAAAATAGGAAACGCCGGTATTGAATGCATTGAGCAGCGTCTTGCCAGGATCGGCAAAGATGGACTGCTTGGACGCCGGTGTCGGGGCCTGCGGGGCAGCGGAGACGGCCTTCTTCTCTGCCTTGGCCTCGGCCTTGGGCGCGTCAACGGCACCGCCCGTCGCCTTGATGATCTCGACAGCCTGGTCGATGATCTTTGCCGGATCGGCGATTACATCCGAGGTACCGACCTTCAGGAACTTGCCCTCGGCCATCTTCTGCTCAAAACGGTCCTCATTCTCGACACCCACGTCGACGGACTCGAGCACCAGGTCGGCGGAATCCACGTCTTCCTGCGTGAGCTCATTCTCGATACCCAGGCCACCCTGAGCCTCGACCTTGCACTCGATGCCACGGGCGGCGCATTCATCTTGAATCGCCTTCTGGGCCATATACGTGTGGGCGATACCCACGGTACAGGCGGCAACGCCTACGATCTTCATTGCTTCCCTCTTTTCATAGAGTTGCGTGCGCAAGACACCGTTTGCGGAGGCCTCCGGAGCATCCCCTGCCGTTTGGACTTGCTGTCTTTTCGACAAGACCAATATAGGTGCTTAATTTTCTTAATGCCAGCTTATTTCGGTAAACGCGCAGGTCAGAGCGTTGGTTACGCTATTTAGTTATGCGTTTAACCAAAAATGAATCCTGCGATTTTACCCTCGATTTCAAAAGTCAAGAAGTATTTGATTTTCTCGGTAGACGGCAGATACGCATGCCGGTCACAAATTTCGACCCCACCCGTATACCGCATTTGTTGCATACTCATATGAAAGGAGAAAGCCGCTCACCGAAGCGCATCCCTCACCAAGACTCAAAGTCATCATGTTGGAAAATGCTCATCTGTCGGAAGGAGTCGCTGTGGCAAAACAGCGCGTTACGATTGCAGACGTCGCTCGAGAGGCGGGAACCTCGACGGCAAGCGTCTCGTATTACCTCAACGACAAACGAGAAAAGCTTAGCGAAAAGACGCAGAACAAAATCGCGCGCGTCATTAAGGAACTCGGATACGTTCCCAACGCCCAAGCGCAGACGCTCACCGGCAAGCAAACCCACGTCATTGCCATCATCATTTTGGATAACACCAACAAATGGGCGGGGCTCGTTCTCAATGGCATGGAGCAGGTCATGCTCCCCGCGGGCTACCAGACGGTCGTTTGCACGAGCAACTTTAACCCCGAGACCGAGCTCATGTACGTCGACAAGATGCTCTCGCTGGGCGTCGATGGCTTTATCATCCAGCCCACGGCAAATTTCAAGGCCGTGCACGACCGCATTAGACGCGCCGGCAAGCCCGTCGTCTTTTTTGACGCGGCCATCTACAGCCCAGGCACCAGCTGGATCAAAACCAACCTCTACGACGGCGTGTACAACGCCACACAGGCACTCCTCGACGCCGGCTACGAAGATTTCTTTTCCATTGCCGCCAACATGACCGAGATGCGCACCCGCATGGAGCGTTTTCAGGGGTATGCCGAGGCGCTGGCAGCGAACGGACAGCTCTACAAAGCGATTCCCATCGACCACAACAAGCCGTCAATCAACGAGCTTACCGAGTACTTTAAATTCAAGTTTAATCCCGCCAAGCGTACGCTCATCTTTGTCCAAAACCAATGGGCGCTCCCCCGCGTCTACAAGGCCCTCCAACCCATGGCCCATCTGCTTCCGCAGCAAATAGGTCTTTTGGGACTCAACTGCGAAGACTGGACTAATCTCACCACACCGACCGTCTCCACCATCATCGAGCCCGTCGACCAGGAAGGCAGGGAGGCGGCCGAGATGCTGCTCGCCTTGCTTGATGGCAGCAGCCAACCCGGCGAGCAGCGCATTCTCGAGTGCAAGCTCAACTGGCTCGACTCCACCTCGATCTAGACCGCGGGACAAATAAATCAGGAGTGTTTGTCCCAAATCTTAAGTATTTGTTCGACAGAACGGCCCCTGTCGGCTCCTGCTAGACTGGTAGATTCGCAACCGACTACCCAGGAGCCCCCATGTCGCGCAAATCCGCCTACAAGCAAGTACTTTCCATCGGCACCGCCGTGGTGCTGGGGTTTGCGCTGTTTACGGGATCGCTCGACGGGGCGTCCAAGCTGCTCTCGCCGCAAAGCGACGAGCAGGCGGCGGCTCTGGCCGAGAAGCAAAGCGAGAGCCCCAACCGCACCGACGACGAAGCAGACCTGGTTGCCCGGCTCGAATCGGGAACAGCGAGTTCCTCGGACTCTCAAAATAGCCAAGACTCTGGCGATGGCTCCGATTCCGCCGCAACCGACACCGGCGACGGCGCTTCCGCGGACAGCGCCGCCACCCCCATCGACGAGGTCGAAAACCCCGATCTCAACCGCGCCCGCGGCGTATATCTCAGCAGCATTCCCGACTACGCCGGCAACCCCTACGTTGCCCTTCGCGCCAACAGCACGCACCCGCTCGGCACGCCGTCATTCACACTCGATGAATACGATCGCGCCACCGAAGAGGGCTGCTTTAAGAAATTCTCCAAGCTCGACAGCCTGGGCCGCACTCGCAAAGCGCTCGCCTGCGTAGGCCCCGAGTCGCTCGGACAGGGAAAGCGCGGCGATATCTCGCGCATCCACCCCGCCGGATGGCACCAGCAGCGCTACGACTTTATCCCCGGCCAGAGCCTCTATAACCGCTGCCACCTTATAGCCTGGTCGCTCTGCGGCGAAAACGCCAACCGCAAAAACCTCCTCACCGGTACGCGCTATCTCAACGAGACGGGTATGCTGCCTTTCGAGGAGCAGATTCTCGGCTACATCCACGACACGGGCAACCACGTGCTCTACCGTGTCACGCCCATGTACAACGAAGAGGAACTCGTCTGTCGTGGCGTTCGCCTGGAAGCGCAATCAATCGAGGACCACGGCAAGACCCTGTGCTTTCACGTGTACTGCTACAACCTGCAGCCGCATGTGCAGATCGACTACGCCACCGGCCGCAATCAGGCCTCGGGAGACTAGGGCCGACCGCGCCTCCCGTAACCCAAAAAATGATCCGTTTTCCTCCGTCCCCAAGGGATCAAATAAGGCCGCCCCGGTTACCCAGGGCGGCCTTTTCGTCAGCACCTACATTGCAGACAAAACTACACGCTACTTGGCGCGGCCCTCCTCATAGCGCTCGACCAGCTTGGCCTGAACGTCATAAGGCACCTGCTCATAGCCCGCGGGCTTCATGGTAAAGTCGCCCGTGCCGCGCGTAATAGAGCGCAGACGCGTCGAATAATCCGTCAGCTCGGCCAGCGGCGCCTGGGCGATGACCACGGTATCTCCGCGCTCATCGGTCTCCATGCCCGTCACGCGACCACGCGAGGCCGAGATGTCGCCCATCACGGCGCCGGCGTAGCTCTCGGGGATAGTCACCGTGATTTCCTCGATGGGCTCCAGCACCACCGGGTCGGCATCGGCGCATGCCTTGCGCAGGCCGATGCGAGCCGCCGCGCGGAACGCCATCTCGTTGGAGTCGACGCTGTGATACGAGCCGTCGTACACAGCCACACGAATGCCCGTAAGCGGGTAGCCGGCAATAATGCCGTCCTTCATGGTCTCCTGGACGCCCTTGTCCACGGCGGGAATCAGCGAGCGCGGAATACGGCCGCCTACGACCTCGTCCACAAACTCATAGCCATCGCTCGTGCCGTCGGGCCCAATGAGTGGCTCAACGCGCAGCCAGCAGTCGCCATACTGACCGGCACCGCCAGTCTGCTTCTTATGACGACCCTGGGCACTTGCCGTGCGGCGGATGGTCTCGCGATACGGAATACGGATCGGCACGCTCTTGGCAGCGACCTTGGTGCGGTCCTCCAGGCGATTGAGCAGGACCGAAACCTGTGCCTCGCCCACCGCCGAGATAATGGTCTGGCCGGTCTCCTCGTCGCGGTCGATGCTCATGGTTGGATCGGCCTTGCAGGCCTTCTCGATAAACGTGTAGAGCTTCTCCTCGTCGCCGCGATTCTCGGCCTCGATGGCGATGCGGTACTGCGAGTTGGGGAACTTAAACGCCGCCGCCTCGACCTTACCGGTAATGGAGAGCGTATCGCCCGTCTCGGCCGCCAGCTTGGGCGCCACAATAATGTCGCCGGCATAGGCGTGACCGACCTCGGTCATGTCGCGGCCGCACATCACATACAGGTGAGCCAGGCGATCGCTCTTGCGGGTACGCGCGTTGATCAGCTCAAGGCCCGGCTCAAGCGTACCCGTCAGTACTTTGATAAAGCTGATGCGACCCTGCTGCGGATCGGCCAGCGTCTTAAACACAAACGCCACCGGACGATCATCGTCACTCGAGATCTTAAGCGAATCGCCGTCGATAAGCGGCATCTCGCCGTAGTCGGTCGGCGCCGGGAAGTACGTGGCAATGTCGTCCATCAGCGAGTTGACGCCCTGCTCCTTAATGCAATCGCCCGCAAAGACCGGCACAAAGATGCGCTCGGCGATCGCCTTCGACAGCAGGCCTTCAAGCTCCTCCTGCGTCAGCGTCTCCTCGCCTTCCAGGTACTTCATCATCAGCTCATCGTCGGCCTCGGCCACCAACTCGCACAGATGGTCATGGGCCTCCTCGGCCTGGGCACGATACTCCTCGGGAATCTCTGACTCAACGGCTTCGGCGCCGTTGCAATGGCGTGCCTTCATGCGCACCAGGTCGATGATGCCGTCGAAGTCCTCGCCCTCGCCCCAGGGAAGGGTCACGGCGCCCAGGCGCGTACCAAAGCGCTCCTGCAGCAGTTCCATCGTGGTCGCAAAGCTGGCCTCGGAGCGCGACAGGCGGTTTACGAACACTGCGCGTGCCAGGCGCAGGTCCTCGGCGGCATACCAGAGCTTAACCGTCGTAGGCTGCGGGCCGGCCTCGGCGTCGACCACAAACAGAGCCGTCTCGCAGACGCTCATCGCGGCAAAGGCGTCGCCGATAAAATCGGGGTAGCACGGGGCATCGAGCACATTGATGCGCGCGCCCTTCCAGTCAATCGGCGCAATGGTGGTCGAGATGGAAAATGCACGCTTGACCTCTTCGGGGTCATAGTCGAGCGTGGGCTTGGTGCCGTCGTGTCCGCCCAGGCGGGCGGTCTTGCCGGAAAGGTGGAGCATGGCCTCGGCGAGTGAAGTCTTGCCCACCCCGCCTTGGCCTACGAGCACCACGTTCCTTACATTACCGGTCTTGGGAGCACCCATGATGACCTCCTTGCAGGGCCGCGCGCATTGCGCGACGCCAACGGGGAGAGTTCGCGGTCGGTGCCATCCCGGGAGCAGCATGGTCGGCAACCGAGCCGACTCACCCTCCAAATGTCCTATGCCACTACCCTACCCTCACGGGTGACTGTCCATGCACACCTTTCGGCGCACGTGTGAATACAGGCGGCGAGAGGACAGGACGAGCACGCCAGGCGATTATTAAACCCCGTCGATACAAATAAAAGCCGCCGCAGGCCATAAGACCTGCGGCGGCTTTTTCTCAATACATAGCTGAGCCTAGCCCTCGATACGGCTCAAGAACTCACGGGTACGTTGCTCGCGCGGATGATCGATGACCTGCTCGGCCAGACCCTCCTCGACAATGCGACCGCCGTCCATAAAGACCACGCGATCGGCAACATCGCGCGCAAACTGCATCGCATGGGTCACGATCACCATCGTCATATTCTGTGCGGCAAGGTCTTTAATGACACGCAGCACCTCAGCCGTTAGCTCGGGATCGAGCGCCGAGGTCGGCTCGTCAAAGAACAAGATCTCCGGGTCGAGCGCCAAGGCGCGGGCGATACTCACACGCTGTTGCTGACCGCCCGAAAGCTCACATGGCACCTTGTTCTCGTTGCCCGTAAGCCCCATCTGCGCGATCAGCTCACACGCGCGTGCTTCGGCCTGCTCGCGCGGGCGCTTGAGCACGCGAATCGGAGCATCGGTGATGTTTTTCATCACCGTATAGTGCGGAAACAGATTGTAGTTCTGAAACACCAGGCCAAATCGCGAGCGCGCCTGCTTGGGCACGTCGCCTTTCGCATATACCGCACCCGACCCCGCGTCCATCGCAACGGCAAGGTCACCAAACGAGAGTGAGCCTCCGTCGAGTGTCTCGAGCAGCGTGGCACACCGCAGCAGCGTAGACTTGCCGCCGCCCGAAGGCCCGATAACCGCCACAACCTCGCCACGCTTTACCTCGAGTGAGATATCCTTGAGCACCTCATTGCCGCCAAACGCCTTGCGTGCGTTCGATATATTCATTACCGTTCCGGACACGGGAACCTCCATGTGTTTGAAAAGCACGACGGAACAGGCTAGTCGTGGTAGTAGTCAAGTCGTTTCTCGGCAGCGCCCAGCAGCATCTCGACCACAAAGTTAAAGATCCAGTAGATCAGCGCCGCGATCGCAAACGGCACCATACTCACCTGCGAGGCGACCAGCGCCTTGGCCGTCGAGAACATCTCGCCCACGCCAATGGCAAACGCCAGCGAAGTGTCCTTGACCAGCGTGATGATCTCGTTGCCCATCGCCGGCAGAATACGCTTGGCGACCTGCGGCATCACGATATACAGAAACGTCTGCATGCGCGAATAGCCCAGCACCTCGGCTGCCTCGTATTGACCGCGCGGAATCGACTGCAAGCCCGAGCGATAGATCTCGGCAAAGTAGCCGGCGTAGTTGATGATGAACGCCACGACACACGCCGTCCATTTGGAATCGGGCGTGAGCGAGATGCCAAACACGTAGTACGGGGCAAAGTAGATGGCAAACATCTGTAGCATGAGCGGCGTGCCGCGCATGACCGAGATATAGATGCGCGCAATCCAGCGGAGCGGCGCAATTTTGCTCATGCGCATAAACGCCACGGGGATTCCCAGCGGAATCGACCCCAGCAGCGTCAGCACAAACAACTGCAAGCTGACCAAGAACCCTTGGCTAAGCATCTGCATCATGACCTGAATAGACAACCCAAGCTCTCTTTCACAGTAACGGAACAGCGAACCCAATGCTAAAGCGGGTTTTCCAGGTGCCCGAGTTTGCCGTGAAAGAGGAGCGCCGCGTACTAAATGTACGCAAGCGACGGTTTGAGCGGCAAAATCGGGTGCCTGGGAAAGCCGCTATTTGAGAACCCAGTTGTCGAAGGACAGACCGTATTCTGCATATTTGTCGCACAGGTCCTTAACCGTGCCGTCCTCGTAGAGCGCCTTGAGCGACTCGGTCACGGCGTCGGCCGACTTGGTGTCGCCCTTCTTAAAGCCGACGGCGTAGTGCTCGCTGGACAGCGGCTCATCAAGCTGCGTATAAGCATCGGGCTTGGCGGCAAGCTGATACTGGGCAATCGAAAGGTCGCAAGCCACGGCATCGACCGCGCCGCTCTCGAGCTGCATAAAGGCCGTGTTGTACTCGCCGATCGTGTCGAGCGTGGCAAACGTCGCCGCCAGATCCTTCTGGTCACCCTCGAGTACATCCTGTGCGGCGGAATCAGTCTGGGTGATCACCGTCTTGCCGGCAAGATCATCCCAGCTCTTGATGCCCGCATCCTTCTTGACCACGAGCACCTGCTCGTTGAGCATGTACGGCTCGGAGAACGTGTAGTCGTCCTCGCGACCTTCCATGGTAAAGCCGTTCCAGATGCAGTTGATGGCGCCGGAGTTGAGCAGCGTGTCCTTGGCATCCCAATCGATGGCCTCGTAATCGACATCCCAGCCTTGCTTGTCGGCAACGGCCTTGGCAAGGTCGAGGTCAAAACCAGTGTACTCGCCGTCGTCGCCCACAAAGCCGTACGGAGGATAGGACTTATCAAAGCCCACCACGAGCTTCTTGGACTCCGCAGCGCCCTTCACATCCTTGGCCGCGGCAGAGCCAGCAGCGGAGCCCTTATCGGCACCGCCGCAGCCGACAAGACCAAGGCCAAGCACCGTGGCAAACGAGCCGGCTAGACCAACAAACTGACGACGAGACATATCGGTATTCATGGTATTCCCCCTCGATAGCACTTTAGTTAGGTAAAGTGAGTCATGTAACGTTCAGAATCATACACTTTAGTGAAATGGAGTACAAGGGAGGGCTTGCCCGGCGCGGGCGGGGAGCGGCGCGGAATTAAGTTTATCGCGAGTTCCGCACGCAAAGGAAAGCACTAAATGTGCTTTCCGTCTTGCGCAGGACTGTAGAGCAGGAAACTTAATTCCGCGCCGCTCCCCGCCCGCGCCGGGCAAACGTCGTTGGACTTATCGCTGACATGAAATGGCCGCTTGCATATCGTCCACTAGCTTGGCACGGTACAATTGCTTCGGACTTTTCTTTTTCTTTAATAGTGGAGTTAATTCATGGCAGAATCTCGTGCGGAGCGTAAGGCTCGTCGTGCTTTGATCGAGGCGGCTGAGGGGTCGGAGGAGAAAAAATCTTCTACGAAATCCAAGTCGTCTCAGGATGCGAAGGGTAAGTCGGCCAAGGGCAAGGCTAAGGCCAAGCGCCCCAGTTCTCGTCGGAGCGAGGATAAGGCATCTCAGACTCGCTCCAAGCGCTCGCATAAAGATCCGGTTTCGTCTGCGCGTAAGGTTGTGGACCCCAAGTCTCCCTGTTCGATTATGAAAGCTTGCGGTGGGTGCACGGCGCTCAATCGTCCTTATAAGAAGCAGTTGGCGGCCAAGCAGGCTGCTATGGAGGGGCTGTTTGCTGAGCTCTGTGAGCGCGAGGGTGTTGCCGTTGATCCCATTCGCGGTATGGGTGTTACCCTGGGCGACCCGGGCAAGTATCCTGCGCCGCGTGGTTTTCGTCATAAGGCTGCCACTCCGTTTGCTCCCGGCAAAGAGGGCGCTGTCCGCTGCGGCTTTTTTGAACGTGGGACACACAGAATCGTCGCCGTTCCTGAATGCCCTGTCGAGGCGCCGGGCGCTCGTCAGATTCTCAACGGCATCGCTCGCGAGGCCGAACGTCTGCATATTCCCGCCTTTAACGAAGACAAGCATCTGGGGCTGCTTCGCTATGCCGTCGTTCGCTGCGGCTGGCGCACCGACCAGATTATGGTCACCCTCGTGACCGCTCAGCGCGACCTGCCGCATGCGCAGGAGTTCTTTGAGGCTGTCGCCGCACTCGATCCGCATATCGTCACCGTCGCTCAGAACATCAACGGTCGCCCCGGAAATGCCATCTTGGGCGAGGAGACCCGTATCGTCTATGGCGCCGAATGCATGCGCGACCAGCTGCTCGGCTGCGAGTTCGATATCTCCCCCACCGCGTTCTATCAGACCAATCCGCCGCAAACCGAGCTGCTCTATCGACTTGCCATTGACGGCATGGACCTGCAGCAGGGTGATATTCTTATGGACGCTTACTGCGGCAGCGGAACCATCGGCCTGTGCGCCGCGAAGGATGCCCAGGACAAGGGCATCGGCATTATACTGCTCGGCGTGGAGCGCAACCCGGCGGGCATTGCCGACGCACGTCGCAATGCCGAGCTCAACGGCCTCACCCGCAGCGCTTGGTTTATGGCCGACGACGCCACCGATTACATCCTGGACGCCGCCGACAACAACGAGCGGATCGATGTCCTTTCCATCGACCCGCCGCGTGCCGGCTCCACCCCCGAGTTCCTCGAAGCCGCCTGCGCACTCAAGCCGCGCCGCATCACCTATATCAGCTGCAACCCTGTGACCCAAGAGCGCGACCTGCACCAGCTCCTCGACGGAGGCTATCGCCTGCTCAAGATCACGCCCGTCGACATGTTCCCCCATACCGACCACACCGAAACCGTAGCGGTCCTCGAGCGCCGCTAATCCACCCCGGTAGATTTTCGAGACAAGAAAGGGGGCGGCCCGTCTGGACCGCCCCCTTCGCTTGGTTTATGAACTCCGCTACATCCCCTTGCGCAGGTCACACACGCCGGCTGCCGCCATCTCGCGCAGCAGCGTCTCGCGGTCGCGCGTCACGATCAAATCCAGCGGGAAGTGAATCTCGTCGAGCATCTTGCGCGCGTGATCGAGCTTGCCAATGGCCATGCCAATGTGGGCATCGGTCGACACGCCAATACCCACGCCCAGCTCGGCGCAGCGCTCGGCGATCTTGCGGCATACGGCCCAATGCTCAGTGTCGACACCGTGTTCAAGACTATGGTTATTGATCTCGATAATCTTGTGCTTGGCCTTGGCCGCCAGCAGCACCTCATCGATATCGAACGGCACGCCCGAACGACCCGCATGCCCCAGCATGAACACCTTGGGGTGCTCCAGGGCATTGATGTACATCTGGGTCGTTTGGGCGAGCGTCGCGCCTTCGGCAAACTGCGGGTTATGCACGCTTGCCACCAAATAATCCAAATTACGCGTCACCAAATCGAACAGCGAATGCTCACGACTATACGAATCGCCGGCGATATCGAGCGAAACGGGAATGTCTTCGCCAAACAAGCTGCCGTCCAGCGAAACGATATCAGCCTCGGCACCACGCAGCACCAGCACGCCGCTCCAAATGCGCGGCCAGATATCCTGGTTAATAAAGAATTGGAAACTGCGCAGGTCATTGGGACAAGGCGTAACCATCGAGCTTAAATGATCGGCGGAACCGAGCACCTGAAGGCCGCGCTCCGCCGCCCAATAGATGTTCTCCTCGATGGTTGAGTACGCATGCGCAGAGAACATCGTATGAGTATGAATATCACAAGAAAGAAGGTAGGGCATCGGGTCTCCTTGTCCAGTATGGCCGTCGCGTATATTCATTGTACGCATAGCTTTCGGCAGTCGTAAAACTGCTTCATCCCAATCACACAACGGCATAGACAACGGGGTCTGGCTTAAAACCAAACCCCGTTTCACGTAAAACATTGTAAGCAGAGCGCTTTACTTTCGACGATATTCGTCGGCCAGTTGCTTCCAGGCAGGCAACGAATTGACGATGGTCTCGTAGCTCACACAGTAGCCAAGGCGGAACCAGCCCGGCATGCCAAAACTATCCGAAGGCACCGCGAGCAGTTCGTACTTCTTCGCGCGCTCGCAGAACGCATTCGCATCGGGCTCCAGCGCCTTCACCCACAAGTAGAATGCACCATCCGGCTCAACATAGGTGTAGCCGTACTCCGCTAGTGCATCGGTAAGCGCGGTGCGGTTGCGCGCATAGGCCTCGACATCGCTCGGTTCATCAATGCAGTCGATGATTACACGCTGGAAGAGGGCCGGTGCGCACACGAAGCCCAGCGTACGGGCAGCACCTGCAACAGCCGGCATCAGGCGCGCCGCCTGTGGATTGGTGTTGGGAACCAAAATCCAGCCCACACGCTCACCCGGTAGCGAAAGGGACTTGGAATACGAGTAGCAGACGATGGTGTGCTCATAGATCGAAGGCACCCAAGGCACCTCGGCACCGTACACAATCTCGCGGTACGGCTCATCCGAGATGAGCATAATCGGATTCTCGGGATCGCGCTGAGCGTTGGCCTCGCGCAGAACATTGGCCAGTCGCGTCAGCGTGTCGCGCGTATACACCGCACCGGTCGGATTGTTTGGCGAGTCAATAATGACAGCGGCCGTCTTATCAGTAATCGCGTTGAGCACGTTACCCACGCTCAGCTGGAACGTGTCTTCGTCGGCAAGCGCCTCGACGCACGTGCAGCCGGCCTTCTCAATCCACACGCGATACTCCGGAAAGTACGGGGCGATAACGATGACCTCGTCACCCGGATTGGTAACGGCGTTGAGCGTGCAGGTGAGCGAGGCCGCCGCACCTACCGTCATAAAGACGTCCTTGCCCTCGTAGCTCGTGCCAAAACGGCGGTTGAGCGATTCGGCGACGGCCGCTCGGCATTGCGGCAGGCCCGGCGCGGGCGTATAGCCGTGCAGCTGGTCGCTCGGCAGCTCCAAGGCCTTCTTAATGGACTCCGCCACGGCAGCAGGCGCCGGAACACTCGGATTGCCCAATGAAAAATCGAATACGTTCTCTGCACCGATCTGCGCCTTGCGCTCAAGGCCATAGCTAAAGATCTCACGGATGATGGAACTTTCCGCACCGCGAGCAAACATGGTTTCGTTGATCATCTGTTCCCCTTTCGCATAGGCGGTATTGTACGCTTTAGCCAACTAGAGCGCCACACTGTTGATTGGGGACAGACTTAAATGCGTGAAAACGCTCATTTAAGTCTGTCCCCAATCAACAGATGGCCCCATACCGCTCAAAAGAAAAAGCCTCCGCAGGTTTCCCCGCGGAGGCTCTCATGGCAAAGACTACTCGTTGGTGTCAGCGTCGTCATCGGCCTTCTTTTCGTCAGCGCTCTCGGCGTCGCCGGCATCCTCAGATGCGGCTTCGGCATCCTCCTGCATGGCCGCCTGCGCAAAAGCCGCGGCGTCTGCCGCCAGCTCCTCCTCGCTCATGCGAGGCGCGCGCTTCTTGGTCGGCATGCCGGCCGCCTTGGCATTGCGCTCCTCCTTGGCCGCCAGGATATCGCCCTCGCGCTCAAGGTAGGCATCCCACTCGTTGTCGAGCAGGGCATTCACGGCGTCGCCTTCGACGGTCTCGCGCTCGAGCAGCACCTTCGCCATCAGATCGAGCTGATCGCGACGGGCATCCAGAATCTCGACCGCACGGCGATGGGCCTCGCGCATGATGCGCTGAACCTCGATATCGATGCGGCGCGCCGTCTCCTCGGAGTAATCCTGATGATCGGCATAGTCGCGACCCAGGAACACCTGATGCTGCGCCTCGCCAAAGACCTGCGTGCCCAGCTCCTCGCTCATACCCAGGCGCGTGACCATCTCGCGCGCCATCTTGGTTGCGCGCTCCAGGTCGTTGCTCGCGCCCGACGTGATGTCGTCGCACATGAGCTCCTCGGCAACGCGACCGCCCAAGAACACGGCAAGCTCGTCGAGCATCTCGTTCTTGGTCTTGAGGAAGTGGTCCTCCTGCGGAAGCTGCAGCGTGTAGCCCAGGGCCTGACCGCGGCTGACGATCGAGATCTTATGAACCGGATCGGAGTGCTCCAGGATATGACCCACCAGGGCGTGACCGCTCTCGTGGTAGGCAATCGTGGTGCGCTCGGCCTCGGTCATCACGCGACCCTTGCGCTGCGGACCGGCAATCACGCGCTCCATCGATTCCTCGACCTCGTCCATCGAGATCACGGAACGATGACGGCGAGCGGCCAGCAGCGCAGACTCGTTGAGCAGGTTCGCCAAATCGGCACCGGTAAAGCCAACGGTCATCTGGGCGAGCTTCTCAAACTTAACGTCCTCGTCCATCGGCTTGTTCTCGGCATGCACGCGCAAGATCTGCTCGCGGCCCTTCACATCCGGACGGTCGACCGTAACCTGACGGTCAAAACGGCCGGGACGCAGCAATGCCGGATCCAAGATGTCAGGACGGTTGGTCGCAGCGATCAGGATGACCGACTCGCTTTCCTCAAAGCCGTCCATCTCCACCAGCAGCTGGTTGAGCGTCTGCTCGCGCTCGTCGTGACCGCCGCCCAAGCCAGCTCCGCGCTGACGTCCCACGGCATCGATCTCATCGATGAAGATGATCGACGGGGCCTGGGACTTGGCCTCCTTAAAGAGGTCACGCACACGGCTGGCGCCGACACCTACGAACATCTCGACAAAGTCGGAACCCGAGATGCTAAAGAACGGCACGCCCGCCTCGCCGGCAACGGCCTTGGCCAGCAGCGTTTTACCGGTGCCCGGAGGGCCAACCAGCAAGACGCCACGCGGGATCTTGGCGCCCAGCTTGCGATAGCGATCCGGATCACTCAAAAAGTCACGGATCTCCTCGAGCTCCTCGACTGCCTCGTCCACGCCGGCAACGTCCTCGAACTTGACCTTGGGGCGTGTGGCCTCGATGGTCTTGGCGTTGGTCTTGCCAAACTGCATGTTCCTGTTGTTGGCGCCCATCATCTGGCGCATAAAGTAGAACATGATGGCGATAAGGGCGATCGTCGGAAGCACACTCATCGCCAAGTCGCCCCAAAAATCGGGATCGTTGGTGTTGACGATGTACTTGGTATCGGGGTGCTCCGCCATGAGCTCGGCAAGCGAATCGGAGCCGACATAAGTCGAGGAGAAGCTCTTGAGCTCGCTCGTATCGCCCTTGTCCTTCTTCGTCTTCCAGTAATGACCCGTCACGCTTCCGTCTTGAACCGTATAGGTCAAATCTTCGACGCGATCCTGCTTGATGGCGCTCACCATCTCACTCGTCGCGAGCTTTACGGTATTGCTGGAATTGGCAAAGCCCGAGCCCATGTTAAAGAAGGCGTAGCCCAGAAGCGCGCAAGCCAAAATAAAATACAGCCAGCCCGTACGCGTGGGCTTCTTGCCTCCGGGCATCCCCGGGATCTTAGGCTCCCGGGGAGTCTGAGAATTGTTATCGTTACGGTCGTCGGGCATCTTACGAATAAACCTCCGGTTTCAAAATGCCCAGATACGGAAGGTTACGATAGCGCTCGGCATAGTCGAGGCCGTAGCCCACCACAAAGGCATCGGGGCAATGGGTTCCAACATACTTGGGCGTGATGGCCGAGGTACGGTCCTCAACGTCCTTCCACAGGAAGGCGGCGACCTCCAAAGAAGCGGGCTTGCGGCTCTCGAGGTTCTTCATCAGATACTTGAGCGTCAGGCCCGAGTCCAGAATGTCCTCGACGATCAGCACGTCGCGACCGCGGATGTCGATATCCAGGTCCTTAATGATACGCACGATACCCGAGGACTTCACACCGTCGCCGTAGCTCGAAACAGCCATGAAATCGATGTTGGTCGGCAGCTCGATCTTACGCATCAGGTCGCCCATAAAGACCACGGCGCCGCGCAGGACCGCAATCAGCACCAGATCCTTACCCGCGTAGTCGCGAGTAATCTGCTCGCCTAGGCGAGAGACGATACCGTCGATATCCTCCTGCGTAAACAGAACCTTCTCGATATCCGGATGTTGAGAAGCCATGACAACCCTTTCTTGTGCTTATCGCCCACACACCGCCGTATGGACGCGAACTACACATTCTAGCAGCGCACGGGGTATATTTACCAGCCCGTGCGCCATCAGCGCGGGAATACCGTCAACGTCGCACAGAATAGTAGGCACAAGTCACTATTCCGCATCGACTACGCGGAGCAGATATGCCACGCGCGTTGCGGCCGTGCATTTAAAACGCTCGTCCGCGCGAACTCCGGCGACCCACACCACCGCACCTCCCGGCGCCGTCCTCACTATGGGCACGCCAGCGCGCTCGGAAACGGGAATGCGAGCCTCGCCTAGCAAGTCGGATACCTTTTTGCTTCGGCCACTCATGCCTAACGGGCACATTACGTCCCCCGGCGCGGGAGCGTCCACCCACAGGCGCGCCAATCGCGCCTCGGCAGGGATCTCGCCGCGCGAGCCCGCCAAAATCCGCTCGCTATCGCCGTCGGCAAAACCCAGGGCCGCCGCGTCCACTAAAGCCGTCACTTCCCCAGCAGCCGCAAGCTCACGGGCGCGGCGCACGATATCGCATCCCGGCTCAACGGCCATCGGTTCTGTGACCAGCATACGTCCCCCGCCCAACGGCAAACGACCGGGTACGGTAACCCAGTCCGCGACCAGGCCCTCGCGAGCCGCCGGCGCCTTAAACGCCAGCATGCCAAACTCAATGCGTGCGTCAATCCCCGCCGGAAGCGTGACCGAGCCGGCGCCCTCGGCAACGCAGGAAAGGACTCTCTCCACATGTCGCATCTCTGGACGAGCGTCCGGATCGATGCGCTTAATCGCCAGTCGCACGATGCGCCGCGCGATTACCACCTCGGCCGCAGCAAGGCGCCTGGCATCGAGCACCAGCGCGCCCGCCGCCTCCTTACGCAGGCAGCTTCGAAACGCCTGTGCCGAAAGCTGAGACAAAAACGCGTCCTCATCGCCTAAGATCTCGCAGGCGGCGCCAATCGTTTTGCAGACGCTCGCGTTGCGCTGCGCCACCACCGGCATCACTCGATGGCGCACGTAGTTACGCAAGTACGACACGTCCTCGTTGCTCTCGTCCTCTCGCCACGGCTGACCATGCACCTGCAGATAACCCACGAGTTCATCATGAGTCAGGTCGAGCAAGGGACGCACCACGATATTCCTCCGGCGAGGAATGCTCGACAGACCAGCGGGGCCCGAACCCTTAATCGCGTTCATCAAAAACGTTTCCGCGCGATCCGAAGACGTGTGCGCAGTGCAGATACGAGCCGCCGTTCGCGGTGCCCCCGTCTGGGCGCAGAGCTCGCGAACATACCTTCGCGCCGCGGCATAGCGCACCTCGCGGGCAGCCGCCTCGATATTGCCCGATTCATCATCAAAATAGGCATGCTCAACACACAGCGGCAAGCCATATTGTGCGCATAGGCCGCGCACAAAGGCCTCGTCGCCATCGGATGCCTCGCCGCGCAGATGGTGGTTCACATGCAGCACGTGCAGTCGCTCGCGCGCGATGGGGGCTACACCACGCCCATCCAGAATATCCAACTTTGATGTGCACGCCATAAGGAGCAAAGCCGTCGAGTCCGCACCACCTGATACCATGAGCACCACGGGGGCAGCCGTCTGCCGCGTTGCCAGGGCTTTATCATCAGCCCACGATGCAGCATGGTGTCCATAATGCTGAGATACCGTTGGCATTCGCTTCCTCCTCTATTCGTCCGCACCCATTGTATCCTTTGGAATCTTATGTCTCGCCTGCACCTTCATATCCTCGGCAGCGGCTCAAAAGGCAACTGCGCGCTCATCGAGGGACCGCAAGGTCTCATCATGATCGATGATGGCCTGTCCCGCCGCGAGACACTTAAACGCATGGCGGAGCTCGGCCTCTCGGCAGATGACGTTGCCGCGCTTGTAATCACCCATGAGCACAGCGACCACATCAAAGGGCTCGATGTATGGTGCAAGCACTGGCATGGTCCCCTCTTTGCCAGCAGGGGCACGCTTTCGAGCAAAGAAACCCTCGCACATCTACCCGTAGAGGAATTTGACCCCGGCGACACGCTTTCCATTGCCGGCATCCGCGTGCGAACCTACCCAACATCGCATGATGTCATCAATCCTGTCGGTTATCGATTCGACGCCCTCGATGATTCCATCGGCTTTGCCACCGACACCGGAGAGCTATCGAGCCAAGCCATGAGCACCCTCAAAGATTGTCGAGTCCTCGCGCTCGAAAGCAACCATGATGTGACCATGCTGCGCGAGGGAGAATATCCCCGCTTTCTTCAGGAGCGCATCCTGTCTGCAGG
>JAHYYL010000015.1:47835-49499 GCA_019424965.1 Collinsella sp.
ACACCTCTCCAATGGCCAAGCCGCCGAAGCCGCGCGCGAACTTGTTACCGATCGCACCGAACAGCTCATTGCCATGCATATCAGCCAAGATAACAATCGTCCGAGCCTTACCGTCAAAAGCTATGCCAAAGCTCTGGCCGCAACCCTGGATGACGAGGTCGGCAGCTCCGCAACCCTTCTCCAAGGATCGCGAAAACTCTCGATACGCCCTGCGAGTCAGTATCAGCCGGCAACCATTCAATAGACTGTCCTAGACAGCAAAAGGGGCCGAGAATCGCTTCCCAGCCCCTTTTGCTGTCTTTTAATAGCGCAGAACACCAACGAAGTTAGTCGATGGAGATCTTCGTAACGTTCTTCTTCTCGACGATCTTGGGAACCGTAACGGTCAGGATGCCGTCAGCGTACTTAGCCGAGAGGCCCTCGCTCGAAGCGTCCTTTAGATACACGCCACGCGTCGCGCTGTACGAGCTAAACTCCTTCTGCAGGTAGTTCTTGCCCTCGTTCTCCTCGTCCTCCACAACGTTCACGCTAATGGACAGACGGCCTTCATTAAGCTCAACATCGATGTCATCCTTAGCGACGCCGGTCAGATAGGCCTTGACCTCATAACCATCGCCCTTGTCCTCGACATCAACGGGGAACGCCTTGGAAGCAATCGAGTTGTTTGCAAGGTCGGTCATATCATCAAACAGATCGAACAGCGAGCTAGCAGAAGGACGAACGCCAAAAACCGAACGATAAGGAACCATGCTTGCCATGTTTACCACTCCTTTTAGGACTGCCGAGCCATCTTCTAAGTGACTGGGACTTCGTTTGACGCTCTTATATATGCCCATCCAGTGCTCATATATACATCGACTATAAAGTTTTTTGAGTCCAGTACTATAAGCATATCTAAGTGTGTTTGACTCAGGTTTAAATAAGGTTAAGGTTCTTTGAACCAGAGCTTAAATAACGAGTATGTTCGCAGCTACAAATAACAGGGGGCTTACAATGAGCGCGTACACGTTGTTGGTAACGAGCTAAAGGGCATCATGGACGACCAAAACCAGAACAAAATGTTTATGCAGACGCAGGGGGAAGATACTTCCACGCAGCCGCCACGGTTCCACCGCCCCCACATCTCGCAAGAGCCCATCAATGATCCAGAGCCCGAATATGTGACAAGAAACCGATATCAAACACTCGAAGATGCGCAAACGGGACGCAAGCATATGGGCGTGGCCTCGGGTGACCCTGTGTATCTGAAAGACGCACCATTATCTAAAAACAGCGCAGTTAGTGATGAGCCGATGAAAGCATCCGCTGCTCATCGACAAAGAGGGCCTCGACCCAAGCAAACCTTGACGCATTCGGCTCGCTATCTCGAAACGCCAAAACAGGGAAAATCGATCTTCGTTTCGTCAAGTAAACGACGCAAGCAACATCGACTGACAATCCTACTTTTGATCATTGTGGCCATAGCAGTTGCCCTTGTTATTCGTTTTATTTTCTTTAAATAAAAGCTCAATACCAAAAAGAATTAAATCGTCTGGCGTAAATGAGTCATTTATGCCCCGCAAGCGCAAAAAAGGGGGAGGCCGCGAGGCCTCCCCCTTCTAAGTTCGATGACGGCTCGGTGCCGTCCACCGGTCAGCGGCGCCCTGGCCTCCCACGGGCTGGCC
>JAHYYL010000016.1:0-11002 GCA_019424965.1 Collinsella sp.
ACTGCGGGAGCGAGCCATCAGCTCAATGTGTTCGGCTGAGATCGGAAATCAACCAGCCCCGGTTTCTAGATGATTTAAAGAATCTGCTAATTCGTCTTCAAACACTCCGGTAAGACTTTCGATACGGCATTCATTGCCTGCGGCTTTAGGTACTGCTCGTTGAATCGTGCCTTTTTGTAAGCGTAGCGAGTGTCTGCTGAGTATTTGACCAGCACATCGGTGAAGAATCGTTCCCAGCTTAAATAATCGCGACTTTCGATATAGCTTGAGGGATCTTCGAGGATCTTGGGAATGTCGCCGCTGGGTATGAGCCCAGATCGCAAAAGCGTCCACTCAAATGATTCAGGGAGGAACAAGCGAACGTTCTTGTAAACGCGCTGTCCGAGCACCTTTTCGATGTAGGGACCAAACGCTGCGCCGTCTCCTATGGCAAGGATGTTTTGCTCGGGACATTCGTGAATCGTTCGTTTTAGGTTCGCTACGCCGGTGGCGGTATAGCAGGGGATTCCCAGTCGGTTGCAAAGGGTGCTATAGAATTGATAGCCAGACTTGCTATCCTCGACAATTACGGCGTCAGGATTGTCGAACCCTACGTTAAGGTCCTGATACAGCATGCTTGCCGTGTGGTCATATAGCGGTTTAGTCACCGAGTAGAAGCGTCTGTCGCTCTTGCGGTCATTAATTGTCTTGCTTGTGGTGTTGACTAGCTTTAGGATCTCGTCGACGCTGTAGGGGAGTTCGTTGGCGTCGCGACGAGATATCAGAACAAAATAGTTGGACGATCCGTTGATGGCTTTGGCGAAGTCCTTTGAGTAGATAAACTCGTTGCCCTCATCTAGAAAGACGATCGAATCTTCGATGATCGACAGCTCGCGCTCCCAGCGTCTGCCGGAAAGCGTTTCGCATGGCGCGTCGCAGCTGAGTGTAACGCCGCTTTCCGGTCCTCGGTCGTTGTAGTCGCGAATCATCGAGATGAGCGTCGTTTTGCCCGTGCCGCTGTTACCGCGAATGAAGGAAATGTTGCGTTTAAAGGTGAGTGTGTATTTGACCTTTGCACGCTCTACGACAACGGTATGCGTTCCCTTCATTACTCATCAACATCCAAAAAGTCATTCGTGGCGCCGACAAACTCCTGCATGTTTCTGACGATGCGGTCATCGTTTTCAATGCGGATTTCAAAGTTCTTCCAGGGGAACTTCATGATGTGGTAAAGGGTCACCAGCACATCCTGCTCTTTGCCAATTTTGAGCAGCCAGCGAGCGCAGTTATCTCCGCAAGTGGATGCATTGAACACCATGTTTGGGAGATTGCGCACCAGCAGCAGCGTCTTAACGCCGCCGGACAGTTCGAGTGGGGTGATTGAGCCCAGCTGCTTGCTTACGATGTTGTGGGGACCGATGAGCTCTGATCCGTCCACGCTTTTAATAATCTGTGCGGCCATAGGGTCTTCGAACCATGAGTCCAAGTATGAGTTCCTAAAATAGGTTTCGGTATCGTAGATGGAACCGGGGTAATCCCCCAGGTGAATGCTCAGCATGTGCGTCTCCAGACGTTGTGTGACTGCAATGATTATATGCCAGTAATAAAGTGCCGCCAGTAGCGAGGTTGCTGCTGGCGGCACTGGCATTATTAGCGTATGAATCGCGTTGATGGATTTGCTCGCGAGGCTACTTTTCGAGACGCTCTTTCAGCAGCTCTAACGCGTGAGCGTAGCCTTGGAGGCCTTCGCCGGTGATGGTGGCGAAGCAGGCCAAGCGGGCGTAGCTCACCTGGCGGAAGTCCTCGCGCGTCTCTACGGCGCTGATGTGTACCTCGACGGCAGGGATGGCGACGGCCTTGAGGGCGTCGAGGATCGCCACGCTCGTATGCGTGTATGCCGCCGGGTTGATGACGATGCCGTCGACCTTGCCGTAGGCCTCCTGGATCTTGTCGACGATGCTGCCCTCGTGGTTGGACTGGAAAACCTCGACCTCGTCGAAGCCCTGTGCGGCGCCTGCTTCCTGGCAGATCTGCACTAAGCGGTCGTAGTTGTCGCTTCCGTAGATGCCCGGCTCGCGTATGCCGAGCATGTTGAGGTTGGGGCCGTTGATGACGAGTGCTTTCATGGTTGCTTCCTTTGCGATTGGAAAACCACCACAAAGGCGCCTGTCCCCTCTGTGGTGGTTTTGGTTAGAGAGCGGGTGGGAGGGTGTCGAGGAGGGCTTGGGCGGTGTTGGCGGCGCAATCGCGCGAGTCGATGAGGTAGTCGGCCCAGGCGCGGTAGCGCGGCATGCGCTGCTCGGCCAGCTTGTCGATGCCATCGCGGGCGGTGATGGGGCGACCCTTGTGGGCGAGCTCGTCGAGCTTGCGGTTGAGCATCACAATCTGGCTGTTCTGGTGCAGCAGCGGGTAGTTCTCGTCGCGCGTGACCACGCCGCCGCCGGTGGAAAGCACCAGGCCGCTGCGCTTGGAGATGTCGGCCAGCGCCGCCGTCTCCTGTTCGCGAAACGCCGCCTCGCCGCGCTCGACGATAAAGTCGGCGCAGGGCATGCCCAGGCGCTCCTCGAGGGCGCGATCCAGATCGATGTGCTTTCGCCCCGTGAGCAGGGCAATCTGCTCGCCCACACGGGTCTTGCCCGAGCCCGGCATGCCGATCAGCGCGATGTTCTGTTCGCGGCGTGACAGGCGCTCCGTTACGTCCAGAATGCGCTCGCGCGGAGTGACCTGGCCGGTGTAGCGCTCAACGGCTTGCGCCGCCTGGGCCACGAGCATGAGCAGACCGCCGATGCAGGGGATGTCGCGGTGCTCGGCCTCGAGCATGAGTCCCGTGCGAGCGGGGTTGTAGACAATGTCGATAACGCCCTCGAGCGCATTGAGCCCCTCGAGTGTGCAGGGGGCGTCGGGACAGTGGGGGAACATGCCGGCGGGCGTGCAGTTGACGAGCAGTGCGGCGTCGGACTGCTGCGCGATGTTGTCGTAGTTGACTTCGCTCGTGCGGCCGACCGGCACGACGATGGCGCCCAGGTCGCCGAGCACCATGCTGGCAGTGGTGCCGGCGCCACCGGTGGCACCGAGCACGAGGGCCTTCTTGCCGGCGACCTCAACGCCCAGCTCCTCGACTAGGCACTGAAAGCCGAAGTAGTCGGTGTTGTCGCCGCGCAGGCGGCCGTCGGGCAGGCGCGTGATGGTGTTGACGTTTCCCATACGCTCGGCGAGTGGACTCAGCTCGTCCAGGTATTCCATGACGGCGCGCTTGTAGGGGATGGTCACGTTGGTGCCCTCCCATTCGTCACCCGTCATAAAAGCCTGGAGGTCCTCGGGCTCGCGCTCAAATCGTACGTACTCGAGCCCCGCGAGCTCCTTGTAGATGGTCGGGGTGTAGCTGTGGCCCAGCACGCGGCCCAGCACGCCGTAGGGGCGGGTTGCGGCGACATCGGTCATCTAGAGCACCTCCGTGTAACTGCCAAAGTAGGTAAAGCTCTCGCACACGTCGTCGATGGAATCGAGCAGGTCATCGAGGGCCTTGCTGCTAAAGGGGCAGTCCAGGTCAAAGTAGAACATAAACTCAAAGTCGTGCCCGGGGATGGGGCGGCTCTCGAGCTTGATGAGGTTGATATTGAGCGCGTAGAAGCGCTCGAGTACGCGATAGAGTGCGCCCGGCTCGTTGGCCGTGGTAATCATGAGCGAGGTGCGGTTGGCGCCGGGGTAGACGCGTGGCTCGCGGCTGATGACGACAAAGCGCGTGTAGTTGTTGTCCGAGTCCTGGATGTTGGGCTCCAGTACCTCCAAGCCGTAGAGTGCGGCGCAGCTGCGCGATGCGATCGCGGCAACATCGGTGCGTTCGGAGCTGGCGACCATCTCGGCCGACATGGCCGTGTTGGGGTACTTGGTGGCGTGCAGGTCGTGCGCCTCGATAAAGCCGGCGCATTGGGCAATGGCCTGGCCGTGGCTGTAGACCTCGTGCACGTCCGCAAGCTTGGCGCCGGGCTTGACGAGCAAGTTGTGGTCGATTTTGAGGCGAAGCGAGCGCACGATGTGGAAGTCGAACTGCGCGAGCAGGTCGTAGACGGCGTTGACTGAGCCGGCGGTGGAGTTCTCGATGGGCAGCACGCCAAACTCGCAGAAGCCGTCGCGCACGGCGCGCATAACGCCCTCGAAGGTCTCGAAAAACGCGATGTCGGGCACATCGAAGAGTTTGCACGCGGCGATTTGACTGTAAGCGCCCTCAACACCCTGGCAGGCAACGGTGGCCGTCTGGGGGAAGGGCGTATCGAAGGCCTCGGCCGTGGCGTGTGCCCTTTGCGAGACCGTGATGCCCTTGAGCTCGTTGATATAGCGCTGCTGCTCGGCCTTGCTCATGCTCATGAGGAGACGGAACAGGGTGATGGTCTGCGCCTCGTAGCGCTCGGGCGCGCGGCTGGCAAGGTTGTTGAGCTTGGAGCGCTCACGGGCGGGGTCGAAGACGGCCTTGCCCATCTCGATTTTTGACTTGGCGACCTCGGTGGCAATGTCCATGCGCTCGACAAAGCTGTTGAGGAGCGTGGTGTCGATGCCATCGATGGCCTGGCGGATGTCAGCAAGGTCCATGGAGACCCCTTTCACGTGTCGGGGGATGTTGAGGGGTGGGTAGTTAGCGCTGAGCGGCGTCTTCGAGGAGGGCGTCCCAGATGGCAAGGGCGGCGGCTGCCTCGGCTACGGGGACAGCTCGGGGGACGATGCAGGGATCGTGGCGGCCGTGGACCGAGAGCTCGGCATTTTCCATAGCGTCCATGTCCACCGTCTGCTGCTCACGGCCAATGGAGGGCGTCGGCTTTACGGCCATGCGCCACATGACGGGCGCGCCGGTCGAAATACCGCCCAGGATGCCGCCGGCGTTGTTGGACTCGACCTCGATCTCGCCGGTCTCGGCATCGATGCGATACGGATCATTGTTCTCGCTGCCGCGCATGGCGGCCACGGCAAAGCCCATGCCAAACTCCACGCCCTTTACGGCGGGAATGCCAAACGCGATCTGCGCGATGCGGTTCTCGATGCCGTCGAACATGGGGTCGCCGATGCCTGCGGGAAGCCCGTAAATGCCGCACTCCACGATGCCGCCGATGCTGTCTAGTTCGTCACGCGCGGCTAGGATTTCCTCGCGCATGCGGCCGGCTGCGGCGGCGTCAATGCACGGCAGATCGTTCGTAAGGATCGCCTTGCGGTCGGCCTCGCGATAGACTATGTCGTCCATCGGCAGATCGGAGATGCCGCCGATCTGCGCCACATGCGCCATCACTTTAATGCCGCGGGCCTCGAGTGCCTGCAGCGCGATGCCGCCCGCGATGCATAAGGGTGCTGTTAGGCGGCCGGAAAAGTGCCCGCCGCCGGCGACATCGTGCATGTTGTGATACTTCATGCGCGCAGGGAAGTCCGCATGTCCCGGACGGGGCTTGCGGCGCAGCTCGGAGTAATCCTTGGAGCGCGTGTTGGTGTTCTCGATAATCGCGGCAATGGGCGCGCCGGTGGTGTGCCCATCGACCACGCCGGCGATGATTTGGGCGGCGTCGGCCTCGCGGCGCTTGGTCGCGGTCTCGTCGCGACCGGGGGCGCGACGGTTCAAAAAGGCCTGCAGCGCTTCTTGGTCAACGGCGATGCCGGCGGGGACGCCATCGAGCGAGCAGCCGATGGCGGGGGAGTGCGACTGGCCGAAGATGCTTACGTGCAAGACGTTGCCAAAGGTCGAGGACATGCTATTCCTCCTCGAGTGTGACCTTGCCGCCCAGCAGGCGGTAGTGGTCGAAGAAATCGGGATAGGACTTGTTGACGGCCTCGGCGCCGTGGATCACGACCTCGCCGGCGGCGCGGCTCGCGGCGATAGCGGCCATCATGGCGATGCGGTGGTCGTTGTGCGAATCGACCTCGCCGCCGGTGAAGGCATCGACACCCTTGATGATGAGGTCATCGCCGGCAATGCGCACCTGCGCGCCCAGCGCGGTGAGCTCGCGGGTGGTGGTGACCAGGCGGTCGGATTCCTTGATGCGCAGACGGGCGCAATCGCGGATAAAGGTGCGGCCCTGTGCCAGTGAGGCCACGGCCGAGATGACGGGCACCAGGTCCGGAATGTCGTGGGCACTCATCTCAAAGCCGGCGAGCTTGTCGGACTGCACGGTGGCGGCGTTGGTGGAGCGCACGATGCGGGCGCCAAAGCGCGAAAGCGCGGCAAGCACGTTACGGTCGCCCTGTGCGGAGCTTAGCGACACGCCCTCGACGGTGATTGGGTCGGTGCCGATGGCACCGGCGCACAGCCAAAAGGCAGCGTTGGACCAGTCGCCCTCGACGGCTACGCTGCCGGGCGTGCGGTACGAGCCGCTGCTCACGCGGAAGTTCGTGACCTCGGGCTGGCCGTCCTTGGCCGGAATACGCTCGACGTTGACCTCGACGCCAAAGGCCTTCATGGCCTGGATCGTCAGGTTGATGTAGGGACGGCTCTCAATGAGGCCGGTTACCTGCACGCAGGAGGGCTGGGCCAGCAGCGGGGCTGCCAGCAGAAGGCCGGAGATATACTGCGAGCTCACGTTGCCCGGAAGCACAAAGGTGCCCGGGCGCATGCGGCCGCTCGTCTTGAGCGGAAAACCGCCCAGACCCTGTAGGTCGCAGCCGGCGGCGATGATCTCGTCCGAGAGCGGGGAGAGCGGGCGGGCGCCCAAGCGCCCCTGACCCACAAAAGTTGCTTCTGCACCCAGCGCGCAGGCGACAGGCAGCATAAAGCGGAGCGTGGAGCCGCTTTCACCGCAGTCAAGCGTGCCGCCGGCAAGGGCCTTGAGCAGGCCAAACTCAACACTCTTCATGGTGGGGTGGACCTGGAAGCCGTCCTCGACGGTCTCGATGCGAGCACCCAGGGCCGTAAGGCAACGCACCGTGGCCTCGATGTCGGCGCAGGTGGTATTGCAGGTGACGTGTGTCTCGCCGTTGGCAAGCGCAGCGCAGATGATCAGGCGATGCGCCATCGACTTGGACGCGATGGCGGGAACGGTGCCCTTGAGCGGGGACGGGGTGATGCGGGCTAGCATGCGGATGCGTCTCCCTTCTGGCCGAGGCCCTCGGCAATGAGTTCGTGGAAAGTGGAAAGCGGTGTGCGGTCGATGCTGCAGCGGCCAATGCCGTGCGGAATCACCAGGTCGATGGTGTCGCCCGCGCGCTTCTTGTCGTGGAGCGCCTCGGCAAAGACGGTATCGGCATCTAGGTCGCAGCGGGTCTTGAGGCCATGGCGGGCGCAGAGCTCCTCAATACGACCGGGCAGTGCAGCATCGCAAGCGCCGTGCAGGGCCGCGGCGCGCGTGATGATGCCCATGCCGATCGACACGCAGTTGCCGTGTCCCAGCTCAAAGTGCTCGCAGGCCTCGACGGCGTGTCCGGCGCTGTGTCCAAAGTTGAGGAGCTTACGCTGGTTGGTTTCGCGCTCGTCGGCGACGACCACGGCGCGCTTGATGTCGATATTGCGGGCGATGATGAGCGCTACGCGGGCCACATCGCGGTTGAGCAGCTCCAGCGTGAGCGGGGTCTTCTCCAGCTCGGCGAAAAGCTCCGGGTCGGCGATCACGGCGTGCTTGACGACCTCGCCGCAGCCGTCGGCGAACTGCTCGGGCGTGAGGGTGGCCAGGCACCCCACGTCGGCAATAACCACGCTCGGCTGCCAAAAGGCGCCGGCCAGGTTCTTGCCGGCAGCCAGGTCTATGGCGGTCTTGCCGCCCACCGACGAATCCACCATGGCGAGCAGGCTCGTGGGGATCTGCACAAACTTGCAGCCGCGCATGTAGGTGGCGGCCACAAAGCCCGCCACGTCGCCCACGACGCCGCCGCCGAGTGCCACGATCACGTCGGAGCGCGAAAGCTCGTGCTCGGCCACAAACTCCAAAATGGCAACGTAGGTCTCGGCGCGCTTATGGGCCTCGCCGGCCTCGAAGGTGCAGATGCTCACCTCGTAGCCTGACGCCTCCAGGCTCTGCTTAACGGGCATCTGGTAGAGCGGGCCCACGTTGGTGTCCGTCACGATGACGGCCTTGGTGCCGCCGGCGGTGGCGCGCACGAGCGGCCCCGCCTGCTCCAGCAAAAACGTGCCAACATGCACCTGGTAGGGGCGTGCAGTGTCGATATCGATGGTAATCGCCATAAGCTTCGGTCCTTTCGACCTGGCGTGATGGGTTGTCTAGTGGGAGGCCTCGTCGTCGAGTGCGCGCTTAATGCGGTCGCCCTCGGCAAGGAGATTCTCTAGATAGCGCTGGTCGCGGTCCTTGAGCGCGCGGCTGTAGGCGCCAAGCGATTCGATCAGATAGTCGATCTCGAAGGCGAGCGCGTCGGCGTCGTCGATCATGAGCTCGGACCACATTTGCGGGTTGAGGTGCGCCACGCGGGTGAGATCGCGGTAGCTACCGGCCGAAAAGCCGTGGTGGACCTGGGCAGTGGGGCTTTTGACGTAGGCGTTGGATACCACGTGCGCAAGCTGGCTCGTGAAGGCGATGACACGGTCGTGCTCGGCGGCGCTCGTTACGCTGAACTTGCCAAAGCCCAAGGGGCGCACCATCTCGCGCACCT
This sequence comes from Collinsella sp., assembly GCA_019424965.1. Lineage (GTDB taxonomy): Bacteria > Actinomycetota > Coriobacteriia > Coriobacteriales > Coriobacteriaceae > Collinsella. Next base: position 8,551 of record JAHYYL010000016.1, read on the forward strand.
GGCCCAAAAGCTCCAGCTTGAGCGCATCGTCCACCGCGGGCGGTACGAGCACCAGCGGGGCGCCCTGGAACAGGTCGGCGCGGGAGTGTGCATAGCCCGAGTACTGCGTGCCCGCCATGGGGTGCGCGCCCACAAAGTAAAAGCCGTGCTCGCGGGCAAGCTGAAAGGCGCGCTCGCACACGATACCCTTGACGCCCACCGTGTCAATTACCACGGGGCCCATGATTGCCTCGGTATCGGTGGCGTCGGCGAGTGCCTGGGCGTGTGCCTCGAGCCACTCGATGCAGGCTTCGGGGTAGCAAGCCAGGACGATGATGTCGCATTCGCCGAGCGTCTCGTCGTTGAGCTCGCCGGCAACGGTGCCCATGCTGGCAGCCGTCATGACATCGTCATCGGGATCCCAGGCCAGCACGCGGACGCCCGCCTGCGCATAGCCGCGGGCAAAGCTGCCGCCGATGAGGCCAAGGCCGACGATGCCGGCGCACTTGGGGCCGCCCTGGTTAACGCGCGCGTTTCTCACTGTACCCATGGGCTACTCCATGGTCTCTTGGCAGACAACCTCGCGGATGGCTCGGATGCGACGCATGGTGTCGTCGAACTGATCGGGGGTGAGGGCCTGGGCGCCGTCGGACCATGCGCGGCTGGGCTCGTCGTGGACCTCGATCTCTAGGCCGTTGGCACCGCAGGCGGTCGCGGCGAGCGCCATGGGCTCAACGTAGCGGGTGTAGCCGGTGGCGTGGCTGGGGTCGGCGACGACGGGCAGGTGCGACAGGTGGTGCAGCACCGGCACGGCATTGAGGTCGAAGGTGTTGCGGGTGCGGGTCTCGAAGGTGCGGATGCCGCGCTCGCACAGGATGACGTTGTCGTTGCCCTCGCTCATGATGTACTCGGCGGCCATGAGCAGCTCATCGATCGTGCCGGACATGCCGCGCTTAAGCAAGATCGGAGTCTTGGTCTTGCCGACCTCTTTGAGCAGAGGGAAGTTCTGGGCGTTGCGGGCGCCGATCTGCATGACGTCGATCTTCTTGTCCAGGAAGACCTGCACGTCGCGCGGGTCCATGATCTCGGTGACGATCGGCATGTCGAGCTCGGCAGACGCCTCGCACAGCAGGTCCAGACCGGCGGGGCCCATGCCCTGGTAGGCGTACGGGGAAGTGCGGGGCTTGTAGGCACCGCCGCGCAGCATCGTGGCACCGGCGTCCTTCACGCGGCGGGCGATGCGGATGAGGTTCTCGCCCTCGACGGAGCACGGGCCGGCGATGACCTGGAACTGATCGCCGCCGATCTTGACGCCGTGGCCGCAGCCGATGACGGAGTCCTCGGGGTGGAACTTGCGGTTGGCGCGCTTGAACGGCTCGGAGACGCGCTGCACGCGCTCGACGACATCCATGGACTCGAGCAGGAACGGGTCGATCTTGGTCGTATCGCCCACCAGGCCGATGATCGTCTCATTCTCGCCGCGCGAGACATCGGTCTTCAGGCCCTTTTTCTCAATCCAGCTGACGATATGGCTGACGGCCTCGTCGCTGGCGCTCTCTTTTAAAATTGCAATCATGGTGTGCCTCTCACCTCGATGGATAACCCTTGCAAAAACGGCCCGCATCGCGAGCCGTGTACATATGGTGCATGAGAGTTTATACTATCTGACTCGCTTTTGCCTTCTAAAGTGGGCCGTTGAGCCGCGTCTTCCTCGGAATTGCAAAGCTTTTTCTTTTATTTTGATAGCCCGTGGTGCACTTGGGTATAATGCCAAACGTTGGCCCTATTAGCTCAGGGGATTAGAGCGTCTGCCTCCGGAGCAGAAGGCCGTTGGTTCGAATCCAACATGGGGCACCATCGAACGTGAGACCGTCCGAACCTCGCATGGTCCGGGCGGTTTTTCTTATACCGACGCGACGTGATGGGACGTGGTATGGCAGCAACGGATATCGAGCGCGGACTCTCGACCGCCGAGGTCGAGGAGCGCATCGCCGCCGGTAAGATCAACCGCAACATGGAGCTCAAGACCAAGTCGGTCAAAGAGCTCATCATCGAGAACCTCTGCACGCTGTTCAATTTGATCAACGTGATCTTGGCGTTCCTGGTCATTTTGACCGGTTCGTTTAAGAACCTGACGTTTCTGTTCGTGGTGTTTCTCAATACCGCTATTGGCGTCATTCAGTCCATGCGTTCCAAGAAGATGGTCGATAAGCTCACGCTGCTGACCTCCAAGAAGGCCATCGCGGTGCGCGACGGCGCCGAGGTGGAGCTCGACCTGGACCAGATCGTGCTCGACGACATCATCCGCCTGGGGCGCGGCGACCAGATTCCCGCTGACGCCGTGGTGGTTTCGGGCGAGGCGCTCGTGAACGAGAGCCTGTTGACGGGCGAGAGCGACCTTATTAAGAAACAGCCCGGTTCCGAGCTCATGAGCGGCAGCTTTATCGACTCGGGCCTGCTGCGCGCCCGTGTG
>JAHYYL010000016.1:11012-48877 GCA_019424965.1 Collinsella sp.
GTGATCCATGTCGGCGCCGACAACTACGTGGCCAGAATTAATAACGAGGCCAAGTACGTCAAAAAGGTCAATTCCGAGATCATGAACGCGCTTAATGCCATCGTGCGCTTTGCGAGCATCATCATGATCCCGCTCGGTTTGGCGTTGTTTGCCTCGAGCGTGAGTGAGCTGTGGGATGCCGCGGGAACCCCGGGCGATAGCGCGCTTTCGTGGTGCTTCTCCGAGCTGTTGGCTGGTCATGTGCCTTCGTCGGCGCTGCTGTCCACGGTGGGCGCCCTGCTGGGCATGATCCCGCAAGGCCTGGTGCTGCTGACCTCGTCGGTGCTCGCCATCGCCACGGTGCGCCTGGCCCGCCGCAAGGTGCTGGCGCAGCAGCTCTACTGCATCGAGACGCTCGCTCGCGTCGACGTGCTGTGCCTGGACAAGACGGGCACCATCACGTCGGGCCGCATGGAGGTCGAGGGCACCTACCCGCTGCCTGTTGAGGGTGTTGGCTTTGGCGTGGACTCGGAGGAGGCGGCTGTTCCCGTCGATACCACAGTGCTCGATTTTGCGCTGGCTAACGTGGCGCGTGCGACTTCGGCCGATGCCAACGAGACCTGCCAGGCGCTGCTCAACTATTACGCTGATCGCCCGGTCGAGGTGTCTGAGCCGCTGTCGGTCATTCCGTTCTCGTCGTCTAAAAAATGGAGTGGTGCTTCGTTTGCGCAGGGCTCCTATGTGATGGGCGCCGCGCAGTTTGTTCTTTCGGAGCGTGTGTTTTCGCAGGTCGAGAATCGTGTCGCCGAGCTTGCCGATACCTGCCGCGTGCTCGTGGTGGCGCGCGTGGACGGCTTTACGCCCGATGGCGATATGGTGGGCGAGGCCGAGCCCGTGGGCTTTGTGACCATCCGCGACGAGATTCGTACCTCGGCGGCCGAGACCATCGGCTACTTTAACGAGCAGGGCGTGACCCTCAACGTGATCAGTGGTGACGACCCGCGTACGGTGTCGTCGATCGCGCGCGTGGTGGGCGTGCCGGGGGCGGACGCTTATGTGGACGCCACGACGCTCGATACGCCGGCCAAGCTCGATGCCGCAGTGGACCGCTACCATGTCTTTGGTCGTGTGACCCCGCAGCAGAAGCGCGAGCTCGTGCAGGCGCTCAAGCGCCGCGAGCACACCGTGGCCATGACGGGCGACGGCGTCAACGACGTGCTGGCGCTCAAGGAGGCCGACTGCTCCGTCGCCATGGCGGCTGGCTCCGATGCCGCGCGTAACGTGGCCGAGATCGTACTCGTCGACAACGACTTTGCCTCGATGCCCGCCGTGGTGGCCGAGGGCCGTCGCTCCATCAACAACCTGCAGCGTTCGGCCTCGCTGTTCCTGACCAAGACACTGTTCTCGATGGGCCTGGCGGCGCTGTGCATCGCGCTGCCGCCGTACCCCTTCGAGCCCATCCAGATGACGCTCATTAACTTCTTCTGTATTGGCGCGCCGGGCTTTGTGTTGGGCCTGGAGCCCAACAATGCTCGCGTTAAGGGGTCGTTTTTGACGAACGTGCTCAAGCGGGCACTGCCGGCGTCGATTGCGGTCATTTTGGCTGCGGCGCTCGATATCTTTGTGGCGCGCGTGTTTGGCTTTAGCCAGCTCACGCTGTCTACGATGTGCCTGCTTACGTCGTGCGCGGCGAGCGTCAGCCTGATCTGGCGCATCTCGCAGCCTCTCACGCCCTTACGTGTGGTGCTCTTTGTGTTTGTAGTCGCCGGCATCTTGGCGGGCGTTATCGGATTCCCGGAGCTGCTGTCTATTGCCAACCTGTCGATGGGCCAGATGGTTATCTTGGCTGTCATCGTGGTCTTAACCTGCTCGGTATTCTTTAAGCTCGCCACGATGATGGATTCGCTCAAGCCGCGTCGTCGTCATGCCGCAACTGGTTTTGGCCGCGGTGTGCGCGTCCGCCTGGGTCGCGGTGGCGGCAAGGTGAGCTCGACGGGTTCGACGGCCGAGCGTTTTGCCAAGCGCGTCGCCGCCGACATGGCGCAGCGCCGCGAAGATCGCACCGCTCGCGAGGCCGAGGCCCGCGCACTCGAGGGCGTGGCCCAGGCCCAGCCCAAGAAAAAGAAGAGTACCGGAGCCAAGCGCTCTCGCGTGACCAAGTCCTCCCAAGGCATCAAAGTCTCGATGCCAAGCAAAAAGAAGAAGTAGCTACGCGCCCTGGCGATGTTGAATTGGTGCCTTGTTCCTGTGGGGCCGTGGCGATGTTATGCTCTAACCTCGATTGTTTGAATTGCTTCGAAAAGAGGATGCCGTGATCTGCCCGCATTGCCTTAAGACTATCGAGGACGGCGCCTCGTTCTGCCCCTACTGCAACGCCTATGTGGGTCCGGGCGATGGTCCCGAGCACACCGAGTTCGTGTTCTGTGAGGGCTGCGGTGCCCGTCTTTCTCCGCATGATCGTACGTGCCCCAAATGCGGACGCCCCGCTCCGGGTATTCTCTCCAAGGACGCGGCCGCATCCGACCTGGCAGCGGGCCGCACGGCGGGCTTTCCGCGCCTAACGCAAGAGCAGATCGATACCGAGGTGCCGCATGCGCCGGCCTCTGCCGCTGCGGTGCTTTCGGACGCCGCCGACCCCAATGAGACTTGCGTGCTGCCGGCTTTCGATAAGGATTTCGGTATCCCCAAGGTCGATATCCCCACGCCCGTTTCCCTGCATGACGATGCTCAAAAACCCAAGCGCAAGGTGCATCCCGACGAGGACGCCTATCACAAGCACAAGCGTCATATCCCCAAGCCGCTCATCGTCATCGCGGTCCTTGCCGTCGTTTGCGGCGGTGCCTATTGGTTCGTGACGACCGATCCCATGGGTGTCATGCCTGGCTTCTACGACCAGTTTGGCCAAGCTGCACAAACCACCTTCCCCACGCGCCAAAAGGGCGAGGCGACTGAGGACGATACCAAGCAAGACGATTCTGCCGAGGTGGTCCAGTAAGAAACCGTGCTCACCGATGATCAGCTCTATACCAGGCTCGACGGTCTGTATCAGACCATCGTGTCCTACGGTGACGAGGACCAGATCGGCGAGGTCATCGATTCCTTTAACAACGGTTATCTCCGAACGCCGCTGTCCACCCGTCAGGAGCTGTCGCAGAGTGCCTACGCCCTACGCGACCAGATCAAAAAGACGCAAGATGAGCTCAACAACCTTAAGTACCAGGACGATACGGTCTATGCGGATGACATCGCCCACTTAAAGCAGCTTGCCGAGTGGATGTATGAGCGCGTTGACGTGATCTGCCAGAGCTGGGATATCTCGCTGGCCATTCCCGATGGCGAGTCGATGAGTTCCCACCAAAGCGAGATCCTGGCGCCCATCGCGCAGGGTGGCAACAGCGCGCTGAACCAGTACGATGCCAATGTGGGTTCCTGGAAGCCGCAGCAGCGTTCCTAAAATTAGTTCGCCATAGTCGGCATAACCTACGTGCGCAATTGATGTAAGCCCGTGCTTATTGCTACAATTCGTACAAATATGCTTTAAACGCACGAGGAAGGAACCACATGTTTGGTTTTAAGAAAGAGCTCTACACGCCCGAGTATCAGCTTGTCGGCGACGAGTGCGCCGTAATCGAGACGTCGAAGGGTACCATCAAGGTCAAGTTTGACGGCGAGGGCGCTCCCATTCATGTCGCGAACTTCTGCGAGCTTTCCACGATGGGCTTCTATGATGGCCTTAAGTTCCATCGCTATGTGCCCGGTTTTGTTATCCAGGGCGGGGACCCCAATACCCGCGACATGTCCGGCGCCGACGTCGCTGCCGGTCTTGAGGGCCCCGACGGCATGCCCGGTACCGGTGGCCCTGGCTACTGCATCAAGGGCGAGTTTGCCACCAATCCGCGCAACAGCCATGTCGATGGCGCCCTTGCCATGGCACGCTCCATGGATCCCGATTCCGCGGGTTCGCAGTTCTACTTCTGCCTGGGTGCCCAGCATAACCTCGATTCTGGTTACACCGTCTTTGGTACCACGGTCGAGGGTCTCGATGTGATTTCGCAGCTGCGTGCCGGCGACGAGATCGTCCATGTCGAGATCGTTCACGAGTAAAGGGGACTTCCTTGAATAGCCAGCTGATCCAACAGGGCCGCGCCGCTTACCGCGCGGGTGATTTTTCCGCTGCAGCCCAGATGCTTGGGGCGGCAAAGACTCCCGATGAGATTATGGGCGAGGCCGATCACCTTCGTGGCAACGCCTTGATGCACCTTGGCATGTATGCCGAGGCCGCCGAGGCCTATGCCGCCGCCCTCAACGACGGTACCTACGGCAAGCGCGGCGCGCTGCTCACCAACCGCGGCAAGGCGCTCGCTGCCGTGGGCGACTACACGACGGCCGCTCAGGCTTTCTCTGCCGCTACGCAGGATGCTTCCTATGCCACGCCGTTCAAGGCCTATCTGGGCCTGGGCAATGCGCTGTTCCAGTCGGGCGACTATGCCAACGCGGGAACCGCCTTCCGTCAGGCTGCCATCGACGGCGCCAATCCGGCTCCTGCCGCCGCACTCGGCGAGCTCGGTCGTTGCTTCATTAAGCTCGGCCGTCCGGCGGACGCCGTGGAGACTTACCGCACGGCTATCGACTTTGCCGGCCCCCGCGACGACACGCGTGCGCTCAACGCCGGCATGGGTCAGGCGCTTTCTGCCGCCGGCCGTCCCTCCGACGCACTCGACGCCTTTAATGCCGCTACTGCCGATGGCATCTACCAGCTCACCTCCGAGCAGGCCGATGAGCTTGCCCGCGTGCAGGATTCGCTTGCCGCGCTGTCTGCCCAGACGGCTATGGCCACGGCTCCGGCGCCCGCGATGGACGCTCCTGCCGTCGATCCGCTCGATCCTACGGGCGCGACCGGTCAGTTTATGCCTGATCCCTCGGACACCGGCTTCTTTACGCTGTCCGAGTCTGAGATGGTCCAGCAGGACCGTCAGGATCGTAAGCAGGCCAAGGTCCGTCGTCGCCATCGCCATACGGGTCTCAAAGTCTTCATCGTGCTGCTTCTGCTTATTTTGATCGCCGCGGGCGGTCTGGGCTTTGCCTACACGCGCGGCTTTGGCTTCCCGTCTCAGGAGTCTGTCGTTACCGATCTGTTCCAGGCTGCCAGCGACGGTGACGCCGCAAAGGCCGAGTCTTGCCTGGCCTCGAGCCTGTCCGAGGACGCTAAGTCGATGATCATCTCCTCGATTCCGCAGGGTGCCACCGTGTCCGTCGAGGGCATGGATCAGTCCATGACCGAGACGACCGCCAAGGTGAAGGCATCGCTGTCCAAGGGCGGCGAGCAGGAGTACACCGTCAAATTCGTGCGCTCCGACAACCATATCGGCTGGGCCGTTTCTTCGCTCGATATGGATTTCTCGGCTGCTGACAACCAGTAGTGACCTTATGGGATTTAGCTTTGCCCGGCGCTTCACCGCAAGTGAGGTGCCGGGCTTGCGCTAGTATGATGAGCTAGTAGTTTTCCAGCAATCATCCAACACATCAGGAGTTGCGTTGTTTTCTTTGATGGATATGTTCTTCGGTAGCTATGCGGGCGATCTTGCCATCGACCTCGGCACCGCAAATACGCTTGTCTCCGTGCGCGGTAAGGGCATCGTCATTCGCGAGCCCTCTGTTGTCGCAATCGACAAGAACGACGAGCGCATCCTGGCGGTCGGTATCGAGGCAAAGCGCATGCTCGGCCGTACGCCCGGCAACATCGTGGCCGTTCGTCCCCTGAAGGACGGCGTCATCGCCGACTTCGATGTTACCGAGGCCATGCTTCGCTACTTTATCGACAAGGCGTCCGAGAAGCGCTATCCGTGGACTCCGCGTCCGCGTGTCGTCGTCTGCGTTCCCTCCGGTGTCACGTCGGTCGAGAAGCGCGCTGTCTTTGAGGCCACGATCCAGGCCGGTGCCCGCCAGGCCTATCTGATCGAAGAGCCTATGGCAGCCGCTATCGGCGCCGACCTGCCCGTCGAGGAACCCACCGGCTCCATGGTCATCGACATCGGCGGCGGTACCACCGAGGTTGCCGTTATCGCTATGGGCGGCATCGTCGTCTCGCAGTCCATCCGTATTGCCGGCGACGAGTTCGATCAGGCCATCCTCACGCACGTTCGTGATGCCTACAACCTGGCCATCGGCGAGCGTACGGCAGAGGACATCAAGATCAAGGTCGGCTCCGCCGTGCCGCTTAAGGACGAGCTCGACGTCGAGGTCAACGGCCGCGACGTGATTACCGGTCTGCCCAAGACCGTGCGCATCGAGAGCGAGGAGATTCGTCGCGCGCTCAACAAGCCGCTCGACGAGATGGCCAAGGCCGTCAAGGACGCACTCGACGCTACGCCTCCCGATCTTGCCTCGGACCTTATGTACTACGGCATTTTGCTGACCGGTGGCGGCGCGCTGCTGCGCGGTCTCGACGTGCGCCTGCGCGATGAGACCGGCGTTTCGGTCAACGTCAGCCCCACGGCGCTCGATAACGTTGTTAACGGCTGTGCCCGCGTGCTCGAGGCCAATGCGTTTGATGGCGGCTTCGTCCAGACCAATGCTTAATTTCCAAAAGGTGGATTCCATTTGGCACGATCTTCGGGTTTCTCCACAAATCTGAATACCAAGCGACAATCAACGGGTATGCGCCCGTTGATTGTTTTCAGCCTGATTTCGGTGTTGCTGCTCACGTTTTACATCCGCGAGGGCGAGGCAGGACCGATTCATGCCGTGCGCTCGGGCGTGACGACGATTACCTCGCCGGTGCGCTTTGTGGGCTCGGCTGTGGCGGCTCCCTTCAATGCGATCGGTAACGTGTTCTCTAACCTTACGGCGTCGCAGGACACGCTTGACGAGCTTAAGAAGCAAAACGAGGAACTGACCTCTAAGGTTGCCGAGCTCTCCGAGGCTCAAAAGACCGCCGAGCGACTGGAGGGGCTGGTCGGCCTGCAGTCGACCTACAACCTCAAATCAACCGCAGCTCGTATCGTCGGCGCTTCGGGCGATGCCTGGACCTCGACCGTCACCATCGATAAGGGTTCTGCCGACGGTCTTACCATCAACATGCCTGTGACGAGTTCTGCCGGTGTCATAGGCCAGATTATCGAGGTCTCGGCCAAGACGTCCACCGTGCGCCTGATTGGCGATGAGAACTCGGGCGTGTCCGCTATGGTGCAGGACACGCGCGCCCAGGGCATGCTGCAGGGTCAGGCTGACGGCACGCTGCGTCTTGAGTACGTGAGCGTCGATTCCGACGTTAAGGTTGGCGACATCATCGTGACCTCGGGCATTGGCGGTGTGTTCCCCAAGGGTCTACCGCTCGGCACCGTCTCGTCTGTTGAGAAATCGGCTAACGACGTGTACTACACCATTGTGGTGCGCGCCCAGACGACGGCCGAGAACAACGAGGAAGTGCTGGTCATTACCTCGCTGACCGACGAACAGTCGGCCTCGGATGAGGACGTGAACACGGCCAACAGCACGCCGCAGGGAAGGTCGCGCGATGCTGCGACCAAGACGAAGGACGAGAGCCCGGATGACAGTTCCGACACGTCCGAGACGACCGATTCCGGCTCGAGCGAATAGGGGGCATGTCCATGGATCTACACGAGCAGGGGATGAGCTCCCGCACGTTTGTAATCGCCGCCATTGTGTGCGTGCTGCTGCAGGCAGGCCTGGCACCGCAGATCTCCATTGCGGGCGGTCGCGTCAACTTTATGATTATCCTGGTGTGCCTAAGCGTGTTCTCGGGCGACCCGACCCGTGCCGTCGTGTGCGGTTTTTGCAGCGGCTTGTTCTATGACCTTTCCGCTGCCGTGCCGGTGGGCGTTATGTCGCTCCTGCTGACCGTGGGTTCTTTTGCCCTGGTGCATAGCGCTGCCGGTCAGACGGGCGGTGCCCCGAGTGCGCGCGGCATCACGGTGGGCGCCTTCGCGTTCGTCATTAATGTGATCTACAGCATCATCTTGCTGTTTATGGGTTTGGAGACGAACTTTGTCGTGGCGATCTTCGGCCATGCGCTGCCGTCTTCGATCCTGACGGGTCTGGTTGCCATTCCGTTTTTGATGTCCGGCGTCGTGCCGCAGTCCGGTTATGGATTCTCCGCACGTGGCGGACGCCAGACGGGCATGCGCTTTAAGCCCAAGACCCGTAAGCTCAAATAGGGGAGGCTCGTAGATGTCTTCCCAGATGACGGTTATTATCGCCGGTATCGTGCTGGTTGTGGCCATCGTGGTCGCACTGGTCATCATGCGTCGCGGCGATTCTCGTTTTACCTACGATACGCAGCATGGGACGGCCCCGCGCGCCACCGAGGGCGAGGGCAATACCGCGGCGACCGCCTTTAAGGGCCGCTTCTCCATCCTCACCACGGGTGTGGGCGCGATGTTCGCGGCGCTTGCCGTCAAGCTGTGGGGCATGCAGATGGTCTCGTCGGACTATTACGAAAAGCAGGCTAATAGCAATCAGACGCGCACCGTTACCACACCCGCTGTGCGCGGCCGCATCCTCGACCGCAATGGCGTGGCGCTTGTCCAGAACCGTCCCTCACTTGCTGTCGTGGCCTACCGCGACCTTGCCGAGGATGAGGTTCTGGTTCGCCATCTTGCCAACGTGCTCGGTATGCCCTACGTGGCGGTGCTGCGCAATATTCAGGACAATTCCGAGGGCGCTCAGAGCCTGCATACCATCGCGACGGACGTCCGTCGCTCCACGGTTGCCTATATTCAGGAGCACGCCGGCGAGTTCCCGGGCGTCAAGATTGCCGAGCGTACCGAGCGCCAGTATCCATATGGCGAGACGGCATGCCATATCTTGGGCTATACCGGCACCATTACCTCCGAGCAGCTCGAGGCCCAGAATAAGAAAACCTCTGGTGATGATGATGCTTCTGCTGGCCGGATTACGTACCAGTCGGGCGATATCGTGGGCCAGGCGGGTGTTGAGAGCTACTACGAAAACCTGCTGCAGGGTATTCGTGGCGAGCAGACCGTCAAGGTCGATGCCTCGGGCAATGTGACCGGTCAGGCCGGCGCCGTGCCCGCCAAGGCCGGCTCCGACATTAAGCTCACGCTCGATCTTAAGATCCAACAGGCCTGTGAGACGGCGCTGGCGAGCGCCATCGAGCTTGCCAAGACCACTGGCTACAGCAATGCCGGCAACGGCGCTGTGGTGTGTCTCGATCCCAACAATGGCGAGATCCTGGGCATGGCGAGCGAGCCCAAGTTCGATCCGTCCGTCTTTATCGGCGGCGTCTCAAATGACGTGTGGACCGAGCTCAATGATGACAAGGGTTCGCACCCGCTGCTCAACCGCGCCATTAGCGGACAGTACATGTCGGCCTCGACCATCAAGCCGCTCTCGGCACTGGCCGGTCTTGAGTTTGGAACCTACACTTCAACGCAGACAACCAACTGCACGGGCTATTGGACGGGCCTGGGCAAGGCTTGGGGCAAGCGCTGCTGGCTGACGTCTGGCCACGGCACCATGACGCTGCAGTCGGGTATCGCCAACTCGTGCGACCCCGTCTTCTACGACATGGGCAAGGCCTTCTTTTATGACGAGCAACATTCCGAGGGCCTGCAGGAGGTCTTTCGTCGCTGGGGCCTAGGCAAGACCTGCGGTATCGATCTGCCGAGTGAGGGCGCGGGCCGTATTCCCGATGCCGAGTGGAAAGAGTCGTACTTTACCGACGCCTCTGCCGAGGACCGCAAGTGGAATGCCGGCGATATGACCAACATTGCCATCGGCCAAGGCGACATCCTGGTGACGCCCCTGCAGATGGCGTGCGCCTATATGGGTCTTGCCAACGGCGGCAAACAGTACGTGCCTCACGTGTTTTTGTCTGCCGTGTCGCGCGATGGCGACGGCGATGCCTATAAGTACAACGGCAAGGGCAAGAAGAAGCGCCTGGAGGCCAAGATCAACAGCGATTCGGATTTGACTCTTGTTCGCAACGGCATGCACGACGTGATTTACACGGCATCGACGTCCCTGGCGGCTCACTTTGGCACCCTGACGCCGCAGGTGTACGGCAAGTCGGGCACGGGCGAGAAAAGCGGCGAGGACGAATACGCGTGGTTCTGCGCCTATGCACCGGCCGATGATCCCAAGTATGTCATCGCTACTGTCCTGGAGCAGGGCGGCGGTGGCTCAGATACCGCGATGCATGTCGTGCGCGACGTGCTCGGCGTGATTTATGACGAGCCCGATACCTCTTCGGCCTCGGGCGATTCTTCGGTTCGATAGGAGGTTGCGATGGATTTTTCTCCGGCGGATCTGTTCCGTTCAACCAAGACCGGCTCTCGCAGCAGCCTGGACCGCGTCAACAAGCAACTTTCGGCCTCGCGCGGCACGTTTCGCCAAAAGGTGCATATCGGTGTGCTCGTGGCTACAGTGGCGCTCGTCGCCTACGGTGCCATCATTATCTGGTCGGCTTCGCAGTTTAAGGCCGATGCCTCGTTCTCACGTCATCTTCTGGGAATTGGCATCGGGGCGGTGCTGGCGGTGCTGGTCTGGCGTACCGACCTGCGCGGTATTTCCAATTTCTCGACGGCGTTGCTCGTCATCGACCTGATCGTGATCTTCTCGCCCAAGATTCCGGGTCTGTCCTATACGGGCGGTCTGGGCATGACGGGCTGGATCAAGATCCCCGGTATCGGCTTGACATTCCAGCCGGTCGAGCTTGCCAAGCTCATCACCATCTTCTTTATCGCCACGCTTGGCTCGCAGTATAACGGCCGCATCGATACCGTTCGCGACTACGTCAAGCTCTGCGGCATGCTGTCCATCCCGTTTTTGGCCGTCGTTGCCATGGGCGACCTGGGCTCGGGCCTGGTCGTGCTGGTCTCGGGCGCCATCGTCATCTGCATGAGCGGTGCGCGCCGCGAATGGGTGCTGTCGACCCTGGCCCTGCTTGTGGGCCTGGTGGCCCTCGTCCTGGCGCTCGATTCGGTCTTTGATTCGTTGCTCGGCCACGATGTGCTCATCAAGCAGTATCAGATGAACCGCCTGACGGTCTTTATCGACCCCGATAATGCCGATTCGGACGATGCCTACAACCTGCAGCAGTCGCTTATCGCCGTTGGCTCGGGCGGCTTCTTTGGTAAGGGTTTGGGCCATGCGACGCAGTCGGCCGGCGGCTTTCTTCCTGAGTTCCACACCGACTTTGTCTTCGCCTTCCTATCCGAGACCTTTGGCTTTTGCGGTTCCTTTTTGCTCCTGTGCCTCTACGTGCTGCTGATCTTTTCGACGATTCGCGTCGCCTTTAAGTGTGAGTCGCTGTTCTTGCGTCTTTCGTGTGTGGGCATCGTTGGCATGTGGGCGTTCCAGACCTTCGAAAACATCGGCATGTGCATCGGCATGATGCCGATTACCGGTATTCCGCTACCGTTTATTAGCTTCGGTTCGTCTTCGATGATGATTCAGCTGCTGACGGTGGGTATCGTACAATCCATATGGCGGCATCGTTCTGGCGCCGCGTAACCGCTGGAGGGGTTTGCTATGAAAATTCCCGTAGATAAGCTGACCCGCGCTTTTAAGATGGGCGCGTCCGTTAAGAAGGATTCCGATACGCCGGTGCGCGTCTCGGTCTATCTGGATTCGTCCGCCTCGCGCTTTCTTGCTGAGACGGTGCGTGACGCCTTTGTGCCGCAGACGACCTCGGGCATTGTGCGCGTCGAGCGTCTGGGGGAGGAGCGAATTGCTCCAAAGACCGATACCGATGTGGTACTGGTGCTCTCGTGTGGTTCCGACCGCCTGGAGAGTGCCGTGCAGGAGCTCGTGATCGCCGGCGCGCCCGTGTGCGTGCTTGCCGAGTCTGCTGTGGAGGTGCCGTTTATCGAGGAGTCCACGCCCATGCTCGGCGTGGTGGCGGCAACCGATAAGACGTATCTGCTCGAGACGCTTGCCCGCTGGATTCTCGATCGCACCGAAAAGGAAACGGCTTTTGCGGCGAACTTTGCCTTCATGCGCATCGCGGCGGCCAATCGTATCATCACCTCGTGCGCGCTCACCAATATGGCGACCGGTGCGCTGGTGTTTTTGCCGGGCGCCGATTATCCCGTTATGGCGCTGGCGCAGGTGGGCATGCTCTTTGAGCTCGCTGCCGTCTTTGGACGCGGCATTAAGCCTGAGCGCGGCTACGAGGTCGCTGGCGTGCTTGCCGGCGGTCTTGTGATCCGCGCGGTCACCCGCGCGCTCGTCAAGCAGACGCCGCATATTGGGTTTGCCGTTAAGGCGCTCACTGCTGCTGCGGGCACCTATGGCATGGGCCGTGCGCTCGTTTCGCTCTACGAGCGCGATGTCGACTACAGCCGTGCCAACGAGGTGGTCACTGCCACGTTCTCCCGCGTTCGCGATCTGGTGACCACGGTCGCGGGTGCTACCCGTCCTATGGCGTCCTACCAAGACGCATCCGATCTCGCTGCTTAGGGGTTTTCCGTTGCGCGTTCCGTATCAAGACTGTTTTCATTTAATTGAGCCGCTGCTCGCCAAGGTCGAAAAGCCGAGTCGCTATATCGATCACGAGTGGGGCACGCTTTCAAAGGCCGATGCCGACTACCGTTGCTGCCTGATCTATCCGGATGTGTACGAGGTCGGTTTGCCCAACCAGGGCATCGCCATCCTCTACAACATCCTTAACCAGGCCGAGGGCATCTCCTGCGAGCGTGGCTATGTGCCGTGGCCCGATATGGGTGACGCCATGCGCGAGGCGGGCATTCCGCTGCTCTCGCTCGAGGGTGCAGCGCCGGTCGCTTCGTTTGATATCGTCGGTCTGCATGTGCCGCACGAGATGGCGGTGACGAACTTCCTCGAGGCTCTCGACCTCGCTGGCATTCCGCTGTTGGCGGCCGACAGAGGCGAAGACGACCCCATCATCATCGCCGGCGGTCCCTCGGTGTACAACCCTGAGCCGTACGCGGCCTTCTTCGATGCCATCCTCATCGGCGAGGGCGAGGAATCGCTGCTCGAGACCTGCCAGCTGCATCGCCGCCTGCGTGACGAAGGAGTCCCGCGCGCGCAGATTGTTGAGCAGCTTGCATCTATTGCCGGCAACTACGTGCCGTCGCTCTATGAGGTTCGTCACGATGAGCCCTGCTCGCCGCATGGCTACACCGTGCCGCGTGAGGGCAAGGATGCTCCGGTCGTGGTCTACAAGCGCGTCGTCGAGGATTTCGGCGCCACGAATCCGCTGTCGCAGTCGTGTGTACCCTATGCGCAGCTGGTCCACGACCGCCTGTCTATTGAGATCCTGCGTGGCTGCGCCCGCGGCTGTCGTTTTTGCCAGGCCGGCATGACGTATCGCCCGGTGCGCGAGCGCTCGGCCGACCAGATCGTCTCGTCGGTGATTCAGGGTTTGGAAAAGACCGGCTATGACGAGGTGTCGCTGACCTCGCTCTCCACGACCGACCACTCCTGCATTCGCGACGTGCTCGGCAGGCTCAACCGTCGCCTGGAGGATACGGGTATTCGCGTGTCTATTCCGTCGCAGCGCCTGGATTCGTTTGGCGTGGATATGGCCGAGTCGGTCGCCGGCGAAAAGAAGGGCGGCCTGACGTTCGCACCCGAGGCCGGCAGCCAGCGCATGCGCGACATCATTAACAAGAACGTGACCGAGGAGGACCTGGACCGTGCGGCCAAGGCGGCCTTCGAGGCCGGCTGGAACCGCATGAAGCTCTACTTTATGATGGGCCTTCCCGACGAGCGCGACGAGGACATCGTGGCCATCGCCAATCTGGCCGATCACGTGCTGGAGCTCGGTCGTTCCGTGGTGCCCAAGGCTCGTCGCGGCTCGATCTCGGTGTCCATCTCGGTTTCGGTGTTTATCCCCAAGGCTGCCACGCCGTTCCAGTGGTGCCCGCAGCTCGACTACGGCGACGTCAAGCGTCGCCAGAAGCTGCTTATCACGAGCGTTCGCAACCGTGCCGTCCGCGTGCATTACCACGATGCCGAGACCTCGCTCATCGAGGCCGCGCTGTCCCGCGCCGGGCGTGACATGACGCCCGTCATCATCGATGCTTGGCGCGCTGGCTCTCGCTTTGACGCCTGGGTAGAGCATTTCTCGCTCGATAACTGGAAGGAGGCTGCTGCCAAAAACGGCATCGACCTCAATGAGCTCGTGCACCTGCCCTACGAGTTGGACTGGCGCCTGCCGTGGGAGCACGTGAGCCCCGGCTGCACGCGCGGCTTCCTCGAGCGCGAGTACCGTCGCTCGCTCGAGGGTGTCACGACTCCCGACTGCACCCGCATGTCGTGCACCGGCTGCGGAATCTGCCCCACGCTCCACGCCAAGAGTGTATTGATGGGTGATCGCGCATGAGTGAGCGCCTGACCGACAACCCCACGCTCTTTAGGCTTCGTGTTCGCTATGGCAAGCGCGATCGCCTTAAGTACCTGGGCCATCTCGAAGTAATCCATACCATTGAGCGCATTGTGCGCCGTGCGGGACTTCCCTATGCCGTCACGCAGGGCTTCTCTCCGCACATGCGCGTGGGCTTCTCTTCGGCGCTACCGGTGGGCACGTCGTCGACCTGCGAGTGGTATGACCTGTTTATGACCGAGTTCGTGGCGCTCGACGAGGCGTTTGGGCGCCTGGCTGCGGCGTCTCCGGCCGATCTGGCGCCCATCGAGGCGGCGTACATCGACGTGCGCACGCCGGCGTTGACGGCGCAACTCACGCGTCTGTCGTATCGCATCGACCTGCACTTGGATCCCGAGGCGCCCGTAAGTGCCGACGAGGTGCGTCGTGCGATCGACACGCTGCGCGCGGACCATGGCATCGACTACGCGCGCGGCAAAAAGAGCAAGCGCTTGGATTTGGATCACACGCTCGTGGGCTATGAGCTCACGGCGGGGGAGCGCCCGGACCATTTGGTGCTCATGCTCGACACCCATGCCGACAACGAGGGCTCCATGCGTCCGGAAATTTTGCTTTCCGCTGCTGATGTTTTGTTGCAGGGCTTGACCCCGGGCGTGGATGCACCTATTGTTTCCACCGGTATGCAAGACCTCGTGACCATCTGCTCCTACGATGTCGAGCGTCAGAATCAAGCATGCGAGGACGACGAGGGCCGACTCGTCAGCCCCATACCTGTGCGAACTTGTGGATTTGCTCCACATACTCGTTGACGGGGGTATTTTCGCCTGCTACTATATTCGGCTGTTGCACTAACTGATGCATGAAGGGCAAGTAAACATGTACGCAATCGTTAACACGGGCGGCAAGCAGTACAAGGTCGCCACCGACGATGTCATCACCGTCGAGAAGATCGAGGGCAATGAGGGCGACAAGGTCACCCTGCCGGTCATCTTCCTCAACGATGGTAAGAAGATCGTCACCGATCCCGACAAGCTGGCCAAGGCCAAGGTTACCGCTCAGATCGTTGAGCAGTTCAAGGGCGAGAAGCAGCTGGTCTTCAAGTTCCACAAGCGTAAGCGCTATCGTCGTCTGAAGGGTCACCGTCAGCAGCTCACCAAGCTGAAGATCGTGAAGGTCCAGGCTACGTCCCGCGCCAAGAAGGCTGTCAAGGCAGAGGCCGAGGCTGTTGCCGAGGCTCCCGTCGCCGAGTAGATTACACTCGTAACGAAAGAGTAGGTATACACAATGGCACACAAAAAAGGACTCGGTTCCTCCCGTAATGGCCGTGACTCCCGCGGTCAGCGCCTTGGCACGAAGCGCTATGCCGGCCAGACGGTAACCACGGGCACGATTCTCGTCCGTCAGCACGGCACGCACATCCACCCGGGTGAGAACGTTGGCCGTGGCAAGGACGACACGCTGTTCGCGCTGGTCGACGGTACCGTTGAGTTCCACAAGGGTATCAAGCACAGGGTCAGCGTACGCCCGCTCGCGAACGCGTAATTTACCCTTCATAGAGCACATATGTGGGAGGCACTTGAGTTTTAGGATTCAAGGGTCTCCCTCTTTTTGTAGGAGGCGATTCTGTTGTCACAGTTCACCGATATCAGCCGCATTAACGTGTGCGGCGGCGACGGCGGAGCCGGATGCATGTCGTTTAGGCGCGAGGCATTTGTCCCCAAGGGCGGCCCCGATGGCGGCGACGGCGGTCGTGGCGGCAATGTTGTCATCCAGGCCGATGCTCAGCTGTCTTCGCTGATCGATTACCGCTTTAAGCATCACTTCCGCGCCGAGCGCGGCACGCATGGGCAGGGTGCCCGTCGTAACGGTAAGAGCGGCGAGGACCTAATTTTGAAGGTTCCCATGGGCACCGTGGTGCGTGAGCTCGACCCCGAGACGCAGACCCCGATGTTCGAGATTGCCGATCTGGTGCACGATGGCGAGCGCGTTGTCGTGGCACCCGGCGGTGCCGGCGGTCTGGGCAATACGCACTTTGTGACGTCGGTGCGCCGCGCGCCCGCGTTCGCTCAGCTGGGCGAACCGGCCGAGGAGCACTGGATTGAGCTTGAGATGAAGCTAATGGCCGATGCCGCACTCGTGGGCTTCCCCTCAGTGGGCAAGTCCTCGCTTATCGCGCGCATGAGTGCCGCCCGTCCCAAGATCGCCGACTATCCGTTTACCACGCTCGTGCCCAACCTGGGTATGGTGCGTGCCGGCGAGTACTCCTATGTCGTTGCCGACGTCCCCGGCCTCATCGAGGGCGCGAGCGAGGGCAAGGGCTTGGGCCACCAGTTCCTGCGCCACATCGAGCGTACGGCGCTGATCATGCATGTCGTCGACATGACGGGCGGTTTTGAGGATCGCGACCCGGTTGAGGATTACCGCATCATCAACCGTGAGCTCGAGCAGTATGGCGCCGAGCTTTCGGAGCGTCCGCAGATCGTCGTCGCTAACAAGTGCGATGCGCCGGGCACGGCCGACAAGATTGCCGACCTTAAGCGTGCGGCGCTCGACGACGGACATATGTTCTTTGCCGTGTCCGCCGTGACGGGCGCCGGCCTCAACACGCTGATGCTTGCCGTGGGCGAGCAGGTGGCTAAGCTGCGAGCCGAGCTGGCGGTCTCTGATGAGCCAGTCGATCTTCGCGACGAGGAGTGGGAGCGCCGCCGTCTGCAGCGCGAGAAGCGTTTCCGCATTGTCCAGGAAGAGCCCGGTGCCTTCCGTGTGGTCGGTCGCGCGATTGAGCGCATGGTCATCCAGACCGATTGGGAAAACGAGGAAGCCGTCATCTACCTGCAGCATAAGTTTGCTCGTATGGGAGTTGACGACGCGCTCGAGAAGGCCGGTTGCCGTGCGGGCGACGAGGTCCGCATTTGCCAGCGTGCCTTTGACTTTGAGGGCGCTGAGGACTTCTCGGAGTACGAGGAGCTCGAGGACGCTGGCGAGGACGTTGCCGTTGAGGCCATTGACGTGGCCGACGTTGCGGATGAGGGCGTCGAGGTTGTCGATGCGGCGGATGTCGCGGACGATGCCGAGACCTCGGAGGGCGAGTAAGCCATGTCGCTGCGCGGTGGAATCGGTTTGCCCGAGCTGCCCATAAAAGAGGGCAAAGAGTTTCGGCTTGGCATTATGGGCGGCACATTCGACCCGATTCATTACGGGCACCTGGTGACTGCCGAGCAGGCGCGCGAGTCGCTCGACTTGGACGCTGTGCTCTTTATGCCGGCGGGCTCTCCCGCCTTTAAGCTTGACAAGCCGGTGACGCCTGCCGAGGACCGTTATGCCATGACGGTCCTCGCCACCGCCGCGAACCCGGCCTTTTTGGCGAGCCGGTTCGAGATTGACCGTCCGGGCGTAACCTATACGGCCGATACGCTTCATGCCCTTCGCGACTTTTACCCGCCGCAGGTAAAGCTCTACTTTATTACGGGCGCCGACGCGATTATCGATATTGTGACCTGGCATGATGCCGAGCGAATCGCTGAGCTTGCTACCTTTATTGCGGCGACGCGACCGGGTTTTGATATCGATACGGCGCGTGCCCGAATCAAAGAGTCGGGGCTGCCGTTCGATGTGCGCTATATTCAGATTCCGGCGCTGGCGATCAGCTCGACGAACATTCGTAAGCGAGTTGCCCGCGGCATGAGCGTGCGCTATCTTACGAGCGAGTCTGTGCTCGGCTACATTCGCAAGCGCAGTTTGTATGTCGATCTGGGTCAAGAAGATTTTGAGTGATGGGGGCTACGTTGTCGGTAGAGGATCAGTTTGAGGGCGATGAGCGCGCGCTGCTCAAGCGCATTCAAGAGCTGCTCGATGTTCGCATGAAAGATAAGCGCAAGCGCTATGCGCATTCGCTGGGTGTTGCCGAGACCGCACTTCATCTGGCCGAGGTCTACGGCGTTGATCGCTTTGATGCCGCTGCCGCCGGCTTAATTCACGACTGGGACAAGGTGCTTTCCGATGACGAGCTCGTGGCCCGCGCGCTTCACTATGGCATCAAGGTTGCCGGCTCTCCTTCCGCCGCGACGCCGCTTTTGCATGGCCCTGTTGCCGCCTATGAGCTTCCGCAGCTTTTTCCCGAGCTGTCACCGGCTGTTTTCCAGGCTGTCGACCGTCACACCGTGGGTGCCTGCGACATGACGCCGCTCGATATGGTGGTCTTTGTGGCAGATGCCATCGAGCCCAACCGCCACGGCGACTATGCCCATGCGCTGCGCAAGATGGTGGGGAAGTCGACGCTTGACGAGTTGTTCTTCTCCTGTTTTGCGCAGGGTCTGGTCTATGTGATCCAGTCCGGGCGCTATCTTTATCCCACGGCTATTACGATTTACAACCATTACGCCCAGCTGCGCTAGCTCGGGCTGTCTAGAAAGAGGTATTCCATGGCCGACGAGACCATGACCGACGAGCAGATTCTTGAAGGTGTGGAGCACAAGAGCTTCGTCGCCACGTCCGACCGCGCCGCCGCCTCGCTGTCCGCGAGCGGTGTCGCCGCCGAGGATGTCGCCCGCGCCGCCGCGCAGGCCGCCTACGACAAGAAGGGCGAGGACGTTCAGGTGCTCGACTTGACCGAGCTTTCCGATGTGTGCGACTACTTTGTGCTTGCCACCGGTACCAACAACCGCCAGGTCGATTCGATCGTCGACGAGATCGAGGAGAAGGTCGCCGAGGCTTGCGGCGAGCATCCGTTCTCCATCGAGGGCCGCGAGCAGAAGACCTGGATGCTCATGGACTACGGTTCGGTTGTCGTCCACGTCTTCACTCCCGAAGCCCGCGACTTCTACCGCCTCGAGAAACTCTGGGGAGATGCCCCCCAGCTCCCCCTCAATCTCCTCTAGTGGCTCATTTGATACGGGGCTTTTTAGCTAGCTTCGCGCATTTCGCCGGGCAGTTGCGGTTTTCCGCACCTGCCCGGCTTTCTTTTTGCCCAAAGGCGGTTAATCGTTGAAGCGGGATTGGCGGCCGAAAGATAGGGCGGTGTCGCCGAACTTGTCTCGGACGGCGTCGATGGCGACCGAGAGGTCGCGACGGTCGCTGGATTGGGCTCCGCGGTCGTCGATTTCGCAGAACAGGTCGGTCTGGATACCGCCCTGATGGTCGAAGTCGCTCATGCCGACGCCCGCCAGGCGCACATGCATCCCTTCCTGCCAGATGTTGTCGAGCAGTTCGAGCGCCACTGCCACGAAGATGTTCTCATCGTCGGTCGGATGGGGCAGCCGGCGCTGTGCCGAGCGACCGCTTCCATACGAATACTTGAGTTTGAGCGTCACCGTGGCGCCCGTTAGTCCCTGACGGCGCAGACGGCGTCCCACTGACTCTCCCAATAGCGCAATCGCCGCTTCGATGTCCCCACGCTCAGTTAAATCTTTCGCAAAGGTGCGTTCATTGCTGACCGACTTGACCTCGCGCTCTTCATCGAGGCTCGTGACTTCGGAGAGTTCGAGTCCCAGCGCACGCTGGCGCATGCGTTCGCCGTTGATGCCAAAAATAGAGGCCAAGGTGGATTTCGGTGCGCGGGATAGCTCGCCGAGCGTGTAGATGCGCATGCGGCGCAGTCGCTCTTCTGCCGAGCGCCCGATGCCGCTCATGGCAGATACCGGCAGCGCTGCCAAAAAGCGCTGCTCGGTTCCAGGGCGCACGATGGTCAGCCCAAATGGCTTGTCCCGCTCGCTTGCGATCTTTGCGACCGTCTTGTTACAGCCCACGCCAATGGAGCAGGTCACCCCCAGCGCCGCCACACGATCACTGATGCGCCGTGCAACCAGCAGCGGGTCCTCGGGTGCAAAGCGACCTGGCGTGATGTCGATAAAGGCCTCGTCGATGGATACGCGCTCAACGCGCGGGGTCTCGTCGGCGAGAATCGCCATGACCTGAGCGCTGACCTCGTGGTAGCGATCGAAATGCCCATGCGTCCAAATGGCCTGCGGACAGAGGCGCCGTGCCTCGGCCGAGGGCATGGCAGAGTGCACGCCAAAGCGACGTGCCTCGTATGAGCAGGTGGACACGACGCCGCGGGAATCGGCATCGCCGCCCACGATGAGCGGCTTGCCGCGCCACTCGGGATGATCGAGCATCTCCACGCTCGCAAAAAACGCATCGAGATCCATGAGGCCCACCGCCGGTCCCGTCCAGGGCGGCGGCGTGACGCCCGCAGCATCTTCATAACCGTATGTATGTTCGCGTCTTTTCATGGCATGAGTATACCGCGCAGCTCATGTGGGGTGCGTGGATGTGCTTGCAAATCGCGAATTCTTGTCTAAGATATGGATTTGCCTTCGACTACACCGAAGAAGTTGGTCTCACGGACTTCACCTGCCCGCGTCGATGGCGTATTATGTTCAACTGTTTGTTTGTAGTTGCAGCCTAAAGCTGCTTGGTTGGAGGAGTTTCCTTTGGCAGTCAAGATTCGCCTTGCTCGTCACGGCGCTAAGAAGCGTCCGTACTACCGTGTCGTCGCCGCCGATTCCCGCGCCCCGCGTGACGGTCGTATCATCGAGGAGGTTGGCCGCTACAACCCGATGACCGCCCCCAAGACCATCAACCTCGACCTCGAGAAGATCGCTGACTGGCAGTCCAAGGGCGCTCAGCTCACCGACGCTGTCGCTGCTCTGGTCAAGGCCGCCAACGAGGGCGAGAAGACCGAGACCGTCGTCAAGAAGTCCAAGAAGCAGCTCGCCAAAGAGGCCGAGGCCGCTAAGGCTGCCGCTGAGGCCGCTGAGGGCGCCGAGGAGTAAATCGTGCCTGAGGTTGACGCTGCACAGCTCGAGGGTGAGGCAGTGCTCTCAGATCGCATCGCCGATCTCGTCGAATATCTCGTTGTTCAGATCGTCGACGACCCGGATTCCGTGAGCCTCGAGGTCATCGATGGTGACGACGCCTCCACGATTGAGGTTTCTGTTGCCGAGGATGACGTCGCTAAGGTCATCGGCCGTCGTGGCCGTACCATCAAGGCCATTCGCACGCTCGCCCGTGCACTGGCCGCTCGCCTCGACACTGCAGTCGAGGTAGAGGTTCTGGGCTAGGACCTTGAGGTCCCAGTACAAAAACATCGCCCGTGTGGTCAAGCCGCACGGAAGGAAGGGGGAGGTCCTCGCGCAGCCGCTGCGGGGGCTTCCTTCTGTATTGACGCCGGGTATGCGCGTCGCCTTGACGCCGCCGGCGCTTAAGCGCGACCGTTTTTGCACGGTCACATCCGTCACCGATACGGGCGATGGCGATCTGGTCTCGTTTGAGGGCATTGACGACTTGACGGCCGCCGAGGGCATCACCGGATGCTATGTGCTGGCAGACCGTGACGATTTTGAGCTCGATTCGCTCGACGCCGCCTATACCGATCTGATGGGTCGCGAGGTGGTCGACGAGCGCTTCGGTTTGCTCGGTACGATCGTCGAGATCATGTCGACGCCCGCCAACGATGTTTGGGTTGTCGAGGGCGATCGGTACGGCGAGGTGCTGATTCCCGTGATCGAGCAGGTTGTGCTCGATCTTCCCGATCGGGGGACAATTTCCGTCCACGTTATGGACGGTTTGATCGATATGGACAAGTAGGGAGGTCAACATGCTAATCGAGACCCTTTCGGTCTTTCCCGAGATGTTTGAGCCCGTCATGTCCACATCGATCTTGGGCCGCGCCCGCAAGGCCGGCCTTTTTGATTTTAAGGCCTATAACCTGCGTGACTGGACGCACGACCGCCATCGTACCGTCGATGACGAGCCGTACGGCGGCGGGCAGGGCATGCTCATGAAGGTCGAGCCCATCGCCGAGGCCATCGAGGCTATTAGCTCCGAGGGTCCCAAGCCCACCGTGGTTTTCTTTACGCCCTGCGGCGAGCCCTTTACGCAGCATGTGGCCGAGCGCCTGCTCAAAAGCGAGCGTCTGCTGTTTGTATGCAGCCGCTACGAGGGCGTCGACGAGCGCGCGTATGCGTATGCCGACGAGCGCCTGTCGATCGGCGACTACGTGCTCACGGGCGGCGAGCTTCCTGCTATGGTCGTTGCCGATGCCGTCGTGCGTCTGATTCCCGGCGCCCTTGGTGACGAGATGAGCAACGTCGATGAGTCGTTCTCGACTGCCGAGGACGGTGGCCTGCTCGAGTACGCGCAGTACACCCGCCCCGCCGAGTTCAACGGCGAGGGTGTACCGCCGGTGCTCGTGAGCGGCGACCATGCGAAGGTTGACGCCTGGCGCCGTAAGAATGCCATCGAGCGCACCTGCCGCTGGCGTCCCGACCTGATCGAGACGGCGCGGCTTACGCCCGAGGAGCGCGCATACGCGCAGGACATCCTGGACGCATCGTATTCGCAGAGCGAGGAGTGAGAATGGTTCCAGCGCAGCATTCCGTGCTAAAGGGTGCGTTTGAGTGGATCGTGGTCGTCGCGATCGCACTGGTCGCTACCTTCCTGATTCGCTCGTTTGTGGTCGAGCCCTTTGTGGTGCCCACCGGTTCCATGGAGTCCACGATCGAGATCGGCGACCAGATCCTGGCGCAAAAGGTGAGCCTCGAGCTCGGCCAGCCCGTCAGCCAAGGCGATATCGTGGTGTTCCACAACCCCGATGGCACCTCCGAGCACGATGTTCTCGTCAAGCGTGTTATTGCCACGGCCGGCCAGACGGTCGACCTCCAGGATGGCAAGGTGGTCGTTGACGGCCAGGCGCTCGACGAGGACTACACGACCGGCATGAGCTGGCCGCTTTCGGTCCAGGCTCCCGGCGCTCAGGTAAGCTATCCCTACACCGTTCCCGACGGGTGCGTGTGGGTGATGGGCGACAACCGCGAAAACTCTGCCGACTCACGCTACTTTGGTCCCGTCGATCGCTCTGATTTGATCGCCGTGGCGCTTGTGCGCTACTGGCCGCTCAACCGCATCGGCACTATCGATTAAAAACCGCTATAGTACAGTACCTAACCGTGTAATCGTTTCGACGAGGGGATATTAGAGGCATGAACGCTTCATCGCTTTCCTTCCAAGACATCATCCTGCGCCTCCAGCAGTACTGGGGCGAGCAGGGCTGCGTCATTATGCAGCCCTATGACTCCGAGGTCGGTGCCGGTACCTTCCACACCGCGACCACGCTGCGCTCGCTCGGTCCTGCCGAGTGGCGTACCTGCTACGCTCAGCCCTGCCGCCGTCCTGCCGACGGTCGCTACGGCGAGAATCCCAACCGCATGCAGCACTACTATCAGTTCCAGGTGCTCATCAAGCCGTCGCCGGTCAACGCCCAGGAGCTCTACCTGGGGTCTCTTGCCGCTATCGGTCTGGACCCCAACGACCATGACGTCCGTTTTGTCGAGGATGACTGGGAGAGCCCGACCCTGGGCGCCTGGGGCCTTGGCTGGGAGGTCTGGCTCAACGGCATGGAGGTCACGCAGTTTACGTACTTCCAGCAGGTAGGCGGCATCGAGGTCGATCCCGTGCCCGTCGAGATCACCTATGGTCTGGAGCGCATCGCCATGTACGCCCAGGGTGTCAACTCCGTCTACGACCTGGTTTGGAGCTACCTGCCCGATGGCACGCCCATGACCTACGGCGACGTGTTCCTGGAGAACGAGCGCGAGTTTAGCGCTTACAACTTTGAGGTCGCCAACGTCGAGATGATGCGTCAGAAGTTTGACGACTACGAGGCCGAGTGCCACTCCTGTCTGGAGCGCAAGCTGCCGCTGCCCGCATACGACTGCGTCATGAAGTGCAGCCATGCCTTCAACTTGCTCGATGCCCGCGGTGCGCTGTCCGCGGTCGAGCGTGCTAACTACATCCTGCGCGTCCGCGCCGTCGCCAAGGCGTGCTGCGAGGCCTATATGGCCGAGGTCGCCGGAGTCCACGAGAATGCCGACCAGGAAGGCGAGGTGGCGTAAGCCATGGCAGACGCTAAGGATTTCCTGTTTGAGATCGGTACGGAGGAAATGCCCTCCGCACCGCTGAACAATGCCGTCCAGCAGCGGGGCACCATGATCGCCAAGGGCCCCGACGAGGCCGGGCCGGCCCATGACGAGGTCCGCGTGATCTCGAGCCCGCGTCGTCTGGCTGCGCTCGTGGCCAACGTCGCCACCGCGACCGATGAGGTCCATGAGGTCAAGCGCGGTCCCGCGGCAAACATTGCCTTTGATGCCGACGGCAACCCCACCAAGGCCGCCCAGGGCTTCGCCCGCAAGTGCGGTGTGGCTGCCGAGGACCTGGTCCGTCGCGAGGACACCGACGGCCGCGAGTACGTGTTCGCCGAGAAGAACATTCCCTCCGCACCGGCTACCCCGATCCTGACGGTTCTGTGCGAGAAGACGATCGCCGGCCTGCAGTGGCCCAACTACCGCAGCCAGCGCTGGGGCCACGAGCACGCTACGTTCGTGCGTCCGGTCCGTTGGATCTGCTGCCTTTTGGGCGAGGACGTCGTGCCCGTGTCGTTTGCCGACGTGACGAGCGGCAACACCACTCGTGGTCATCGCGTTCTGGGCCCCGGTGACCATGTGGTCGCCAGCCCCGCCGTCTACGAGCAGGTGCTCGAGGACGCCGGCGTGCTCTCTGCCGAGCGTCGCCGTGAGGCTATCCTTGCCGGTATCGCCGAAGTCGAGGCTGCGCGCCCCGGCTGCCATGTCGACACGCCCAAGAAGGTCTTCGAGGAGGTCATCAACCTCTGCGAGTGGCCGACGGTGCTCGTCGGTACCTTTGACGAGGAGTTCCTCAAGGTCCCGCACGAGATCATCTGCGAGTCCATGCTCACCAACCAGCGCTACTTCCCGATCTATGACGGCGAGGGCAGGCTGACGCGTGAGTTCGTGGTCGTTTCCAACAGCAAGCCCGAGAATGCCGAGCACGTGATCGACGGTAACGAGCGCGTCGTGCGCGCCCGTCTGGACGATGCCAAGTTCTTCTACGAGGAGGACCTGAAGATTTCCCTCGACGAGTTCCGCGAGCGTTTGGCCAAGGTTGCCTTCCAGGAGAAGCTCGGTAGCGTGCTCGCCAAGTCCGAGCGCATCGAGCAGCTCGCGCTTGCTATCGCCCGCGAGGCTCACCTGGGCGCTCATCTTGCCGCCGACGCTGCTCGCGCCGCGCACCTGTGCAAGGCAGACCTGGTGTCCAACGCCGTCGTCGAGTTCACGAGCCAGCAGGGCGTGATGGGCGGTTATTACGCGACCGCGATGGGGGAGAACGACGAGGTCGCCCACGCCATTCGCGATCATTATCGTCCTCGCTTTGCCGGTGACGAGCTGCCCGAGGGCACCGCTGGCTGCATCGTGGCCTGCGCCGACAAGCTCGATACCATTGCCGGTATCTTTGCCATCGGCGAGCCCCCGACCGGCTCCTCCGACCCGTACGCGCTGCGTCGCGCCGCCATCGGCATCATCAACATCCTGCGCGATCGCCTGCCGATTGACCCCACGTCGCTCATCGACTTCGCCCTTGAGCTCTATAGCGAGCAGGGTATCGAGTTCGATGCCGCCGAGGTCGCCCAGCAGGTTCGTGACTTCTTTCACGGCCGCCTGGTGAGCATGGCCCGCGACGAGAAGATTCCGGCCGATACCGTCTCCGCCGTCTCCGCGGTGCACATCATCGCCCCGTCCGTCTTCTTCGCCCGCTGCGCCGCGCTCGACGAGGCCCGCAAGAACGACGCCGAGACCTTCGACAACCTGGCTACCGCCTATGCCCGCGCCGCGCACATCTCCAAGCCCGAGCTGGGTGCGGAGTACGACCGCAGCCTGATGGGCGAGGTCGAGCTTGCGCTCGCCGACGCCTCCGAGGCTGCTCAGACCGCTGTCGATGCTGCCCTTGCTGCCGAGGATTACCCGGCCGCATTTGCCGCCCTTGCCGCCCTGCGTGCCCCCATCGACCGTTTCTTCGATGAGGTCATGGTCATGGACAAGGACGAGCAGCTCCGCGATAATCGCCTTAAGCTGCTCAACCGCTTCGAGGCCGTTTTCTCCGGTATCGCAAACATCGGTGAGCTTGCCCGCAAAAAGTAAGCCAGCCTGCGCGTAAGCGCAAAAGGAGCCCCGCATGGATTGCCCGGTCACCGCTCGTCCCACCGTTATCGTTATCTCCGACTCGCTCGGTGATACCGCTTGTGAGGTGGTGCTTGCGGCGTCCGGGCAATTTGATGAAGGGGCTTTTCGTTTGTTGCGCCTGCCCAAGGTGAACTCGGTGGAGCAGGTCAAGTCGTTTGTGGGCCCGCGCGTTGATGCGGACCATCGCGATATTGCCGTGTTCCACACCATTGTCGATCCGGCGCTTCGCGCCCGCGTGCTCGATTACCTGGGTATGCTTCATATCCGTTCGGTCGACCTGATCGGCCCGACACTTGCCGTGCTTTCGTCGCTTATCGGTGTGTCGCCCAAGGGCGTCGCGGGCGTGATTCACAAGACGGATGACCGCTATTTCCATCGTATCGAGGCCATGGAGTATTTCGTTGAGCACGATGATGGACGTGGCTGCGACGACCTTTCGGGGGCAGATATCGTGCTGCTGGGCGTATCGCGCACGTCCAAGACGCCACTGTCGATGTATTTGGCCTATCAGGGTTACAAGGTCGCCAATGTTCCGTTGGCCCATGGCATGGAGCCGCCGAAGTCGATTTACAAGGTCGACCCGATGCGGTTGTTTGGTCTGATTTCGACTGTCGATGTGATCTCTGAGATACGCGATAGCCGCTTGGGCGATGACTGCGCCCGTGCCGTCGCCGGCTCCTATGCCGAGCCCGAGAGCGTGTGCAGCGAGCTCGAGGAAGCCCGTGCCCTCATGAAGCGCCTGGGCTGCTTTGTGGTGCGTACTGACGGCAAGGCGATCGAGGAGAGCGCCTCCGAGATCATTAGTCACTTGGAGGAAATCCAAGAAGCCCGTGTCCGTCGCGCCGCCCGCCGAGGTCAGCAAAGCTAACTCATTGGGGTAGCTAAAATGCCCCGTCCTAAATAGACTACCTAAAAATAATGCTTGATAATGGTAAAGCGATTTAGCAACAAACTTGCATTTGACCTGCAATTTTCTTGCAGTGGTATCTTCATAAGGTAACCACCTTTACCTACCGTTTACCGCCGCATTTACCACGTTTACCAAACCGCGCATCCTCTTCTCATGTCGGCATAAAGCCCGCCGTATAGTTCCCTCACGGCCCGTAACCGGCGGGTCGATTCGTCACCACGGTCGTGCGCGAGAGCGTATGGAAGGGGAAGTATCGTGAGCGATTGCAAGAGGGTTTACCGTTTTGGGACCGACGCCCAGGGCGCCTGTGTCACTGAGGGCGACAAGTCCATGAACTTCGTGCTTGGCGGCAAGGGCGCAAACCTTGCCGAGATGAGCCGTATCGGCCTGCCGGTTCCCGGTGGCTTTACCATTACCTGCCAGACCTGTGTCGAGTACTCTGGTGCCGGCAACGTGTGGCCCGAAGGCGCACTCGATGAGATCGTTGCCGCCGAGGCCGACCTCGAGGCCCGCTGCGGCAAGAAGCTCGGCGACGCCTCCGATCCGCTGCTCGTGTCGGTTCGCTCGGGCGCTCCGTTTTCCATGCCCGGCATGATGGATACGGTCCTCAACCTGGGCCTCAACGACGACTCGGTTCAGGGTCTCATCGCCCAGACGCAAAACCCGCGTTTTGCCTGGGATAGCTACCGCCGCTTTATTCAGATGTTCTCCAACGTCGTTATGGGCGTCGACGCCGACCTGTTCGAGAACGCGCTGACCCAGGCACGCCTGGTTTCCGGCGTTCGCGTCGATTCCGAGCTTTCGGCCGAAGACCTGCAGGAGCTCGTCGAGACCTTTAAGAGCATTTTCTCCGAGAACGTCGAGGCCGCCGTGTATCCCGAGCTCGAGGTCGCCGACGGCAAGCCCGTCTTCCCGCACGATCCGGAGCTTCAGTTGCGCCTTGCCATCCAGGCCGTCTTTGGCAGCTGGATGAACGAGCGCGCCTGCATCTACCGCAAGCAGCATGGCATTTCTGACGAGCTCGGCACCGCCGTCAACGTGCAGGCTATGGCCTTTGGCAACAAGGGGGAGACCTCTGCGACCGGCGTCGCTTTTACGCGCAACCCGGCCGACGGCACTAAGGAGTTCTATGGTGACTTTTTGGTTAATGCCCAGGGCGAGGATGTCGTCGCCGGCATCCGCAACACCGAGCCCATCGCCGACCTCAAGAACACTCCGGGCCTCGAGTCTGCAGGTGAGGAACTCGAGCGCGTGTTCCTGACGCTCGAAGATCATTACCGCGATATGTGCGATATCGAGTTCACCATCGAGCAGGGTAAGCTCTGGATGCTCCAGACCCGCGTGGGCAAGCGCACTGCCACCGCCGCCCTGCGCATCGCCATCGAAATGGTCGAGGAGGGTCTGATCACCTGCGAGGAGGCCGTGAGCCGCATCGATCCCGCGCAGCTCGACCAGCTCCTGCATCCGCAGTTCGATGCCTCCAAGAAGTACGAGGTTCTGGCTTGCGGCCTCAACGCCAGCCCTGGTGCCGCCGTGGGCGAGGTCGTGTTCTCGAGCGACGATGCCGTCGCGCGCGCCAACGAGGGTCACAAGGTCATTTTGGTTCGCTGGGAGACCAACCCCGATGACCTGAAGGGCATGGTCGCCGCCGAGGGTATCCTGACCAGCCACGGTGGCAAGACGAGCCATGCCGCCGTTATCGCTCGCGGTATGGGTACGCCCTGCGTCTGCGGCGTTGAGCGCTTCCACATCGACGCCGCCGAAAAGGTCGTGCGCATCGAGGGTAGCGATCGTGTGCTGCACGAAGGCGATGTCATCTCCATCGACGGCACCCAGGGCATCGTCGTCGATGGCGCTGTCGATTTGGTCTCCGCCGAGCTCACCGGCGACCTGGACACCATCCTGTCCTGGGCCGACGAGATCCGTCTGGACGAGACCTGTGGCCACGCCAACCATGTGCGCGTCAACGCCGACAATCCCGAGGACGCAGAGCTCGCGCTCGAGTTTGGCGCCGAGGCCATCGGCCTGTGCCGCACCGAGCACATGTTCCTGGGCGATCGTAAGAACATCATCCAGAGCTTTATCCTGTCCGATGATGAGGCCGTGAAGCAGCAGGCCCTGTCCGACCTGCTCAAGGTTCAGACCGAGGACTTCCTGGCAATGTTCAAGACCATGTCCGGTCGCGACGTAGTTGTTCGCCTGCTCGATCCGCCGCTTCATGAGTTCCTGGATAATCCTCGCGAGCTCGAGGTCGCCATCACCAAGAAGGAAGCCGCCGGCGCCAGCGAGGAAGAGCTTGCCGTCCTGCGTGCCCGCCTGCGTCGTATCGACGGCATGGTCGAGTCCAACCCGATGCTCGGCCTGCGCGGTGTGCGCCTGTCCGTTGTCTTTAGCGATCTGCCGCTCATGCAGGTTCGCGCCGTCGCCACGGCTGCCGCTCGCCTTATCAAGCAGGGTGTCGACCCGCGTCCCGAGATCATGGTTCCGCTCGTCTCCATCACGGCGGAGCATGTCCAGACCCGCGAGGTCATCGAGCGCGTGATCGCCAAGGTTTCCGCCGAGGAGGGCGTCGAGCTCAATATTCCCGTGGGCACGATGCTCGAGCTGCCACGCGCCTGCATGGTCGCCGACGAGATCGCCCATCATGCCGACTTCTTCTGCTTTGGCACCAACGACCTCACCCAGACGACCTTCGGCTTCTCTCGTGACGATGCCGAGGCCAAGTTCATCCCGCTGTACATGCACAAGAAGATCTTGAAGGACAACCCCTTCGAGACCATCGACACGGCGGTACTGGAGCTGGTGCGCATGGCCGTCGAGAAGGGTCGCGCCACCAACCCCGACATGCACTTTGGCGTGTGCGGCGAGCACGGCGGCGACCCCAAGTCCATCATGGGCCTGTTTAACGTGGCCGACGTGGACTACGTGTCCTGCTCGCCCTATCGTGTGCCCCTCGCGCGCCTGGCGGCCGCCCAGGCCAAGCTCGAGGCCAAGCGTTCCGCCTAACGTTTTGGGTTTGGGCGCCTAGCGTAGCCCCCTTCACGCCGCCCGTCTCATTCGTGAGGCGGGCGGTTATCATGTGCGGGTTTTGTCTTTTTGTCTGCGTAAAAAATTGTTCTTGCAGCAGAAACCCGCGCGTGTATACTCGAATACGTTTGTTCAACTACGTGCCGGCCAAGGTGGTACGGCACCTCTAGAAGAGTAAGGAATTGCACATGGATTACATCCGCGCAATCGAGCGTCAGCAGATCCGCGAGGACATTCCTCAGGTTCGCGTCGCCGACAACGTCAAGGTTCACTACCGCATTAAGGAAGGCGACCGCGAGCGCATCCAGGTCTTCCAGGGCGACGTCATCCGCATGGCCGGCGCCGGTGCCCGCGAGACCTTCACCGTCCGCAAGATTTCCTTCGGTGTCGGTGTTGAGCGCACCTTCCCGCTTCACAGCCCCAAGATCGCCAAGCTCGAGGTCGTTCGTCATGGTCGCGTCCGTCGCGCCAAGCTGTACTACCTCCGCGACAAGGTGGGCAAGGCTGCTCGCATCCCCGAGAAGCGCTAAGAAGATCGCAGCGTCTGTCCACTCGTTTGGACACAAGGGTCACCTTCGGGTGGCCCTTCTTTTTATCTGATTTGCATGCAAGGAGGGCCTGGTATGGCCAATATGACGAGCTCGGTTTCGGCATCGCAGGTTGCCGGTGAGTTGGCGAGCGCTACGTTTGAGGAGATCCCCGCCCTCGTGGAGCATTATCGCGAGGACCCGCGCCAGCAGGTGATCAAGGCTTGCGAGCGTGCTCTTAAGCGCCATGCCAAGGAACTTGCCGAGCGCGAGCGCGTCAATGACATGTACGAGCTTATGCATGAGCTTGGCGGCAATGGGGTGGTCGTTGGTGTCGACGAGGTGGGTCGCGGATCGGTGGCCGGTCCTTTGACGGTATGCGCCGTCTGCCTTCCTATGGAGCCGCGCGTCTGGGGCATCAACGATTCCAAAAAGCTCACGCCGGCGCGCCGCGAGTTGCTCTCAGTGAAGATTGCCGAGGTGGCGACGGCGATCGGTTTTTGCCATATCGCGCCTAAGGATATCGATGAGATGGGCATGGCCCGTGCTATCCGTACCGCCGTTGCGGGCGCCGTGGCCGATACGGGGCTCGAGCCCGATTGCGTGCTTATGGACGGTAACCCCTTGGGCGCCGTTCCCAACGAGCGCGACGTGGTGAAGGGCGATGCCAAGATCGCCTGTATCGCCGCGGCGTCCATCATGGCCAAGGTCACGCGTGATGAGATGATGGTCGAGTACGATGCCGAGTATCCCGAGTACCATTTGGCCGAATCGAAAGGCTACGCAAGCCCCGAGCATATCGAGGCCATTCGCAAACATGGACTTTGTCCACTGCACCGCGTGAGCTTTTGCGGAAACTTTCTGCAGACTGAGCGCCTTTTCTAGGTCAATTGTGGAGACAGGGACCTCTGGGGTTTTATAAACCTGCTGGTGGCGGGCCGTATGCAACACCATTGCTGCGTACGGCCCGTTTTTTGACGGCATTTGGTCAGCTTTTGGTTTGCTTCCGGTACTTACCCGCACGAAAGGTGCCCTCATCATCGGGGCAATGCAGCGTGCGGGAAAGGAGACCCCATGAGTGCCGCAAGCAAAAAGAGCAAGACGCAGCAGCTCAAGGAGCGTTGGGAAAACGGCGAGCTCGACTGCGGGGCGATGACGCCCGAGTTTATCAAGGGACTCAGTCCCCGCGAGCTGGGCATGCTGGGCGAGCTGATCACCATCGACTACTTTAACGAGCGCGGCTACACCTTGCTGGAGCAGGGTTATCGTTGCTCCGAGGGCGAGGCCGATCTGGTGCTGCTCGATGAACTCGACGATGTCGTGGTGATGGCCGAGGTGAAGACCAGACGCGTTGCACTGGATTGCAGCACGCGGGTCTTTCCCGAGGAGGCCGTGGACGCCCAAAAGCAACGCCGCTACCGCCGCATCGCAAGTTGCTACCTCATGGAGCATTATCCGCTCAAGGCGATTCGCTTCGATGCCGTGGGTGTCACCATTCGTGGCGGGCATATCGCCGAGATCGAGCATCAGTACAACGCGTTCGATTGGCAGGTGTCGTGATGGCGTTCGAGACGTTTGCCGTTCACGCGGCCTGCATCCGCGGCGTCGAGGCGATTCACGTCACGGTCGAGGTCTCGCTTGCCGGTGGCGTTCCGGGCATCCAGATGCTCGGCATTCCGAGTATGGAGGTGATGGAGTCACGCGGTCGTATTCGCTGCGCGATGCGCTCCGCCGGGTTCGAGATCCCGCGCTCGGGCATTACGGTCAATCTGGCGCCCGGCGATATTCGCAAGACCGGTAGCGGCTTTGATCTGTCCATCGCCATCGCGGTATTGGCGGCCGATGGCCAGATTCCCCGCGACAACCTCGATCGTTGTCTTATCGCTGGTGAGCTTGGGCTGGACGGTACGGTGCTTCCTGTCAAGGGCGAGGTGGCGTTTCAGCTATTGGCGCGTGATATGGGGCTGTCCTTTATCGCCGGCAGGTCCGACCAGCATGTGCCACTCGCGGGCGTGGATTGCGGATTTATCGATCATTTGTCTCAGCTTGCTCATGGTATGGGCGATGCCGCGCGGCACTACTTGGATGCTGAGGGCGTCGAGGCGACCTTTGAGCCTGAGCTCGACTATGCCGACGTACTGGGGCAGGAGGTTGCCAAACGCGGCATGGCGCTGGCGGCAGCGGGTGAGCTCGGTTTGCTTATGATCGGGTCCCCGGGATCGGGCAAGACGATGCTCGCGCGTCGTATGACCGGCATCCTGCCCGAGCTTTCCGTTGAGGATCAACAGGCGGCGCTGTGCATCCATTCGGTTTTGGGTGAGAACATTGATGGCTTGTTGGCGGGGCACCGGCCCTTCCGCAGTCCCCATCACAGTATTTCGACCGCAGGTCTTATCGGCGGTGGGCGCCCGGTGCACCCGGGTGAGATCAGCCTTGCTCATGGCGGCGTGCTATTTTTGGACGAGCTTGCCGAGTTTCCCACGGGTGTGCTGCAGACGCTGCGTCAGCCCATCGAGCGCGGCTATGTGAGGATCGTGCGCGTCGACGGGGCCTTTACCTTCCCGTCGCGCTTTCAGCTGCTGGCTGCGAGCAATCCCTGCCCCTGCGGCTTTTTGGGCGATCGTGAGGTACCGTGTCGCTGCTCGGCGGCGATGGTCGAGCGCTATCGGTCTAAACTGCGCGGTCCTTTGGCCGACCGTATCGACATGATGATCGATGTGACCCGTCCCGACCCCCAAGTGATTATCGAGGGTGCGGAGGGTATGTCGTCTGCCGAGTTACGTGACTACGTTGTGCGCGGCCGCGCTTTTCGCGCTTGGCGCGAATCCCGTATGGACGATGCGGATGCCGAGGCCGAGGATGACGAGACACGGTCCATTGACGGCGTCGTTTCGACCTTTGAGCTCGATGATGCGGCGGAGAAGTGTGTGCTCGGCCTGTCGAAGCGCACACATCTCACGGGTCGCGGCATCGTGCGACTGGTGCGTATCGCGCGTACAATCGCCGACGTCGCCGAGAGCGAGCAAGTGACGCAGGACCACGTGCTCGAGGCAGCGATGTACCAGGGAAGGAGGGACCAATGATGGCCGAGGGGACCTACGAGCTGCATCCAGGTGATGCGTTGTATCCCGAGACCGTTTTGGAGCTTTCTGATGTACCCCAGACGCTCTATGTGCGCGGCAACCCCGAGGTGCTTTCGACGCCCGCGCTCTCCATCATCGGCGCGCGCAAGGCCTCGCCGTATGGTCTTGCCGTGGCAGAGCTTGCGGCAAAGGTGGCGGTCGAGGCGGGAGTGACGGTAGTTTCGGGCGGCGCGGTCGGTTGTGACCAGGCCTCGGGTTGGGCTGCGGTCAACGCTGGCGGCAAACACGTCGTGGTGCTGGGGACGGGCGCCGACGTGGTCTATCCGCGCTCGAGCGCGGGGCTTATTACGCGCACGCTCGATACGGGTGGCGCGGTCGTGTCGATCTCCCCGTGGGGCATGGGTCCGCGCAAGTTTGCCTTTCCGCGCCGCAATCGCGTGATCGCGGCCCTGTCGCAAGCCCTCTTTGTATCCGAGGCGGGTATGCCTTCCGGGACGTTTTCTACAGCCGAGGCTGCTATGGATTTGGGGCGAGAACTTCTCGCTGTGCCGGGGTCGATCCTATCGCCCGAGTCGCGTGGCACGAATTACCTCATTGCGAACGGTGCCTGCTGCATCATCGACGAGGAATCTATCGAGATGGCTATCTCACGCATCTACGGCACCCTGCGCTACTCGCGCCCCGATGCTCCCGGCATTGCCGACCTGGATCAAACACAGCAGACCGTGATGCATGCGCTCATCGCCTCTCCGCTCAAAGTCGACGACATCGCGGCGCTCGTCTCGCTCGATGCTGTCGGCGTACTCAAACTCTTGGGTTCGCTTGAACTCGAGGGCCTTATCGAGCGCATGATGGATGGAAGGTATGCGCCCTCCAAGTTTGCCCTTCACGCCCAGACGCCCTTCGGTCACAATGGAAAACGTGTCAATTAGAAAGGTGTTTGCAGATGCAGTTCGATCAGGTGACGGTTATCGGTGGCGGTCTGGCGGGTTCGGAATGCGCGATCCAGCTGGCAGACCGCGGTTTTGCCGTAAAGCTGTGCGAGATGCGCCCCCAGGTTAGCTCCCCGGCTCACCATACCGATCACTTGGCAGAGCTCGTCTGCTCCAATTCGTTTAAGTCGACCCGTCCGGATTCCGCGGCTGGTTTGCTGAAGGCCGAGCTTGAGCGCATGGGTTCAGTCCTGCTCGATTGCGCCCATCGCGCGGCTGTTCCCGCCGGCGGTGCCCTGGCGGTCGACCGCGTCAAGTTTTCCGAGCTTGTCGAGGCCGAGGTTGCCGCCCGTCCCAATATCGAGGTCGTGCACGGCGAGGTCACACAGATTCCCGAGGGCCACGTGGTCATTGCCGCGGGCCCGCTGTGTTCACCGGCGCTGAGCGAAGAGGTCATGAAGCTCGTCGGTGGCGACGCCCTTGCGTTCTTCGATGCCGCGGCGCCGATCGTCGATGCCTCCACGCTCGATATGGACGTGCTGTTTTCGCAGTCGCGCTACGAGGAGCAGGGGAGCGGCGACTATCTCAACGCTCCGCTCAACAAGGAGGAGTACGAGGCCTTTATCGAGGCACTTACCACGGCCGACCGCGTGGTGCTCAAAGACTTTGAGGGCGGCGATCTGTTTCAGGCCTGCCAACCTGCCGAGGAAGTTGCGCGCACCGGCAAGGACGCCATTCGCTTTGGCGCCATGAAGCCCGTCGGCCTCACCGACCCGCGTACCGGACGTCGCCCTTGGGCGGCGATTCAGCTGCGTGCCGAGAACAAGGAGAAGACCGCCTATAACCTGGTGGGCTTCCAGACCAACCTGACCTTTGGCGAGCAGAAGCGCGTCTTCCATATGGTGCCGGGCCTGGAGAACGCTGAGTTCTTCCGCTACGGTGTCATGCACCGCAATACCTTTGTCGACGCCCCGCACGTGCTCGATGGCACCTTTGCCGTGCCTGGTACCGGCGTGCGCCTGGCCGGTCAGATCACCGGCACCGAGGGGTACATGGAAGCCGTGGCGACCGGTCTGCTCGCGGCGCTCAACACCTATGCCGAGGCTATCGGCGCCGCGGGCGTCGAGTTGCCCCGCGTGGGCGCCCTGGGCGCGCTCGTGGGCTATGCGACCGATCCTGCCACCGTGGGCTACCAGCCCATGCATGTCAACTTTGGCCTGGTGCCGCCACTCGAGGATGGTAAGCGCCGCAGCAAGCGCGACCGCTACCAGGCCTATGCGGACCGTGCGCTCGAGGCCCTTGATGCCTATCTGGCCACTCGTCCTGATCTGTTTGGAGGCGACCGGTCATAGCCTTTGACCTGTACGACACCGTCGACTCGTTTATCGCCTATATCGCACGTGTCGAGGGGCTTTCTCCCAATACGGTGACGGCCTATGGCTCGAGGCTGGAGCGCTTTGCTGCCTGGTGCGAGCGTGAGGATATTGATGCTTTCGCTGCCGACGTGCGCACCATTCGTCGCTATCTTGCTGAGCTTTCGCGTGAGCAGGTGGCTCCCCGAACGCTTGCGGCGCACCTGTCGGCTATTCGATCTCTCTATCGCTGGATGGCTGCCGAGGGGGTCGTGGAGGGCGATGTGGTCTCGGCAATTTCCTCGCCCAAGCTCCCGCGCGATCTACCTGGTGTGCTGACGACCAAGCAGGTCGAGGCGCTGCTCAAGACGCCTGATACCTCAACACCCGCGGGACTGCGCGATGCGGCGATGCTCGAGCTGCTCTATGCCTCGGGCGCCCGTATCTCAGAGCTCGCAGCACTCAATGTGGAGTCCATTGCGTGGTCCGAACGCACGCTGCGCCTGTGGGGCAAGGGGAGCAAAGAACGTATCGTCCCTCTGTATCGTCGTGCGCTCGAGGCGACGCGTCTCTATATTGAGGAGGGGAGGCCGGAGTTGCTCGCTCAGGCAAAGCGTCGTGACCCCGCTACCGGGCCGCATCCGCTGCTTATATCGGCGCGCGGTAATCGCATGAGTGCCGCCATGCTCAGGCGGCGGTTTCATATGCTGGCGACGCTCGCCGGCATTCCGGCCGACATCGCCCCGCATGCGATGCGCCATACCTTTGCGACCGACTTGCTCGAGGGCGGCGCGGACCTGCGCTCGGTTCAAGAGCTGCTAGGTCATGCGAGCCTGTCCACGACGCAGATCTACACGCATCTCACACCCGATCGGCTTAAGCGGGCTGTGGCTCAAGCCCATCCCCGCGGCGAATAGTGGCTGGGACGTCCCGCGCCGCGCTCAGGTGTGTGGTTTTGATTGCGGGTTGGCAGGAAGATGCATTCCTGCTATCATTCATCGGGTTGCTTCACGGCAACAGGTTTTTATCACGCACGCGCGGCTACTTCATACCGTGGTGCCCGGGCTTTGGTAGCACATGTCCGGGTTGGTTTTGGAGGATGACCCCGCGCGGAGGCAAACCACAGGAGGTTTAACATGGCTACCAAGATTAATATCCGCACCCTGCTCGAGGCCGGCTGCCACTTCGGTCACCAGACCCGTCGCTGGAACCCCAAGATGAAGCCGTTCATCTTCGGTGAGCGCAACGGCATCTACATCCTCGACCTCAAGCAGACTATCCTCGACGCCGACCAGGCCTACACCTTCGTCAAGAACGTCGCCAAGGGCGGCAACGTGCTGTTCGTCGGCACCAAGAAGCAGGCTCAGGAGGCCGTCAAGAACGCTGCTGAGCGCGCCAACATGCCTTACATCAACCAGCGTTGGCTCGGCGGCATGCTGACCAACTTCGTCACCATCCGCTCCCGCATCAACCGCATGGAGGAGCTCGAGGCCATGGTCGAGGACGGCCGCATGGCAGTGCTCCCCAAGAAGGAGCAGGCTGTTCTCGGCAAGGAGCTCACCAAGCTCCAGACCAACCTCGGTGGCGCCCGCGACATGAAGGGTCTGCCCCAGGCTCTCTTCGTCATCGACACCAAGCGCGAGGAGAACGCCATCAAGGAGGCTCAGCGCCTGAACATCCCCGTCGTC
>JAHYYL010000017.1 GCA_019424965.1 Collinsella sp.
CCTTCAACTGGGAAAACGGCGCCCCCGAACCCCAGGAGGGGCCGCGGGGGCGTTCAGCTAACTGCGGGAATGGCCTATTTGCTCAATGTGTTCGGCTGAGATCGGAAATCAACCAGCACAGCCTCGGTTCTATAAATCGGCACGCCAGAGACATCAGCCGGCAGCAAGAAGTTTTTCGCTCAGAGCCGCACGGGCAAACTCACTTGGCGTCATCCCCTCGGCAGCCGCCCGTCGACGAATGGCCTCCTTCATTCCCAGAGGAATCTTGACCGACAACGTTGCCGTCCCCTCACCTGAGAGCGGGGGCCGTCCATGCACGATCCCACCAACGGTATGTTCGCCATCCGGAAACTCTCCGCGCTCGTACGACTCGCACCACGCGTCAATCATTTCATCCGTTACAACCTGACCTTTAGCGGCCGTATACGTCTTGCCCATCATCGACCCCTTTGCCGAGCCCGTTCAATCTCCTGCCAAAATTTCTTCTGGACTGGAGACAAGGCATGAATGATAAGCCACCCACGGACAAGCTCGACCGCGACAAGCTCCACGCTTCGTCCGTCTGGGAGCCATCCAATCGCAAGCCATCTCGGCGGCTCGTCCTTCGACTCGCGACGAATGCACTCAGTAACCGCAAGCCAAGCGCTAAGCACCTGCTTTTCCGTCAGGTGCTTTTTAGCGTTGGGATGGATCTCAACATCCATGCATCTTCTCCTCCATCTTACCCAATTTCGTATGACGAAAGTCCGCTGTCGCCAATTCTTAAGCCGGCACGCGTTGGAGAGCAGGGGTCGAAACAATGATTGAAGGACGCTCTAGTACGGCCCAGGCGCCGGGGCAGGAGCACATACGCCAGGGACGTACGTTTTCGTAGCATACGAGGACATAGCCACGTACATCGATAAAGGCGATGTCGATGGGATAGGCCATAAAACACGTGTGGACCGAAGAGCAGCGTGGAAACGCCATGACGAGCGGCAGGCCGTTGGCGGCAACCGGACGCCGTCCCAGCATGCCGCGCAGGCGCACGACAAACGACTCCGCCACCGCAAACTCGGCCGGCGTCCAACCCAGCCTGTTGAGTGCCCGCGCGTAGGCGATGTAGGACGAGACCGCGGTCACATGACCACCCCCGGACGCCATGGATCGACCGTCACCGCGCGCTCGTGCGACAACGTTGTCGGCGCCCCCAGCGGAACGCCAGCGATGCTGAGAGAAGTCGGCCACGGCTCATAGTGCATGGTGCAGGTGTAGGTCCTAAACGTACCGGATAGGGAGAGCAGACCACCATCCGATGCCTCCGCGCCTTGCTCGCTCGACACTTCGATCTGCAAGTCATAGCCTTCCATGGCATTCAGAATTTGAGTCTGGACCGTCGCCGAGGCATCGACAGAGCTTTCGTCGCCCTCCCCCTCCGACGCCACGGCGTGCGCCAACACGATGTCGGGCACCACGCGGTCGAAGCGCGCGACAGCACTGGCAAAGATCATGACGTTGTACACGATGAGTGCCAGCACCAGCAAAACGGGCGTAACCACTGCCATCTCCACCGTCACTTGGGCGTGCTCCTCGCGCAGACGCATGCGGATACTCATTACGACCCACCGCCCAGAGCGCCAACCAGCGTGGCGACATCGACGGTGAGCGGGATGGAGCCGCCGCCGGGCAGAGGAATCTCCGCAAGCGTGAACACCGTACCGCTGATGGTGCGTTCGACTTGATATTCCAACGCCTCGCAAAGCGCCTTGGGATCGGTCACGCCCAACGGAATACTTCGCAGCTTGTCTTGCGCTTGAGAGAGACCGGCAATGTCAGACCCCGGACTCTTAATGACGTTGGCGGAATCGGTCAGCACCGGCTTTCGCAGGCGCAAGTCGCACGGTTCCAAACCCAGCGCCGCCACGGACGCCGAAACGGTATCGCCGAGCCACGATGCAATGGAGTCCAACGCACCGTTGCCCCCTCCTAGGCCCTTAATCATCTCGTCCATAAGTTCGTCGGCCGAACCTTGGATGTCTCCGTATCCCACAAGCAGCCGTCCCCAGACATCCATGACGCCATCGAGTACGCCGGCAACGCCACCCGAGCGTTCCTTCAATGTCGAGAAAAATCGCGAAAGCACGTTGTTTTGCGCCGTCGCCTCATCGGGCGCCAGCACCGCGGCAGAGATGGCACCGCGACTGCCAAGCTCAACCGCCGTGTTAAACGAAGGGTTAAGTTGATCGGGGCTGGTAATATCACCCGAAACTGCAAAGGCGACTACGCCGTTGCGGCCAGGTGGGGCGATACGCGGACGCTCACCGGAAAGTTCTTTGATGGCGGTATCGAACGCATTGCCCGCACGGTCGGCTTCGTCCTCGGTCTGACGCTCGAGCTCGAGCTCCTTGTTGCGACAGTCGACGTAGTCCTCCAGGGCGTCTTTAAACTTGTCAAAGTGATACTCAAAGCCGTTTTCGATAGAGGTTGAAGGCGCCGCAACAGCACCAAGCGACAAAACGCCAAAATGGCATTTGCTGCATTTATCCTGTCCATCGTAATCGGCAACCGAAGCAAATCCGCTCGGCGTCCCTTTCTTATAGTTAGGGCAGGTCGTCCCGTAATGCAGATACGCCTTGTCATCGTTCACGCTAGTCGGCCACACCGCATCGGTATAGAGTTCCGTCGCCCGAACCTCATCAGAGTTGCGCGGCAGCAGCGGAATATAGGAGGAAACCCTGTCTCCGTTCTCGGTTATATATGCCCGATCGACCTCCGCGTTCGCATAGGTATAAAACGCCTTACGCGCCGCAGACTCTGCCTTCATCTCGACACTCGAGCCCTGGGGCTTCTCATTTGTCAGACGCCAATGGTAGTAGTCCTTCGCGCGATCAAGGGCAACTTGAGGCTCCCACGTAACGCTCGATGAGTAATGCGGATTTTGAACACCGGAAAGATCCGTTAGGCTTTTTGCGCGCTCCCACATACAAGAACAGCTGCCGACCGAGCCCTTGTCAGACCCACCACAATCCGCCAGCCAAGCGCGCTCCTTTGCCTTCGCCGTCTCCTCCGAGGCCTTCCGCAGCTCCTCGGCCGCACGCTCTAAATCATCTGATGTGTCTTTAATGGTATCGGTCGAGATCTCTGACCCTTTGAGCGCAGCAAAGTCCGACTCGGATGTCCTGGGCACGGCAAGCGCCGTACCGGTATAGGTCACACTATCGGTATCCTGCGCCGACACCGCCTGCGTGGCACGCGCGGCGATCAGATACGGCAGAGCCGTCTCGATTTTCTGTAAGCCTTCCGATGCGCTTTTGGCAAACTTGTTGCGCGTTTTAATGATCTCAATCCCGGTGTCGACCATATTGCCGGCAACCGGCTCGGCACCCGGGATGAGGATGGCGACCAGGCCCGTCCCGATCGTGGCAAACCCCGCCAGCCCCAGACTCAAGATGCTCGCATCAACCACCGTGGCAGCCGTGTGATAGGACGACACTACGTTGGCACCCGCCAGCGCGCCACTATCAGCCGCCACCTGAGTATCCCCGGCACGCGACATGCTCCATATCGCCGCGGTCGACGAAAACAACAATGTGAGCACCACTAGGATGACCACGGCAGAAGAAAGCGTGGTATAGGCGCCGTCTTCGATAAACAGATCGACACCGGCTCGACCCATAAAGCCGCCTCGTTTGCGGAGAGCGCCTGGTCGACGGCGGGCCGCAAACCCTTGCGTCACCCGCAACAGGCAGCGCCTAATCCCATGCAGCAATCCACGAATCATAATCTCCCTCCAGCCATTCGGGACGCGATTGATACGAGACATCGACCTTGAGCTCAACGTAGCCGCCCTCGGCGGTACCACCCATAGCCTGCGCAAACGCACCGATCACAGGCAACGGCTTGACCTCGCCGGAAACGGACACGGACGAGACGCCACCCGCACCGGCCCGGCCAAGCTCGATATCCCACGACAACGGCCCGCCGGCATGAAAGATCGAAACGTTGGGCACTGCGGCAAGTCGGCGGCGGGTGAACTCCTTAAGATCGTCGTCCTCCGCCGTCGTCGTGGTCATGAGCCGCGCGGTCTCGGCGGCGGCAGACTCCATGACCGCGCGCGTATAGAGCAGACACACCGGTTGCAGTGCGAGAAGGATGAGCGTCAGAAACGTCGGCAGCAAAAAAGCGGCCTCGACCGTAGACTGCGCCCGGTCCTCGCGCGCGATATCAATACAGCGCGATGTCCTCAGCACCCGCAGCAGCGTCGACAACCGATGTCGAGGTGACGCCGTGAGACGCCGCCCGCTCGACCAGCGCCGCCAAGCGCCCATCGGTGCCAGCACGCCAAAGCCCCGCAATCGCCAGCACGATCGATAACAGCGCCACCGTGACGATGGCGTATTCCACAGTCGCTTGGGCAACCTCCTCACGCAGAACGCCA
This sequence comes from Collinsella sp., assembly GCA_019424965.1. Lineage (GTDB taxonomy): Bacteria > Actinomycetota > Coriobacteriia > Coriobacteriales > Coriobacteriaceae > Collinsella. The sequence continues at coordinate 4,418 of JAHYYL010000017.1, forward strand.
TGCATTTCACGACCCCTCCTTTGAGCTTATTGTTTGCGGGACCAGGCGCACGGCGCGCAGACGACACGAAGCATCGCCAGTATCCGCAGCAACCGTCACCATATCGACCCAGCCGCGTCCGTCACGCACGATGGCGCCCCACACGTTTCCCTTGATGTCGAGATAGCCGCTCAGAGCAAGTTGCGCCGTGGGTACCTCGCGATAGGAACGCAGCATATCCGCCGCCGCTTCGGTCATCGGTCGGTCCTCGGACCATGCAAGCCGGACCACAATCGCGTTGCCCCCAGGCGAATCCGTCGCAGTGCCAGACCGCTTGTCGAGCGTCCGCAGAAAGGTTTGCGCCGTGACAGCGACATCCGAATCGTCCGCATCTCGCATCTCATCTTTTTGAGACGCCACCGCCGAATCTGAGCCCAAATCGGAGGCGGTCCCAGGACGCTGCTGCCGCGCGGCGTTAAGCCCCCAAAGCACCGCCGCTATCGCCACGGTCAGGCAAGCAAACACCAGCAGCACCCCGACGGGGCGCTCGCCCTCTACAGGCTGTTGATGCCCTCGCTGATAGCGTTCCATAGATCTTGGACCTTGCCCTTAAATGCGACGATGGCGATAATCGCGATCACCACGAGCACGCCGACCAAGATGGCATACTCGGTGGTACCCTGCGCACTCTCCTCCTGCAATAGTTCCTTGGCGCGCTGACGAACATGTGCCGCCCGGCAAAACGCCCAGCCCTGCACCTTGCCAGCAGTGTCAGTCATCGTGTTCATGTATTCCTCCCTACATCATCCCGCCTGCTCCCAGCAGCGGGCCCAATATGGACAGAAGCAACGCCGGCAAGATGAGCGTGCCGGTGGGAATCAGCAGCTTGACGGGTGCACGTTCGATCTCGCGCTCGACCGCAGCGCGATGAGCCGCACGGATCTCGCGACTTTGAGCGGCCAGCGTCTCGGCAAGTGGGGCACCCAGGGCGAGCGCCTGCCCCACCGTGATGGCAAAGGTCTCGAGCGCTCGCACGTCCAGGTCGCGCGCGGCGGCCAACAACTCGTCCTCACGCGTGCCCACGCCCACCTGCCACGCCATGCAGGCGCGCTCAAGGCGAAGAGCCAGCACTGACCGGCGGTTGGCGCAGAAAATCTCAAGCGCCGCATCAAACGAAAGACCGGCCGAAAGACCCAAGCGCACAACATCGATCATCTCGGACACTTCGCCGAGCGACACTCGCGCCGGGCCGCCCGCTCCAACCGCGCCCTTCACTCGCGCGGTCAGAGCATCGACCACCGAGCAACCCGCAGCAGCGACCAGCACCGCCTCGCGCTTGCAGGCCCCTGCGATCTTGCGCGCATCCACCCGATCCAAACCCGTCGCGACAAATACACTCAGGGCGCACAGGCAAGCCGCAACTGCAACCAGGGCGCTCATAGCTCCACCCTCATAATGCGCCGGATAACCACCAGGGCAACGGCGTTGAGGGCAAGACCCAGCACCACAGCGCCCGCGCCGGCAGGCGTCGCAAGACCGCGACGAAAATCTGCCGAAAGCAGCGCCAACACCGCGCACATGCCCGCCGGCATCGCCGCGACCATATGCGCAGACATGCGAGCCTGCGACGTCTTAACATCCAGGCGGCGCTTGAGCTCAATGCGCTCCCCCACCATGCTCGATGCCTCGGACAGTAAGTCGGCAAGCGGAGCGCCGGTGCGCTGAGACACCTTAAGCGCCAAGGTCACAAGCGAAAGACCGGGGGCGTCGATACGCACGAGCAAGTCATCGAGCGCGTCGGTCGCCGAGATGCCGCAATCGATCGCCGCCGCCACCCGCAAAAACTCGTTATGCACTGGCCCTTGCGCATGAGCGCCCACAAAGCGCATGCCCTGGGCCAGCGAATGTCCCGAGGCAAGCGACATGGAAAGTGCGGTAAACGCCTCGGGCATTGCCTCTTCTGCATCGTGTTGCTCGCGCCGGCTCTCAAAGCCATCCCGAGCGGCACCAACGGCAAACGGAGCAACAAGTCCCAAGGCAAATCCGAGGGGCGATAACGACACCATCGTTAGTAAAACGCAGCAGACACCGCTCGATAGCAGCAGAAACGCCAAACGTCCCGAAGCATCTTCGATCACGAGGCCAAGGCGATGCGCCGGAGCCAGCGATGCCCACGAACGGGCGATCTTTTTCAGCAGATCGTTTTCCGCCAGCTCACGCGGCAGCTTCTCTGCCACCGTCTCGAGCGCCTGACGTGCCAGCTCCGCCGGCGGTACCTGCGGCACACGAGGTTCCGCCCCGCACGCCGTCGCGACAGAAAGCCCTGCCAAGCCCCCTACGACGAGGGGCACAGTGATCTCCATTCGTCCACCTCCTCTTGTGTGAGCGTCCCCGACCGCAGGCCTTCTGCGATAAACGGCGGCTCGCGGTCAAGCGTCCAGGTGCGCTCGGCGGCATCGAACGTCACATAGCGCTCGAGCTCTAAGCCACCCGATGCGGCGCGTCGCACTCCCGAATACGAGGAGACGAAACGCCTGCCATCGGCGTGGCGCTCGGACATCACGATGCCGTCGAGCGCCATGGCAATCTGCTCCTCGATGAGCTCGCTCGGCAGATCGATGCCATAACGTGCAAGCAACGTCAGACGCACCACGGTCTCCTGTTCTGAACCCGCATGAAGTGTGGTGAGCGACCCGTCGTGGCCCGTGTTCATGGCCTGCAACATGTCGCAGCACTCGGCACCGCGCACCTCGCCCACCACGATGCGGTCGGGGCGCATGCGCAGGGCATTAGTTACCAGGTCGCGGATCGTCACCGCGCCTTCACCCTCAATTGAAGCCTCGCGCGCCTCTAGGCGCACCACGTGCGGATGATGCGCAAACTTGAGCTCGGCAGAGTCCTCGATCGTCACGATGCGCTCGCCGGTGGAAATCTCACATGACAACGCGTTGAGCAGGGTGGTCTTACCAGATCCCGTGCCTCCCGCAACCGCCAGGTCCTGTCGCAGCGACACCGCGCACGACAGCAGCTGCGCATACCAAAGCGGCAGCGACCCCAGCCCCACAAGCTCGTCCAGCGAGCAAATACGGTCCGAGAACTTTCGGATGGTGAGAATCGGTCCGTCAATCGCCACAGGCGGAATCACCGCGTTGACGCGATAGCCCGTTTTGAGGCGGGCGTTGACGATGGGGCTGCGCTCGTCGATACGGCGGCCAAGTGGCGAGATGATGCGGTCGATAAGCACACGGATCTGTTCATCATCCTCAAACGCATGCTCGATGGGGTACAAGACGCCGCCGCGTTCAAAGAAAGCCGAGCGGCAGCCGTTGATCATGATCTCGGTAACGGTGTCGTCCTCGATGAGCGGCTGCAACGGCCCCAAGCCCACCACGTCATCCAAAATCTCGTCGATGATGGTTTCGCGCTCGGGCGTCGCGAGATCGGTCGGCTCCTCAACATTGAGCGCCGCCTCCACCGCAGGACGCAATTCCGAGCGGGCAAGTGCCGGGTCGATATAGGCGCTGATACGCGCCACTTCGTCGTAACCCATGCGGTCCATCACGGCGCGCTTGGTGCGTCGTTTCACCGCGCGGCGACGCCCCGCATCTACAGGCGCTGCCGCCGCTGCAGCGCCGGCAGCCTTAATCCTCGTTTGCAGGCTCATCGCTGATCACCCTCGCGCAACCAGGGAAGGCGGATACGCGGGCGTTCGGTACGCGTTGCACGGTCGGCGACCATATCGCCCCAAGGGCCGACGGCGCACCCCAGTTCCACGAGCATCTCGCGCGTGGCCTCGCGCATGCTAGTCGCAAAAGCACTGGTCTGCCCCGCCGCCTCGTCAGCGCGCCCAAACGCCATGAGCGCGGCGAGATCCTGCCCGCCATCGGCGATACGAATCTTGGAGCTCAACGCACAGGCAATCTCAAAGCGCATGGCGACGTCCTCGTCTGCCCCGCGCGCACCGAACCGGTTGAACACGGCGCTCATGCGCGTGCGCGGCACACCTACTCGACTTGCCAGTTCGATGACGCGCGACGCCGATGTCGCGGACGACACCGCCGCATCGCCAACGACCAGGCAACGGTCGCTCGCCGCCACCGCAGCCGCCACGGCGTCGCCCCAAAAGACCGAGGTATCGATAAAGACCACGTCGGATTCGCGACGCAGAACATCAAGCAGTAGCTCCACCGGACGCGCCATGAGCTCAGCTTGCTCGGGCGCCGCGACGGGACCCCAGAGCGTAACGCCCGGCGCCACGCGCATCGATGTGGCTACGATATCCGGCTCGGTGAGCGTGCCCGCCGCCGACGGCTCGATAAGTGCCGCCATATCGCGCGGAGCATCGACGCCTAACAAGTCGTAAAGGTTTCCAAACATCAGGTCCAGGTCGAGCACGGCGGCACGCAAGCCCAACAGCGACGATGTGTGTGCCATGGTGGCAACGATCGTCGACTTGCCGCAACCGCCCGAACCCGAAATAGCGCAGATGACCGGAGCTCGATGCGGCGGAGCGGCAGCGTCTGCCGGCGGCATCGGAGGCGGCGGGGCGGGCGTCGGTGGCAGCGCCCCCGTCTCCCCCGCCGCAACCACACGCTGCGTCCAAGCCGGCATGGCAGCTTGTTCGGTCTGCGAGGCAGGCTCGTTCTGCGCAATCTGCTCATGCTGCATTAGCGACAACTCGCCGCACCCGGCAAAGCCCTCAACTTCGTCGAGTTCATCCGCCAGATTCACGCCGTGCACGTATCCCATATCTACAGCCGGGGAGTCGCCAGCATGCTGCGCCGGCCCTCCAGCGTCATCGCATACAAGGGGGTTCCGGGGGCGCCGACCATGCTCGGCTTCCGCTTTTCCATAATCATCAACACGCGGGCCTCTTGTAGCGCGAGGCGCCCCGGGTTCCCTATCAACAAAAGCATCGGGCTCAATCGTCATGCGCCGATCGGAATCAACCGCTCCCTCGCCCGCACGCCCGTTGCCGCATATACTGTGCGCAGCGATGACCTCGGTCGCCCCCGCGCGAAACAGCCCCTCGATATCCGACGGATCGAGCGCTTCTATCAACACGACCACGCGACTCACGCGGCCTTCGGCCGTCAGGCGCGCAACAGTCTTGCGCACATCTTCGGTATCAAACAGAGACGCCGCGATGATAGCAGCCCCGCGGCGCGACGGAAACGCCCGCGCCATGGAAACCAGCCCGTCCAGGTCACCCACGCGAAGCACCTGTGCACCCACATCACGGCCCTCGACTTCCCGCTGCAACAGCCCGTAATCGCCGCAGGCGCAGCACGCAAGCCAGATCGCCTTCATCACTCGTCGCCTCCGCTCTTTTTGCCGCGCGCCGTGGCGGGAATCGTCAAGCTGACCGTTCCCTTGCCCGAGGCTCCCAGCAGTTCCTTGACGTCTTCGGGGTCAGCCGCCAGCGTCACCCATTCGATCTTGCCCTCGCGCGTGGAACCGGAATCCTCACTGGTATCGATCACGTACGCGCCGCACAGCCGATCGGTTACGCCGTCTTTTTGCACGTACACGTCCACGTAGCTGCCCACGCCCGCAGCACCGCCGACCGAGTGCTCGGCATCGACCGCCACCGAAACGGCGACCTTGCCCTTAGGCACCTCGAGCATGTGGCTCTCGGCCTTGGTGTAGACATTGCAGATCACGGCGTTTTTGGGAATACGCGAAGTCGTCACGTCGCCGCGCACCTGGCGCAGCTCGGTCGCCGCGTCACGCGGCAGCAGACTCGTCAGCCACTCCTGGGTTATGACATTGGTCTCATCGAGGGTCTCGCCCACATCGATATCGCGCGCCGCGACGCATACCTCGACGCGATCGCCACCGTACTTGGCCAAGGTCTCAGCCTGGACCTGTTCGGCTTGCGAGCGGATCGACGAGCCGTAAACCATGCAGAGCAGAGCAGCGAGCACGCCCGCGACCAGACTGATGGCGATGCGCTTGCTCTTGTTCACGGCCGCTCCTCTCATGGCAGTGCCGGGCGAATGCCCGTACCACCATTGTCTGGGCGGCCAGAGTGCAAAGCGGCGCAATCGCAATCTTGGTTTTCGATGTCAAACCAATCGCTGACCAAAAGCTGACCAGCCCGTCAAGCTCGTGGCAAGGTTTTGGTCAGCACGTCAGCAAACTGCATGTTTCGAGGCTTTTCCGCAGCAAAAAGCCGTCTCCCGAACAGTTGGGAAACGGCTGTCATAGGAAAAATCAATTACAGATGGACATCGGGATCGAGCATTTGAGCACTCACGCGCATGGATGACGCCAGGTTTTGGAACGTTTCCAGACGCAGGCTATCGATCTGCCCGGCGTCCTCGGCCTCGCGAACGGCGCAACCCGGCTCATGGGTATGCGTGCAATCGCCAAACCGGCACGCGCGCGATGCCTCGACAATCTCGGGGAAGGCGCGGGCCAGTCCCCGCTCGTGACCCACGAGCGGTAGGCTGCGCAGGCCCGGGGCATCGGCGATCACGCCGGCGTCGCCCGGCAGCGTCACCATCACGCGCGCGACGGTAGTGTGACGGCCCTGGTCGTCGCGTTCGCGCACACCGCCGGTCGCCAACGTATCGTGGCCCAGCAGCGCATTGAGCAGCGTCGACTTGCCGGCGCCCGACTCGCCCAGAATCATGGCGCAGCTCCCGGCAGGCACGCAGGCACGGACCTCGTCTAGGCCGCGGCCCTCGGCAGAAGACGTCACGATCACGCGCACGTCCGGACCCACCAGGCGGCGCACGCGGTCCAGATCGCGCTCGAGTTCCTCGGCATCGCAGCGGTCAGCTTTGGTGAGTACCACCACCGGCTCGGCATCGCAGTCGAGCGCCAATACCAGCGAACGCGCCACACGGTCGAGCAGCACCTCACCGGCACCGAGCGCCTGCACGATTAGCACACTATCCACGTTGGAGCAGAGCACCTGGCGCTCTCCGCGGGCACGGCCGCGCCAACGCTCAAAGCTCGTACGGCGCGGCAGCACGCACTCAATCACGCCCATATCGTGCCCGGGAGCGCGGCGCACCGCCACACGATCGCCCACGGCAGGCAGCAGGACCTCGTCCCCACCGCGCGACTTGGCAAATCCCACGGCATGCTCGGCGCGGAAGGTATCGTCGGCAGTCGCCACCAGTGGAAACCCGCGATCCAAGCGCACCACGGCGCCAAGCTGCATCTGCTTGGGCTCCTCGACATGCGCGCAGAAATCATCAAAGGCAGCCTGCTGGGCTTCATCGACCGGCAGGTCATCAAACGCCGGAACGTCCCGCAGCGCGTCAAGCCCCGGTACACTCGCCAGCAACTCCTCAGCAGATGCGGGAGCCTCGGTCGCGAGCTTCCGACGACGATCACGCTTAGCCCGCGCCCCCGTCGTCTTTTTCTTCGCTTTAGCCTTAGCCTTGCCCACAAGCGCCTCCCAGCACCACAAATCACAACTGAGCAGGTATTTTCCCACAAAAAAGAGTCGGTCGAGCAAATGCTCGACCGACTCACACACTTTCCCTCAGCCTTTATCATCCACACGGGAGAAAAGTCAGCAACGTCACCGCAGGGCCCGCCCGCCGAGAGGGGTTTCCAAAGGGCACATCCTTTATTCAAAACGAGCGGCCGAGCAATTGCTCGGCCGCTCACCTTCTTTCCCTCAGCCCTTTTTCATCCGCGCGGGAGAAAAGCCAGTAAGGATACCGTAGGGCCCACCCCGGGAGTGTTTTCTTCTGAGCGATCCCGCAGCGCGAAACGCGAGGACCAGCGAAGAAGAAGACACGCAGGGGCGGGCCCGGACAGGTTAACTTACTCCTTCTCGACCGCGCGCATGATCGCCTTGTAGATCTCCATCAGCGGGATGATCAGGAAGGCCAGGCCCAGGGCAGCGACAACGCCCTTGAGCTCAAGCGTCACGGGGCCAAAGAACATCTCGGCAAGCGTCGGCTGCACGGTTACGATCACCGTCAGCACCAGTGCCAGCGCGGCGGAAGCCCACAGCCACTTGTTCTGCTTTTTCATGGTGAACAGCGACGCACGACGGCTGCGCATATTGAAGCAGTGGAAAATCTCAACCATGTTGAGCGTGATGAACGCCATCATCACGCCTTCCTCGTCGGCATTGCCGGCGATCATATCGGCGATGTGGATGTAGCCCATGTCAAAGTACACGCCCACAAAGAAGCTCGCCAGCACCAGCACGGTGATGATAAGGCCCTGGACCACACAGTCCAGGCCCATATGTCCGGCAAAGACACCGTCCTTGGCGTTGCGCGGCTTGCGCTTCATGATGTCGCCCTCGGCGTCCTCCATGCCCAACGCGAGCGCGGGGAAGCAGTCGGTGACCAGGTTCACCCACAGCAGCTGCACCGGCTGGAAGATGGTAAAGCCGATGAGCGTGGCGATAAACACCGAGAAGACCTCGGCAAGGTTAGCCGAAAGCAGGAACTGGATGACCTTGCGGATGTTGTCGTAGATGCGACGACCTTCTTCGCAGGCGCCGATGATGGTAGCGAAGTTGTCATCGGCAAGTACCATGTCGGCGACGTTCTTGGTGACGTCGGTACCGGTGATGCCCATACCAACGCCAATGTCGGCGCGCTTGATGGACGGGGCGTCGTTGACGCCATCGCCCGTCATGGCCACGATCTGGTCGCGCGACTTCCAAGCCTCGACGATGCGTGTCTTGTGCTCGGGCTGGACGCGGGCGTACACGCCGTAGTCCTCGATGTGCGCGTCGAGTTCCTCGTCGCTCATGCGATCGAGGTCGGCACCGGTGATGGCATGGCTGCGATCAGTGACGATGCCCAGCTGCTTGGCGATGGCCACGGCGGTGTCGATGTGGTCGCCCGTGATCATGACGGTGCGAATGCCAGCGTCGTGGGCCTCGCGGATGGCTTCGGCGACCTCGGGACGAACCGGGTCAATCATGCCGGACAGGCCGCAGAAGACCAGGTCGTGCTCGAGCGCAGCGGGGCTGCAGTCGCTCGGGACCTCGGTGTAGGTGCGGCTTGCCAGCGCCAGCACGCGCAGGGCCTCGTCGGCCATGGCCTTGTTGGCGGCCACGAGCTCCGCACGACGCTCCTCGGTCAGGGGGACGACCTTATCGCCCTCGTAGATATGGGTGCACAGGCCGATCACCACGTCGGGCGCGCCCTTGGTGTACTGCTCATACTCGCCGTCAAGGGTCTCGACGACCACGGACATCATCTTGCGGCCCGAGTCAAACGGGGCCTCGCCCACGCGCGGATGCTCGGCAGTCAGGCCAGTGAGGCCCGCCTTGCCGGCGTCGTTGACAAGCGCGCACTCAGTCGGCTCACCCACGGCCTCGCCCAGCTCCTCGTCCCACTGAGCATCGGAGCACAGCGCCATGCCGGCCAGGAACTTCTCCTTGGGCGCAGCGAGCTCGTGCTTGACGACGGTCATCTTGTTCTGGGTAAGGGTACCGGTCTTGTCGGAGCAGATGGTCTGTGTGCAGCCAAGGGTCTCGACAGCAGAGAGCTTGCGGATAATCGCCTGGCGCTTAGCCATCTTGGTCACGCCAAGCGAAAGGACGATGGTCACGACGGCAACCAGGCCCTCGGGGATGGCGGCGACGGCGAGCGAGACGGCAACCATAAAGGTGTCGAGCAGGGCAGTCGGATCGGTAAGGACGTTGCCCACGCCGTGGCGGAGGATGTCAACGCCAAAGATCACGACGCAGATGACGATCACCATGATGGTGAGGATGCGGCTGAGCTCGGCGAGCTTCACCTGCAGCGGCGTGAGCTCTTCCTTGGCCTCGGCCAGGGCGCCGGCGATCTTGCCCATCTCGGTGTTCATGCCGGTGCCGACCACGACGGCGCGACCACGGCCGTACACGACGGTGGAGCCCATATAGCACATGTTCTTACGGTCGCCGAGCGGCACGTCATCGGTGCCCGCGGCGAGCTCGATCACGTTGGCGTGCTTCTCTACGGGCACGGACTCGCCGGTGAGCGCGGCCTCTTCGATCTTCATCGTGGCGCTCTCGAGCACGCGGCAGTCGGCCGGGACGGAGTCGCCCGCCTCGAGCATGATCACGTCGCCGGGCACGAGCTCGGCGCTCGGCAGGTGCACGAGCTTGCCGTCGCGCAGCACCTTGGACTGCGCCGCACTCATCTCCTGCAGGGCCTCGAGGGCCTCCTCGCTCTTGGCTTCCTGGACCACGCCCAGCACCGAGTTGACGATAACGACGAACATGATGATGGCAACATCGGCAAAGTCGGGCTCGCCCTTGACCATGCCCGTGAGCGCACTGATGACGGCGGCAACGATCAGCATGATGACCATGGGGTCGGCCATCTGCTCAAAGAAACGCTTCCACAGCGGCGTCTTCTCGGCTTCCTCGAGCTTGTTAGGGCCTGTCTTGGCGAGGCGCGAAGACGCCTCGTCGTTGCTCAGGCCGAGGTTCTCATCGACACCTTGGTCGCTGAGCACCTCCGCCGCGGCGGACAGGTATTCCTTTTGCATATAGAGTCCCCTCCTGGGATTCGGGCCACTCAGCAGATTGATGCCCGATCATAATTCCCAGGAGAAGGGCAAGGGCTCATCAAGGCTGCCGTGCTGAGCGGCAGTTGATAGTGGAGCTATGGTACCCCAAAGCGACGCGTCTAGCCAAAACAATCGGTTTGGAAATATGGTCCGCACGCAACGGTGCAGACCGTGTGATGCTCAACATTGGTAAAACGTTTTTTCTTCGGCACATCGCCAAACTGACATATCGCCCAGATAGCAGCGGTTGGAGTGGTTGGTAAAAATTTTTCATATACCGTTTTTCCCGCAAAAAATGAACTTCCATTTCGGCATACGGTCGATTTTTTGGGGTATTCGGTCGGCATTTCGTTATAATCATCTCGGTTTTATTTCTTATGGTTTATCTATCAGCGCAAGACGATGTCAGATGGAGGTCTGAATGTACAAGCGCACTAAGATTGTATGCACCATGGGTCCCGCCTGCGATAGCGACGAGACCATCCGCGAGATGATCAAGGCGGGCATGAACGTCGCCCGTTTTAACTTCTCGCACGGCTCCTACGACGAGCACCACGGTCGCATCGAGCGCGTCCGCCGTATTTCCAAGGAGCTCGGTCTGCCTGTCGGCATCCTGCTCGACACCAAGGGCCCCGAGGTCCGCACCGGCCTTCTGGTCGACGGCAAGAAGGTTGCCGTCAAGACCGGCGATAAGATCGTCGTCACCGCTCAGCCCACGTCCGAGGATTTCCACGGCACCGCTGAGCACATCTCCCTCGACTACCTGGCTCTGCCTTCCGAGGTCGAGAAGGGCTCCCTCATCCTGATCGATGACGGCCTGGTTGCCCTCGAGGTCGAGTCCGTCAGCGGCCAGGACATGACCTGCGTCGTTAAGAACGACGGCCTGATCGGCGAGCGCAAGGGCGTCAACATGCCCAACGTCAACATCTCGCTGCCCGCCATCACCGAGCGCGATCGTCAGGACATCCTCTTTGGCCTGACCGAGAACATCGACTACATCGCCGCTTCCTTCATCCGTGACGGCGAGTCCGTCCGCGGCATCCGCAAGCTTTGCCGCGAGAACGGTGGCGAGCACGTGACGATCTTCCCGAAGATCGAGTGCGCCCTGGGCGTCGAGAACTTCGACGAGATCCTCGAGGCTTCCGACGGCATCATGGTCGCCCGTGGCGACCTGGGTATCGAGATCAAGCCCGAGCTCGTTCCGCACATCCAGAAGGAGATCATCGCCAAGTGCAACGCGGCCTACAAGCCCGTTATCACCGCTACGCAGATGCTCGACTCCATGCAGCAGAACCCGCGCCCGACGCGCGCCGAGGTTGCCGACGTTGCTAACGCCATCTACGACGGCACCGACGCCGTTATGCTCTCTGGCGAGTCCGCTGCCGGTAAGTACCCGGTCGAGGCCGTTAAGATGCAGGCCAGCATTGCTCTCGAGACCGAGAAGTACCTCCCGGCCCACGCTCCGCTCGAGGTTCCGGCCGACGCTCACGGCACCCGCGTCGTCAACAACGTTGTGGGTATGTCCGCTGTGAACATGGCCACCACCGTTGGCGCCAAGTGCATCACCGTGCCGACGACCACCGGTCGTACCGCACGCCTGATCTCGCACTTCCGTCCCAACATGCCGATCTGCGCGTTCTCCCGCCACGAGTGGGCCGTCCAGCAGATGATCATGTACTGGGGCGTTATCCCGCACCAGGCCGAGATTACCCAGGGCACCGTCAACGGCACGATCGTCAAGGCGATCGAGACCGCTAAGGAGCTCGGCTACGTCGAGGCCGGCGATCTGACCGTCGCTACCGCCGGCGATCCCCGCATGAGTGTTCAGCTCGAGGACAAGGTCTCCTCGACCAACGTCGCTTACGTCGCTCAGGTGCGCTAAATCGCACTTGCAAGCACGCTTGCATTGCAAAAGGGCCCGGAAGGCTTTGCCTTCCGGGCCCTTTTTAGACCTTCTTCGTATGCCGCATCATCGATTTGTGTTCAGTCGCAAGCCTCTCCGATGCCGAGCGCACCACCGAAGACGCCCTGCGACGGGAGCCGTTGGTCAATTGGAATGAACTGTTCACCGTTAAGCCGGCCGGCTAGCAGCTAGCGATCAGGGGGACTGCGGGAACGTCAGAAGCAGCAACGCGAGCCGCAAATCCCGCCTCGGTCAGCTCGATGACCTCGGTAAACGTTGCATCGAAAAACTCCTCGGTTAGCAGGCGATACGGCGGATGATCGGGCTCGCCGGGGTTTTCGCGTACAATCTCGTGCATGACGCCGATAGTCTTGAGCACATATTCTTTATGGATGGGATACTGCCCAAAACGCGTCGCAGCGGTATAGAGGCGATCGGTCGCACGCGGGATAGAAACGATGCCGAGGGTTTTGCCAAACCAGTCAAAGTCGCCCTGCTTCTTGATGCGGAACTCCTCACACGGCTTGCCGCCATGCGCCTCGAGGTACTGGTTTACGCGGGTGTTCCACACGGTGTCGGCCACCAGATGCGACCAAACACCCAACGTCAAATCGAGTAACGACTGTGCCACGTTCTCGGGCGCGAGCGAAAGCTCGTCAGCAGCGGGACCAGCGATCAGCTCCGCATCCCTATATCGCTGCGGATAATGCACCCGATTGAGTCGCTCGCGTTCCTCGACAATCGACGTCGCCGCAGCCGGCGCACCTATCGGCATGCCCTTGAGCAGCGGCGCCACATAAGTGTCCCAAAACTCCTGCTCACGCGGCTTGGGGATAGGCTCGGGCTTGGCAAAATGCGTAATACGATACGGGATGGGATCGGCAATGCCGGGAACCATATAGCCCACAAAAATGTCCGGAACCACGCTGCCAAACAAAAAGGCATTGCGGTCGCGCACTTTATCGGCAAGCGTGCCAGCACGCGCCAGCAGTCGTTCCGTCTGAGCGATATGAATATTCCAACTTGGCATAGCCACCCCCGTAAAAACCCGGATAACTATACCATTCACAGCGGGCCACGCACGCAGCCGCACCCCTACTATCCGGCAACTATTCCGCGGCGGCGCTCTCGGTTCCATACGATGGCACGGACGCCTCGACCACGTGATGATATCGGTCGATATAGATGGCGCGGGCACCCAGGCGTCGTACCAAATCCTGATGGTGTGTGCTCATTAAGACCGTCTTGCCGGCAGCAACATAAGCCAGCAAAAAGCTGACCACGATGTCGCACGAATCCTCATCGAGTCCGTTGGTAGGCTCGTCGAGCACCAGGATATCGGGGTTCATCGACACGACGGCCGCCAGCGCCACACGCTTTTTTTGCCCGCCCGAAAGCTGATAGGGCGAGGCATCGACCAGATCGGAAACCTGGAACAGCTCCATGGCATCGCGAACGCGGCACTTGAGCTCGTCTGTCGACAGCCCCATTTGAGCCGGACCAAACGCGACCTCCTCGCCTACCGTGGCGCAAAACAGCTGGGCATCGGCATTTTGAAACACGAAGCCTACGCGCTGGTGAAAGCGCTGGGAAGCCACGGAATCCTTTAGAAATGTTGCATCGATCACGTGCCCGTCAAACAGGTATGCCCCTGCGTCCGCGAGTTCAAGACCGTTAATAAGGCGCATGATCGTCGTCTTGCCGCAGCCATTCGGGCCAAGCAGGGCAACGAGCTCGCCACGATCGACCTGCAGCGAAACGCCGTCGACCACCGTATGGCCCGCATAGGAAAACACCACGTCGCGTAGCTCGATGAGCGGCGCGACCTCGGCGCCCGCACCGTTCGTGCCCGCCGCATTATTCATATCGATCGTCAAAACGTCGCCCTTCCCTATTCACATCAACAGCCCGCCGTCCGCACTACAGCACAGCGCACAGCACCGCAAACAGCGCCACGGCGACCGCATAAACCGCATCGCGCCAGCTCAGTCCGCTCCGTGCGGGCGCCGGATACGCACCGGCAAAGCCGCGGCAAAGCATAGCCTCGTCCATCGCGTGGCTGCATTCCATCGCCTTGATAAAGGTCATGCCCATGATACCCGCGATCGAATCGGTACGCGAAAATCCCTCAGGCGTACGGCCAACGCTGCGCAGCATGACCGATTCGCACAGATCGTGCGCTGTGCGTCCCAGCACCTCGATATGCTTGAGTGCCATATCAAAGGTAAAGATGACCTCGTCGGGCAGATGCAGCATCTTGAGCGCTGCCGACATGCGGCTCCACGTGAGGGTCCACGAAACGCCCAGCACCAGCGACACATTAATGAACGTCTTGAGCGCAATCTTGAGCATGGCGCCCGTAGCGGAAGCGCCCAGCAGCAGGGCAGGCAGCGCCAGAACCACTGCGAGTCCCGCGGCGCCGAGCGCCGGCACAAAAGTCGCGCGCAACCCGCGTGCTGGGCGCACCGCGACCAGCACCAACGCGATCGCCGCCATCAACATCAGGTACAGCGGGCTTTGCGTCAGGCACACGCACAGAACGCAAACGAACATCCCCACCAGGCGCACCGGAGCCGAAACGCAAGAAAGGGCGCGGTCGACCATCGACCCGCCCTCGTGCGCGCCTCCACCCAGGCGAACCCGCTCAAGCAGGCTCGCCAGGTGCAGGACATTCTTTTGCATCACACGATGCCGAGCCCCCACGGGCTCATATCGCTCCTCGGCCGCAAGCCAGCTAGGCAGCTCGGCTATTGCCATGAGCACCGCTTTCCTTGACCGTCAGCGAGACCAGGCGGAATGCGATGGTAAGCACCGCCACGCCAATCACGCCCGAAAGAATATACATCGCGGCCTGGCCGGCAAAGCCAAGGCCCTGCTCCTCGGAATAAACCTGCAGGTAGTCGCCCGTGGGCAGCGCATCGGCAAAGGTCGGAGCATCGAGGCCGACCGAAGCCTGCAGACTGTCGTCACCAGCCTCCTGAACGGCGGTCGCGGCGCCCTCAGCGTCCCACTCGCCCCAGGCGTCACCCGTGGCCAAAAGGCCCAGCGGCGTGGCCAAGACAAGCACGGCGACCAGAATGAGCGTAGGGATTAGGGAAGTCTTCTTGGCGGTACCATCGGCGGCAAGCTGGCCATCGACGGCCTCGGGCCCGACGATAATGCTCGGCGCCGTCTTCTTAATGAAACCATAGATGGCGGCCGTCGCCACGCCCTCGATCACGCCGGCAACCAGCATATGCGGGACCAACATGGCCGGAATAGCCACGGACAGCGGGAAGGGGCAGTACAGCGGAGCGCCCGAAGCGTTGGTAAAGAGCATGGGCTGAATACCAAACTCGATTGCCGCGCACAGGGCCGCTAGGCACAACCCGACCCAACCGCTCACGATGGCAGAAGCCGAGGTGCCCCACCTTTTGTCGTGCAGACGGCTGTTGAGCGCACGGAACACGATAGCAGCGGTAAACGGCAACACAAAGGCCATGTTAAAGCAGTTGGCTCCAAAGGACAGGATACCGCCGTCGCCAAACAGCAGCGCCTGCAGCGCCAGCGCGACCGAAACCGCGATGGCCGCAGCCTCCGGGCCAAGCAGCAGCGCGATGAGCGCGCCGCCAACGGCGTGTCCCGTGGTACCGCCGGGCAGCGGCACGTTGAACATCATGAGCAAGAAGGAGAATGCGGCGCAGATGCCCAGGAACGCCATATGCTCGCGATCGAGCGTAGCACGCACCTTCTTGATGCAATGGACCCATACGGGCACCATCGCCACCGCCATGACGGCATCGGTCTGCGGGGACAAATAATTATCTGGAATGTGCATAGCGCCTCCCGGTTGTCGGCGCACGGAATTGCAGCGCCGCTTGAATAACCTTGCCAGTGTTACGTATTGTTAGATTCGTAACACGCCGCCGGGTATCATAGCAAAACGGCACACTGCCAACAAAGCAGTGCGCCGTTTTGTAATACATTCATCACAGACGCAAGCGGTCCTAGCCGCGGACCTCGCCGTTTACGCCCTTGCACACCTTGGTGACGATCTTCTGGTGCGCCTTCTCGACCTCTTCGCTGGTGAGTGTGTGGTCGTCAGCGCGATACGTGAGCGCAAAGGCCATGGACTTTTTGCCCTTGCCGATGCGAACCGGATCGCGGTAGACATCGAACAGGCGCACGCCCTCGAGCAGCTTGCCGCCGGCGCTCGTAATGCGGCGCTCAAGATCCTCGCAGGTCACGGAGTTTTCAACCACGATAGCCAGGTCGTGCTCAACAGCCGGGTACTGCGAGAACTCGCGGTAGTTCTCCTGGTTGCGGGCGCCCTTGATCAGCTTGTCCAGGTCGAGCTCAAAGGCAACGACGACCTCATCGATGCCCATCGCCTCGCGCGCCTCGGGGTGGATCTCGCCGACCCAGCCCAGCACGGTACCGCCCGAGAGGACCTCGGCGGCACGGCCCGGCTGCAAGAAGGCATAGCCCTCGCCCTCGACGGAACGGAAGCGAACCTTCTCGATACGCAGCTGGGCAAGCAGCTCCTCGACAATGCCCTTGCCAAAGAAGAAGCGCAGCTTGCGGTACTTCATGTTCCAGGACTGCTCGCTCCACTGGCCCGAGAGCACACCCGCCACGGACTTGGTCTCCTTGGGCAGGCTGGCGTTCTCGCGACCGTGGAACAGGCTGCCGACCTCGTACAGGTGCACGTTGGGCGTGCCGTGGGCCTCGTTGTAGGCCACGGATTGCAGCAGGCCCGGCAGCAGCGAGCGACGCATCTCGGTCTGCTCGGCCACCAGCGGGTTCATGAGCACCACGGGGCAGCCGCGGCCCTCGGTGGACATGCCGATCTTCTCCAGGTCGCCCGGGGCGGCAAAGCCAAAGGTCGTGGTCTCGTTGAGGCCGCAGGCGCGCAGGATCTCGCCGACCTTGCGGGTGAGCTTCTGCTCGCGGGTCAGGCCGCCGATGTGGTTCTTGGCAGCCGGGATGGTCGCCGTCACGCGGCCCATGCCCCACAGGCGCAGGACTTCCTCGATCAGATCGATCTCGCGCGGCAGGTCGGGACGGAAGCTCGGCGGGGTAACCATAAAGTCCTCGCCGTCGCGCTCGACGGTGCAACCCAAGCGGGTGAGCGAGCGCTCGATAAAGTCGGGCTCGATGTCGGCGCCGCAGATGGCGTGCACGCGGGCCAGGCGCAGCTTGATGCTGTCGATGGTCTTAGGAGCGGGGAACACGTCGATGTAGCCGGGAGCGACCTGGCCGCCGGCAATCTCCTCGATGAGCGCGCAGGCCACGTTGGCCACATCCACGCAGCCGGTCTCGTCGACCTGGCGCTCAAAGCGAATGGAGGCGTCCGAGATCAGCGACAGGTCGCGGCTGGTATGCGAGGTGCGACCGGCGTTGAAGCAGGCGCTCTCGACCATCACGTCGACGGTGTCGTCCTCGATCTCGGAATCCATGCCGCCCATGACGCCGGCCAGCGCCACGGGACGCTCGCCGTCGGTGATGAGGCCCATGCCGGCGTCGAGCGTGCGCTCCTCGCCGTCGAGGGTCGTGAACTTCTCGTCCTGCTGGGCAGCGCGAACCACCACGCGGCGACGGCCCTCGCGCTCGGCAAAGCTGGACAGGTCAAAGGCGTGCAGCGGCTGACCGGTGAGCATCATCACATAGTTGGTGATGTCGACGATGTTGTTGTGCGGACGCACGCCCAGGGCGTTGAGGCGCTTGACCATCCAGTCGGGCGACGGGCCGACCTTCACGTTGCGCACGATGCGAGCGACATAGCGGTCGCACAGGCCCTCGTCGGCAATCTCGACCGAAAGCTCGTCGTCCGTCGTGCGGCCGGTCTCGGCCTGGATGGCGGGCAGCTCAACGTGGAAATCGCGGTCGAAGATGGCACCGGTCTCGCGGGCCATGCCGATCATGGACAGGCAGTCGGGGCGGTTGGGCGTGATCTCGCAGTCGAGCACGGTATCGCTCGAGCCCACATACTCGGCAAACGGCATGCCGCAGGGCGTATCCTCGGGCAGGATCATGATGCCGGAGTGGTCGCCGCCCAGGCCGAGTTCGCGCGCGGAGCAGTTCATGCCCATGGACACGACGCCGCGGAGCTTGCTCTTCTTGATCTTGATGTCGCCGGGCAGCTCGGCGCCGATCATGGCCGTGACGATGTGGTCGCCGGCCTCGAAGTTCTGCGCGCCGCAGACGATCTGCAGCGGAGCGGGATTGCCGTCAGCGTCGAGGTTCTTGTCACCCACGTCGACCGAGCACACATACATATGGTCGCTATCGGGGTGCGGGGTCTTGGTGAGCACCTTGGCAGTCACCACATGGTCGAAGGACTCGCCCACGGTGTCGATCGCCTCGACCTCGGTGCCGGTACGGATATATTCGTCCGAAAGGGTCTTGGGATCCTCCGGAATATCGATCATGGTCTTGAGCCAGTCGCAAGAAACGCGCATCTAACTGGTCTCCTTTCATCTGTAACGCCTGCAATAAACAGACGGAAAAACTCCAGCTACGGAGACGGGTTTCCGAGGTGCCGCAGATTGCCTTGAAAGAGGAGGGCCGCGTACTTAGGTACGCAACCGACGATTGAAAGGCAAGGTGCGGTGCTTGGGAAAGCCGCCGGGCCTAGAACTGATTTAAGAAGCGCATATCGCCCGTCATGAGCGTTCGCAGGTCGGGCAGGTCGTAGCGCAGGGCCGCGACGCGTTCGGCGCCAATGCCAAAGGCGAAGCCGGTATACTTCTCGGGGTCGATGCCACAGTTGATCAGGACGTTGGGGTCAACCATGCCGCAGCCCAGGATCTCGATCCAGCCGCTGTGCTTGCAGAAGTTGCAACCCTTGCCGCCGCAGACGTGGCAGCTCACGTCCACCTCGCAGCTGGGCTCGGTGAAGGGGAAGAAGTGCGGGCGGTAGCGCGTCTTACGGTCCTCGCCAAACATGCACTTAACAAAGTAGTCGAGCGTGCCCTTCAGGTCGCCAAAGGTGATACCCTCGTCGACGACCAGGCCCTCGATCTGGTTGAACTGCGGCAGGTGACAAGCGTCGGCCGTATCGGGACGGTAGACGGTGCCCGGGCAGATCATGTAGATGGGCGGCTTCTGTGACTCCATGGTGTGGATCTGCACGCCCGAGGTCTGGGTGCGCAGCAGCACGTCGGACTCGCCGTGAGCGTGAGCCTCGGGATGCGCGACGCTGCCGGGGTTGTTGTCGACCACATAGAACGTGTCGCGAGCCGAGCGGCTCGGGTGATCCATGGGGGCGTTGAGCGCGGTGAAGTTGTAGTAGGAGGTGTCGACCATGGGACCGGACTCGACGGTATAGCCAATACCGCAGAAGATGTCCTCGGCCTCCTCGATAATCTGCTTGATCAGGTGCTGGTGACCGATCTGCGGACGGATGCCCGGCAGCGTGATGTCGACGGCATCGTGCTCGAGTGCGTGTTTAAGGGCGGCGGCCTTCATCTCGGTGGTGCGCTCGTCGAGCATGCCCTCGATCAGCTGACGCATCTCGTTGGCGCGCTTGCCCATGACGGGACGATCCTCGGGGGCGAGCTTGCCCATCATGCGCATCAGGCCGGTGATGCGGCCCTTGCGGCCGAGCAGCGCGACGCGCGCGGCCTCGAGCTTCTCGGCGTCGTCGGCGCCTGCGACGAGCTCCTTGGCCTCTTCCTCGAGTTTGACCAGATCATCAATCAGACTCATGTCTTCCCTTTCGTCTCTCGCGCATCCACTTGCCGCGGCGGCTGGAGCCACCCGGAGCTGCGGATGTGCGGCCCGGTTCGGTAACAAAAAAACCGCCCTCGGGCATGTGCATTGCCCAAGGACGGTTGAATTCCGCGGTACCACCTTGTTTGACCCGGCGGATGTCTGGCCCGCCGCGCCCACTCTGTGCCCCTTGTCGCGAGGCTCACGGCTTCCCTACTGGGGCTTCGCCGCCGCTGGCCGCGTGCCCGTTGAGGTCGCTGCTCGGGAGTGAACGCTTGGCCCTTGTCACCGCAGGAAGGCTCGCAGCCCATGACCTTCCCTCTCTTGCCGGCGACGCGGCGGGCAAAACCCTCTCCGTCAACGCATTGGGCTATAGGATAACACATTCTGCGTGTGCATCGCCGCGTTCCGTTTTGTTCGCACTGGGTACAAGGCAGGTAGCTGTGCAAACTGGCCGCGCGCCCACCCGAAGCGCTCGGCTCACGAGATCAAGGATATGGTATGGGAAAGAAACTCGATAAGAAGGCCGAGCCTGCAGCGGGCAAGACATCCAAAGGCATGAAGGTCGATAAGGCCGTCAAAAAATTCCGCAAGCTCGAAGGCAAGCTGTGGACTCGTGAGTACCTGCTCAAGATTGCCGAGTTTGACGGCGCGACCATTGCCCCCGCCAACGGCGCAGCAGCGCGTGCCGACGCCATGGGCACGCTTGCCGGCGAGCATCACAAGCTGCTGACCAGCGAGAAGTCCGTTGAGCTCGTACGCTCGTTAGCGCGCGAGACCGTCGCCGGCGGCAAAATCGACGACCCTCAGCTGCTCGACGAGATCCGTGTGCTCGGCCGCGATCAACGTGAGGCCAGTGCCATCCCCACCGAAGAAGCCGAGGCCTGGACCAGGCTCACCTGCGAGGCGGACGCCGTGTGGCGCAAGGCCAAGGCAGCCAACGACTGGGCGAGCTTTGAGACCTATGTGGATAGAATCGTCGCCCAACTTAAGCATCAGGCCGAGCTCATGGACCCCAAGCGCGATCCATACGACGTTTGGCTCGACCAGTATGAGCGCGGCCTTTCCGCCAAGAGCTTCGACGCGTTTTGCGACGAGGTCAAGGCCACGGTCGTGCCGCTCGTGCACGCCATCGGCGAGCGCGGCCAGCAGCCGGCTGCCGACTTTTTGCACGCCCACGTGCCCGAGGCTGCCCAGCGCGCCATGAGCTTCGACCTTATGAAGCTTGTCGGCCTGGACCTGGACGACACCACGCTTGCCTTTACCGAGCATCCGTTTAGCGAGGGCTTTGCCGTGGGTGATGCGCGCATCGCGACGCACATCTACGAGGACGACTGCATCTCCAACGTCTACAGCATCATCCACGAGGCGGGGCACACCATGTACGAGCTGGGCGTCAATCCCGCCTACGCGCGCACCTGCCTGGAGGGCGGCACCTCCATGGGCATCCACGAGAGCCAGAGCCGCTTTTTCGAGAACACCGTGGGTCGCAGCCGCGCCTTTATGGGCCCGCTGCTCGAGGTGCTGCGTCGTCACGCGCCCGAGGTCTACGGCGACGTCGACGAAGACACGCTCTACCGCGCCGTGAACATCGCGCAGCCGTCGTTGATCCGCACCGAGGCCGACGAGCTCACCTATCCGCTGCATATTATGGTGCGCTACCAGATTGAGCGTATGCTGTTTGCCGGCGAGGCTGCGGCCAAGGACATCCCCGCGCTTTGGAACCGCTTTATGGACGAGTACCTGGGCATTCCCGTTCCCGACGACACGCACGGCTGCCTGCAGGATACGCATTGGAGCGGCGGTTCGTTTGGCTACTTCCCCACGTATGCGCTGGGTAGCGCCTACGATGCCATGTTTGTGCCGGCCATGTGCCGCGACGGCGTCGACCTTACCGGTGCCTGCGCGAGCGGCGATCTGGCGCCCGTCCGCGCCTGGCTGGGCGAGCACATTTGGCAGTGGGGCCGCGCCAAAGACGCGCCGGAACTCATCAAGGGCGCCTGCGGCATGGCCTTTGACGCCCGCTACTACTGCAGCTACCTGCAGGACAAGTTCACCACACTGTACGAGCTGTAAGGATTGACCAGCACGCCATCGCCAACGCCAACTATGTTGACGCCAATGTCTTGGCAACGTCAGCGAAAACGACCCTAAGCGAGCAAGGTGACGTGAAATGAAAGGGCGCTGACCTTCTGGTCGCGCCCTTGAAATTGAACGTCAGATTGCCGCTTAGGGGCGTTTGCAGCGTCGAGCAGTTACGCGGTTTGGTAAAACCGCGTAACTACAGAGCCTCGAGTGCGTTGGCGATGCGCTTCATGGCGGCATCGGCGGATGCTTGGTCGGGCGCCTCGGCCAGCACGCGGATAACCGACTCGGTTCCGCTCTTGCGTACGAGCACGCGGCCCTCGCCTGCCAGCGCAGCCTCGGCCTCGGCGATGGCGTTCTGCACGCCCATGTTCTCGAGCGCGGCGTCCTTGTCCGCCACGCGCACGGCCACCTGCGCCTGCGGTAGCAGCTTGCACGGAGCCGTGAGCTGCGAGAGCGTCTCGCGCTCGGCGCGGATCACTTCCATCACGCGCAGCGAGGTCATAATGCCGTCGCCCGTGCGCTCGATATCGCCAAAGATCGTATGGCCCGTCTGCTCGCCGCCCAGGCTGTAGCCGCCCTCGCGCATCTTGGCATACACGTGGCGGTCGCCCACACCGCTGGTCACGGCACTTAGGCCGGCAAGCTCCAACGACTTGATCAGGCCAAAGTTGCTGGCAATCGTCGGAACCACGGTACCGCCCGAAAGGCGACCGTGCTTGTTCAGGTACACGCCGCACACGTACAGGATCTGGTCGCCATCGACCACGCGGCCGCGCTCGTCCACGGCCAGGCAGCGGTCGGCATCGCCGTCATAGGCAAAGCCCACGTCCAAGCCCTGCTCCACCACGTGGCGCTGCAGACGCTCCATATGCGTGGAGCCGCAGTCGACGTTGATGTTAAAACCATCAGGCGCGGCATTGATCACGCGCACGTCGGCGCCCAGCGCGTCGAACACCGGCTTGGCCACTGAGGACGCCGAGCCGTTGGCGCAGTCGATGCCAATCTTGACGCCCTGCAGCGAAAAGTTCGCGCTGGCGATGAGCGAGGCAATGTAGCGGTTGCGGCCCTGCATGTAGTCCACCGTGGCGCCGATGTGGTTGCCCGTGGCCAGCGGCACCTCGCTCTTGCCATCGACGTAGTCCTCGATGAGCTCCAGTACGTCCTCGTCCATCTTAAAACCGTCGCTATTGACGAGCTTAATGCCGTTATCGCAAAACGGGTTGTGGCTCGCGCTGATCATGATGCCGCAATCGAAGCAGCCTTCCACGGTCTGATGCGCTACACCCGGTGTGGGGATCACGTGCAGCATATAGGCGTCCGCACCGCTCGCGACCAGGCCACCCACCAGCGCCGCCTCGAACATATAACTCGAGCGACGCGTGTCCTTACCCACGATGACGCGCGCCTTGCGCTCGCGGTTGGCGCCGTAATACCAGCCCACAAAACGGCCAATCTTATAAGCGTGCTCTACCGTCAGCCCAACGTTAGCCTCACCGCGAAAGCCGTCGGTGCCAAAGTACTTCATGCGCTCTCCTTACAAAATAGGGGCGAACAGATTGCCTGTCCGCCCCAAAATGGTACTCGATTATCTGCGCTACCAGAAAAACCCTACGCCGACGCGCTGTCGCGAGCCGCCTGGCATGTAGGAGTCTGACGCAGCGTAAGCGGCTTGTCCCCCGCCTCGGCTGACGTGGTCAGCGTATATGTGATCGTCGTCGTCTCGCCAGCATGCAGGTCAACGGTGCCCGAATAGAAGGGGATTCCATGCCACGTAGCGGCGCCAAGACCAAACTGGGTGCCCTCGACGGTCAGATCAGTAATGTTGCCGCCCGTCGGGGCAAACAACGAGACATTCAGACGCTCGTCGTCGCGCGCGGCATCGGGCGCGCTCGCCGCGACGTAGTCGGGCAGCTTGCCGGCCTCCTCCTGCGTCATGATGTTCGTCAGGGTAACGGTGATGCGATACGAGCATGTGCCGTCACCGTTCTTGATGCCCTGGCCAATCTGCGTATCGGCATTCAGGTACCAGTCGAGCTTGGAGAAGCTCAGGTTGTTAAAGTAGACACCAGCAACGGGATCTTCACTCGGGTCATCCGGATCGGGCAGCGAGGCGTCGATGTTCATCTCCTTGATAGCGTTCTGCTCGTCATCGTTTTTCATCCACGCGATCAGGCGGCCCTCTTCGGCACCGCGCTCAACGGCGCTGACAAGCTTCGTAACATCGACATCGCCGATACCGCCAAGGATCTTGTCGAAGGCAGCGCTGGCGACGGATGCAAAGATGCCGTCCGACTCCTCGACCGGATAGTTCCAGTACACATCGTGCATGAGGACCTTTGCGGCGTTGGTGCCGTCGACAACCGTTCCGTCGGGCAGCGACACGTTACCGACCAGGCCCAGCAGATACTGCAGGAACACCGGGTCGATACCCACGACGCCGTCAACGTCCTGGCCATATTGAGATTTCCACAGGGCTGCGACACGCTGCGAGTTGCGGGGCCAATCAGGCGAATAGGTATTGCCCGAGTTGTACAGGTTACTGTGGTTGCCGAACAGCGCCTCATCCTCTTCGTCGACGCTCTCGACTGCCTCATCCTCGCTGAGTCCAATGCGGGGAACAAACTCGCCAATCGACATCTGGCCGTCGGTGACCGAAATCAGGCCCTGCGAACCGCCAAAGCCGCCGCAGGCACGAATCTCGACGTTGTTCATGGCGTACACAAGGTAGTTGCGCGTCTGGCCGTTGGCGCCGAGCATCTGCGGAAGGACGGGGGCGACCTTCTCCGCCGCGTCAACCGCGCCGTTGAGGGTGGCAAAGCCGTCCTTGGCCTTATCGACCAGCTCGGTCACCTGGGAAATATGAGTATCGCCAATGCCCTGGATCTTCTCGTTGGCGCTCTTGAACACCTTCGAGCTGCTGGAAAGCGAATCGGCGACCGCCTGCAGCGCGGACACGTTAATCATGCCGTCCTGAAACAGCTTGCCGGGCGTGGCCTGCGAAAGGTTATCGGCCATGGGAACCAGCGCATTGCTCGAGACATCGGACAGGGCGTCGATCATGGTGCGGGCCGCATTGATGTCGCTGCCATACACCGGGATAAACGAAGCCGCCGTCCACAGCGGGCTCGAGGTCTCCGCCTTCATGCTGTCGCAAAGCTCATCAATCTTCTTCGCGTCGTCAGGCAGCGTCGAAAAATCGCCCGACGTGACCTTGTCCTTAAGGCCACCGACAATCTCGACGGCCTCCTTCGCTTCACTCTTTACGGTCTTTGCCGAGTTAAGCAGCATAAAGCCGCTTGCGCCAAGCGCAACGAGAAGCACCGCGACTACAGCGGCAATAATGGCGCCGGTGTGACGCTTTTTGCGTTCGCCCTTGCGATGGCGATGACGGACCAGACCGTCAGAGGTCGAACTCGACGAAGCGTCGCTACCATAGTTCAAGCCAAAATCGTAATAATCTTCCTTGGAACCCGAGCCCGCAAACTCGGCACCGCTATCATCCAGGCGGGCGAACGTGCCAGTCTCGGAGGCGCCGGTGTAAATCGTGCCAAGGTTACCCGTAAGCCCCGCGCCACCGGCAGAGGGAGTATTGTTGGCGGCCTTGCCGGCATTAACGTTGCCGGCGGCATTCGCGGCGTTGGTAGCACCTGCGTTGTTCGCGGGTACCGAAGGAGCCCCGCTCGGCCGCGACGCGGAGGTTGCACCGCCCGCAAAGACATTCCCTCTTGCACGGCCGGTCTTTTTTGCCTTTTGTGACTGCTCGTACAGAGCGGTAAACATCGCCGTCTCGCCCGGGGACACGCGCTTACCGGAACCGCCCTGTCCAGCGCCGCCCGGCGTGCCGGCCTTACCAGCCCCGTTCGGACGCGGCGGAACTGCAGGACGGCCGCTATCGCTGCCCTTAAAGTGATTACCAGCCATAAAGAAATCCTCACAATTGAGTCGCAATGAAAAAGTCCATAACGTTACTAGTCTATGGCATTTTGAGCATCGACAGCTAAACTCCAGACACGGACATCAATTGGCGAAAATGCGGCACAACACCTTTTCTGTCTTGGCGGCGGCGCCAGCTACACCGTGAGGAACATCATCACGATGATCATGGCAAAGCCGATAAGGTCGGTCGGCAAAAACACCGTGCCCAGCATAACGGCGCTGGTGATGGTCGCCGAAACCGGCTCCACAGTTCCGATGAGGCTCGCACGCACCGAGCCGATGTCCTTAACGCCCTGCATATAGAGCATGTAAGCAAAAAACGAGCCGATAACCACGAATACCGCGAGCGCCTCGACGCCGGCAGCGTCGAGTGCCGGCATATGCGCCCAAGGCTGCACGAAGACGCACGAGACCACGCCCGCCGTGAGCATTGCCGAGCCCGTGACGATGGGGCTGCCGTATTCGGGCAGGATCTTGGCGGGAATCACCGCCATACACGTGGCGCTGACCGCACACATAAGACCTGCTGCCAGGCCAAGCGGCGAGATATTCAGGCTGGTGGGGTCGCCGCCGGTGGCGATTAAAAAGGTTCCACCCAGAGCCAGGCCAATGCCGATAACTTCGCGAGTACGCGGCATGCGGCGATCGGTCACGCAGGTGTAGCCCATGATGATAACGAGCTGCAGGCACTGGAGCACCGTCGCGGTTCCGGCGTTCGTCAGGCGCACGGCCGAAAGATAGCAAAACTGGTTGAACAGCAGACCAAAGGCGGTAAAGAGCAGCAGCTGCTTGCGATCGGCGGATGTGGTCCAGAGCTTAATCAGGCGCTCGCGGTCGCGCGTAACAACCACGGCCATAAAGAGTAGACCGGCGAGAATCTGACGCACGCTCATAAGCCACAAGGTGTCGACGTGGTAGGTATCGAACAGAAAGCTCGCGCTGGTGCCCGAGAAGCCCCAAAACGAACCGCCCACCAGCGTAGCCAAGACGCCCGTGATCATCTTGCGCGTCGAAGCGCTGTTCAGGCGCTCGCGCCAAGCGCGGCGGGTGCTACGGCTGAGCTCATCGGTGCCCTCGGGCACATCAATGTTCGATATATCGGTCATCGGCACCGAAGCCCCTGCGCCTTCGACCTGCTCGACACGCTCTTTGCTCATTCCATTCCCTCGAAGCAGCCTGGAAACAATTCGGCTTACCTTACCACGGCGAAGGCACCAGCTGGAGGCTTGTCCGCTTATCGGTAGGACAATTCCGCAGACGTCTTTCCATAGCTCGATACCGCAATGGCCTTGCATTATGCGACAGTCAAATCGCGGCAGCAGGCTCTTTTGAAATGGATATGACAAAGCCCCCGAATTCCACAATGTAAGCGATTTTTAAAAATGTTCTTGCCACCGAGTTCAGGCTCCGTTATATTATCCCTTGCGCGCTTGCGCACCCTTGATCGGGCGTTTAGCTCAGGGGGAGAGCGCTTCCCTGACACGGAAGAGGTCAGAAGTTCAAATCTTCTAACGCCCACCAAATGTTCGCAGCTCAGAGGCTATGTCCTCTGGGCTGTTTTGTTTTTTGTCGCTAAATCCGCTGGCAGTTCCAACCGTCATCGCAACGTAACAACAATTCACCTGACGAATGGCAGCCAAATATATTCAATACCCCAACATCAACAATAGCCAGGCACAAAACTGCGCCGCAAGCTGCTCCAACCGCCCAACTGGTCAAAAGCCGACCATCTACTTGCCAATTTATCTAACGGCGTAACCAAGCAGTCCGCGCCGCAACTTCTCAACAAAACGCCGCGATGTCTGCGCCCTGCGGTATCCTTGAGCCACTTGCACCTGCAGCACCAAGGAGCCGCCATGCGCACCGAGCTCGATGTCCCCTTTTCGCACAAAGAAGAAGCCAAAGCGCTGGGCGCCAAATGGGACCGGACCAAGAAGATCTGGTATGTACCCAGCGGCGTCAACCCCGAGCCCTTTGCCGAGTGGCTGCCCGGTGTTGACCGATCCGACCCCTCAGCGCCGTATATATATCTAGTACTGGGCAAGCGCGAGTGCTGGAAGTGTCACAAAGAGACCTCGGTCGCGGCCTTCGGCATTCCCTATCGAACCGATAACGACAAGAGCATCGCCATCGCGCACGCGCCCAACGAAGCCGGGCACATTGCCATCGACACGGCCAACGCCAACGCACTCGCCATCGTGCCCGCTCTTGGCTGCGTGCCGGGCGAGATCCGCGACTACCTTCATAAGCGCTGCGGCTACAAGCCCGTAGGCGCGCGAGCCTCCAAAGCCCCGTCACTCGGCAACACGTGCACCAGTTGCGACGCGCTGCAAGGCAGCCGCTATCTGTTCGAGGAGCCCTCGTCCCCGTTTGCCCTCACTGCCATCAACAAGCTGCCGGCACTGGAGTTTGTGCGCGTCGAAGTTGCCGGCGTCTTTGGCGTCCCGGCCACGCGTACCGACTTTGACCAGGCACTCTTTACCTGGACACGCGACCATCACGCCGAGTTCCACAAGCAGCTCGGTGAGGGGATTTATTTGTAGGGGCGGAGAGGCTTTCACAGCCAGCTCCTCCGCATCACCTATCCCTCGTCGCCGGCGTCGTACACGATATCGAGGCCACAAACAGGGCATTTCTCCGGATACACCGGCATATGAACGCCCGTACGTTTCCTCACTTCGTCGCTGAACCTGTCACGTGCATCGATGAACCGAATGTCGAGACACGGTATTTGCGAGCCGCAGCAAGGACAGGAGACGACAAACGACCCGCAATCAACTTCTACGCTCGGAAACATTTTGTTGTCTATAAGGGCACACGGCAGTTTTCCGTACTTCCCCATCGCAATATCGCCTCGCCCGCTCACGCTCGCTCCCCTCTTGCTATACAAATCAGGAAGAGCATGCACCAGCAGGCGTGCGCGAGATTGCATCGCCGCGCGATCCGATCAAACAACACGATCGTAAAAGACCGCCAAAGCCAAATTTCATCGTCGGTCGCGCCCTGTCCGGCAAACTCAATATCGACGGGTATGTGCTTCAGGACGGGTATGTGCTTCAGATAACTCATGTCGGGCGCAAAACGAGGGCCCGGTCCGCCTTTATGAACAGGACCGTGCAGAACAAACCATCCGTTTTCGGGCTCGAACCACTCAACAAACGCAAGGCCGAGCACCTTATAGCCCACCTCGGTTGCAAATATGACTCCGACTGGGACGCCACATTCCATGCAGTTGAGCATTTTACGGTTGTAATTCTGGTCTCGAAAACCAACGGTACCCGGCGCTTGAACCGAGTACTTAATGACCCACGTACCATCGTCCAAATAGAGCGGAGGCACATTGTTGATGCTCTTGGTTTGCCGCTGGCGCGCTTGTACCCCGCTACCCCACTCCCCTGTATACTGATGTAGCACGTGTTTCATCCGGACTTGTTGGGCCGGATTGTTCATGGGAGGGTCTTATGGCTGCTTCGAATCCGCCTAAGGGGAGCGTTTCTTCTTCGTCCATCAAGCCGGTTACGCGCAAGGCCGTGCGTTGCCAGCGCGAGGTCGCCTGGCTTGTCACGCAGGCAGCAGGCAAACTCGTGGCGAACACGGAAGACGTCAATGCGCCTACGCCGAGCTTTGTGTTAGCGGCGGCGCTGGATCGAGTACGCCAGCTGGAACTCGCCGCACAAGAAGACGGCAGCCATCTTGGCTACCAGGACGCTATGGCGCCCGACCTGTTGACCTTTTGTCGCATGACCAAGTTGCCTGCCGCGCCCAATGCACTTTCGGACGCAGGCTACATGTTTACGCTCTCGGGCGCGGACCTTATCCGTGACATCTATGCATACTGTAGTGAGCTCACCGAGCGCCACGTCTTTGACGCGGCAGAAGTCAAACCGGGATATGTCATCAAGCTGGTTCTTAGGCTGTTCCTGATGGACGGGTTCGGGGCCATGCCGGCGTAAGCCGAGTCTTTAGCATCACCGTCGACTGAGCAACAACCGCTTTACCTTAGTGGGCGCCAATTGAGGGTCGATTATTGGGTCGCCTCGTCCACTAACGCATTTATTCCACGCGCTCTGACAGTCGATACTTGCGGTTGCGGCTCGTCGCCGGCGCCGTGGGCTCAAGCTCGCCTTGAGCAATGAGCGCGTTGACGCGCGACCTAACCTGGGAAATTGTAAGCCCCGTGCGTTCTGCCAGCTCACGCGTCCCCAGCTCGCCGTAGTGTTTGAGTGCCGTCACAATTAAGCCCCCGCCATGATCGACTGGCTCGATCTTTGAACGGTAAAGTACGACCTTGAACCGATCGAACCCCGGGCAGAACAGGGGCTCGGCCAGACCATGCGCGCGCATGGCATCGATCATCATCGGGATGCCCGAGCCATTGCCCTCAGCCGGCGAACCTGCGCTATCCGGCAGCGGGACAATCGACATGAGTTTCACGAGCGTCGCGTTACGGCATCGGGAGCTGCCGTCAAACAAGTTCTCGCGAGTCTTCCCTCCATAAAGGCCGCCGGGATTCGTCACCTCGATACGGTCGTCAAAAACGTCGACGGCGATCGATTGCCCACAGAACCGATCCCCGTATTCTCGATGGATTACGGCGTTGGCGATTGCCTCGCGCAGAACCTCCTCGGGAATCTCCAGCGAGTCGACACGCGAAACGCCTTGGACGGTCGAGGTTCGCCGCAAATTCTTGGCGACGGCCGCGACAGCATCCGAGATTATCTCGCCCAACGTTCCCTCACAGATTGTGCGGTCCATAAACCTTAGTGGCCCCGCAGCTCCCTTTTGAGTTCCCACGTGGACAGCCACATCAATGAAGAGCTTGGGATAGAACTGCTGAGGGTAAACGCCCGCGGCAAGGAGGCCGGCCTTGGTAACATTGCCCTGGAAGTCGAGGAGATTCAGGCGCTCCATCTTTGTCTTCTTGTCCGCCGCACCGCGCATCGCTCGAGGCGTCAACGAATAGGCACGCTCTATCGTGCGGTCGACCAGCGACTCGTCGAGATCGCCCACACTCGTGCCGGGCACCGCATCGCGATCGCTAGGACTCGTCCGTTCATATGACGACAGTGCCAAAACCTCGGTCGACGAAAGCGGGACATCTTTGTCATCGATGCGTTTGTAGCTGCCACCTTGAGCGCCCCGCTCTATGACATAGCAAGGCTTGCTCGACGGGTCGAGCTCCTCAATCGCGATGACCAGAACCACGGTGCCCTGGAGCTCCACGCGCTCAATGGTGTATTTGGGCGGATTGGCCAGCTTTCCGCGACCGCCGGCATCGCCCATGCCCGCCACGAATTGGTTGAGCACTTTCTCGGTCTCAAAGTTTGCAACTGGGACAAAACCCGCGCGCTCGCTCACTCCGAGTACGATGATGCCGCCGGCGGTGTTTGCGAAAGCGCTGACCGTTTCCCATACGTCGCGGGAAAGCGTCGTGGCGCTCTCCTTCACTTCGACGTTAAGATCGTCCGAGCCCATGCGCCTTAAAGACTCGAGCAAACCGGTCAGTTCGTTTTCGTTCACCTGCACGTCCTTTCGCTCGGTTCTGCGAAGAATGCCGCGAATAGATTTTCTTCGTCTCTCAGTTATCTCTCGTAATTATCTCTCATCTTTCTGTTATCTCTCATATTAGAGATGAGTGAGAGATAAAAGAAAGATGTCTGCCATCTGTTTCATATAAACATGTTTTTGCTGGTAGAACAATCGGTATTGAGATAATACCATGATTGCTTGTCTCTTTGCTGCTCGGTTATCTCTCATATTTATCTCTCGTCTTTCTGTTATCTCTCGTATTAGTGATGAATGAGAGATGAGAGATACGTGAGTGATGCATGGGCCTGGACTATTGGACGGTCGGAAAATCCCTCAAATAAAAAACGGGGCCGGCCTTACGCCGAGCCCCGTTTTCAAACGGTCAGTTAGTTATCCAACGCGCGAGCATAGCAGTCAATATTACGCCGCCGCGAACACTCCCAAGCCCGTTCCGATGATGCAGATCGCGAAGATACCAATAATAATCCAAATGGTCTTGACGCCCTTTTTGTACAGGGCGACGCAAGCAAAGGTTGCCAGCAAGGGCAGCAGACCGGGGAAGATCGAATCGAACAGATCCTGCAGGACAATCTCCGAACCACCCACGTCAAAGGTCAAAGCCGTGGACAGTGAGACCTGCGCCGCAATCATGGCGCCGATAACGGTCATTCCGAGGACACCGGCAGCATGCGTCATGCGAGACATAAGGTTGTTCTCTTCGGACTGCTGCAAAAACTTGGTTCCCAAGTCGTAACCCAGATGGGAGGCGACGATACGCGTTGCAAAGTTAATCACGGAGTAGATGAGCGCGTACACGATGGGGCCGAGCGGGTTGCCCGTCGAAGCGATACCAATACCAATGCCGGCGGCAACCACGCGGAACGTACCCCAGTAGAACGAATCGCCGATGCCGGAAAGCGGTCCCATGAGGCCGACCTTCATGGCGTTAATCGAGGACGTGTCGAAGTTCTTATCGGCAGCCGCCTGCTCTTCCATCGAAACCGTTAGGCCGGCTACAAACGGAAGCACATGAGGCGTGATGTTAAAGAACTCGGTATGGCGATCGAGCGCCGCATAGTAATCGTCGTCGTTGGGATAGATCTTTCGCAGGGGCTTCTGAATGGTGTACATGAAGCCCATTGCCATCATCTTGTCGTACGACTGCGAGCACTGGCTCGTAAACTGGCGAAGGAACATGCTCCGATACATATCGGGAGTCATAATCGCATCCTTCTTGGCCTCTTTGAGGTCGGTGTTCTGGGTAGCCATTAGAAGTCCTCCTCTTCATCTGCAGCAACCGCCTGCGGACCGGACGAGCCCTCGCGGAAGGCCAGGAGCAGCGCGACGCAAATGGCAGCTGCGGCGACGCCGATAACGTCCATCTTGAGGTAGATGACCATAATGAATCCCAGGAACAGCCAGGGAAGAAGCTTGTTATCGCCCATGGTCCTGATAAGAAGTGCGAAGCCGATGCAGACCATGACGCCGGATGCAACGTTGAGGCCGTCCATCACAAACTGCGGAATCGCATTGAGCGCATTGTTGATGAGGTCGGCACCAAAGAACAGCGAGCCAAACACCAGCAGTGCAGACGGAATGCCGATCGACAGCGGCACGACGGTCAGATGGTACAGATTCGCCTTGGCAAGATCGCGATTTGCCAAGGCGGTCTCAATCTTCTTGCAGGCAAAGGCGCCCGGAACGGCGTAGCAGAAGTTGCGCCACACCTGAAGGAAGACGGAGACGGGAAGGGCGAGCGCGACGGCAGTTGCCGTGCCCGTACCCGTAATGACGGCAAACGCGCAGCCAAGCACGCCGGAGGCATAGACCTCGGGAGGAACCGCCGCGCCGACCATGATGGCGCCCATGAACATGGACTCCAAAGCAGCGCCGACGATAACGCCCTGCTGGACATCGCCAAGGATCAAGCCGACAAACAGGCTCGTAAACAGCGGACGACCAAGCATCGTAATGCCAAATAATTGCTCGTCCATGGACGCAATAAATGCGACCAGTGCAACTAGAAGATACTGGACAACCATTTCGATCAACCCCAGAAATAGGTCTGCAGGCGAGGCATTCTGCGCAGCTCGCCTGCAGACAACCGCAGCAATTTGAGAGGATTAGTAGTTCATCTGGTGATAGTAACGACGCGTGGTGAGCGGGTGGTTACGGACGTGCTCGAGATGGCAGCTCAGACGCTCGGTGATGGTGTAGGTGACCATCGGGGAGACGATCTTGCGGAACTCGGGGTCGCTGAACGGCAGCTCGACCTCGGCGGTGTCGAACTTGTTCACGCGGACGTTGACGCCCTTCTCGTCGGCGAGCATGTGAGTGAAGTTGTCCACGCGGTCCATGAGCTTACGGGTGTCGTCCTCGCCGTAGAGCATGATGAGGCTCGTGCCCTCCTCGCACAGCTCGATGGTGCCGTGGAAGAACTCGGCGGCGTGGATGGACTTGGTCTTGATCCACTGCATCTCCTCGAGGATGCACATGGCGTAGTCGTAGGCCTCACCCCAGAGCATGCCGGAGCCAATCACCATGTGGTAGTCGGTGTCCTTGAAGTCCTCGGCCATGGCGGCGCAGCGCTCGTCCTGAGCGTCCTTGGCCTTGATGAGGTACGGAGCGATGTTGCCGAACTCCTCCATGAAGGTGTCGTACTTGGGGAAGGCGCCGGCGTTCTTGAGGAAGCGGGCGACCAGCGTGATCTGGTAGGTATAGATGGCCTCGCACAGGACGTCGTCCTCGGCGAAGCTGAAGAACTTGTAATCGGCGTACTCGGTGGCCGGAGTGTTGTCGTTGGAGACATACATCAGCGTGCGGGCGCCCTGCTCCTGGCAGAACTTGGCAGCCTCAATGATCTCGGGGGTGGTGCCGGTACGGGTAGAGAAGACGCAGACCGAATCCTTGTTGAAGGTCTTGGGCGGGCACGCGAGGAACTCAGCGGCGATCTCGCAGTGGACGTCGACGTCGGCCGTGGTGGTCTCGACCCAATACTTCATCGGGAGCGTGTGGGCCCAGGTGCCGCCGCAGCCGATGAAGAAGATGTTGGAATAACCCTGCTCGCAGACCTCGTCCACGGCAGCCTCAATCTGAGGACGGAGAGCGAGGGCATCGCTCACAACCTTCTCGTAACGAGGCTCATCGAAATTGAACATCCCTTACTCCTAACTCACTTGGATGAACCCTTCATTCATCCCATGACGTTATAATACTTTATATAACTAACTATGCAAGAACTATTTCAGAATTTTTCGATTTTTCTTTAATAAAAAGCCCGCCGATCAAATGATCGACGGGCTTAGACATAGAGTATCGGTTCAATAAATACCGAACACCAGCATGTTTTCGGCTAAAAAACGTCCTTGGCAAACACCTTAGCGTCATTGGGGACCTGACGGATTTCGATGGCCACGCCATCGCCCAGGAGCTCTTGGATATGCTCGGCATCTTTCTCGGTCGCGAAGATTGCAGGGGTCGGATGAAGCGTGGTCTCAGGGGTCTTTCGGGTTCCACCCAGATTGATCTCTTTGATGTCTTTGCAACCCTTAGCGAGACGATAGACATCTTCAATCGTCTCAGCGATGATAAACAGCGAATACTTGTCGGTAACGCCGCTGTTGAGCGCCTCGATAGCAGCGTCAACATCCTTGATGACGAGTTTAACGCCGCTGGGGCGGGCGAGCCTCAAGGCCGCCTTCCTCATGTCGTCTTTTGCCACAGCATCGCTGGCAAGCAGGATGCAATCCACATCCAAAGCGTGAGTCCAGGACATGGCAACTTGGCCGTGAATCAGTCGGTAATCAACTCTCGTAAGCTTAATCATCGTTATCATCTCCGCACGTGATAAAGGGAATGACAGGTGTGACCCTTAGCTAGGGCTCGAACCAGAACTAACTAGAAATCTTCTTCCTCGGCGCCGGCAAGCATGTCCGCCGCCTCGCAAAGCTGAATAAACGAACGCGATCCCTCGACCGCGGCTTTGGCCTTGCCCGCATCCAGGGAGTCTAGCTGTGTAACCATTTCCACCAGCAGCGGCAAGTTCATTCCGGCGATCAACGTAAACGATCCGGCGGTCTGTCTCTGAATGAATTCGTTATTTACAGAGCCGCCAAAGATGTCAGTCACGACAAACCAAGAGTCGGCAGGGTCCCTCGTCTCCATCCATGCATCAATCAACGCCGCGACGTCCCTTGAATCGTCATCGACATAGGCGCACAGGCACTCGATTCGGTCGTTGGTGCCCATCAGAATCTCCAGAGAGCTTTTCATGCCTTGGGCGAGATAACCATGACTCGCTAGCAATATCTTATTCATAGTTCTCCAATATCAATAGGACGTACTATATTGTCATAACAAAGTATATTAGCAATCTACCCTACGCGATGTGTCAATTTTCCAAATCCGCGAACGGTAACAATTGGTCGGTAAATCGACCAATCTATCTCTAATTTACAAATAGAACTTCAGTCGCTCGGTGCAGTACACCTGACGGGAGATGAAAAGCGGCTCGCCACTTGGGGCATAACGTCTATCGACAAACAGAAGCAGCGAAGAGTCCAGCTCCACGTTAAGGTATGCCGCCTCGAGCTCGCTCGCATAGCAGACCTCGAGCGTACGCGTGTTGGGACCCATCTTGATCCCCTGACGATCGAGTACCGCCATCAGCGAATCATCGAGGGACTCATGCTCCAAAAAAGAAAGCGCAGCGGAATAGCTATTGGTTTCCAGCATCGTGGGCTTGCCATCCACAAGGCGCAGACGACGGCTACGCAATACCTTTTGGGTATCGTCTACGCCCAGGAACTTCGCGTCTCGCAGACTTGGGAAGTCCCAGCCCATTTCGAGAACCCTGGTAGACGCCTGTTTGCCCGCAAGCTGGCACGAATGGGTAAAGCTCTCACGGTCGTCCGCGGCATACATCTGCGTGTCCGACGAAACGAACGTGCCCTTGCCGCGGGCCCTCTCAACAAGCCCAGCATCTTCCATTTCTTTAATTGCGGAGCGAACCGTTATTCGGCTCACGCCAAATTGCTCGATCAGCTCCGCCTCGGTCGGAAGCTTATCTCCCGGGCGGTACGTGCCGTTGGCGATTGAATCAGAAAGCGCACGAACAATCTGTTTGTACAGGGGGATAACGCTATTTGCCTCAACCATATCAACCATACCTTTACAAGGAATCAGCAGCTTATAGATAAATGACTTATATTGTATTAGAACTTTTTAGCACTCCACGCCATTTCCTATATTGTTTCAGCAAACGAGGGGTTATTTTGCGTAAGCGGTGTAGAGTCCATCCATTTCCGCATACAGCTTCAATCTGATGGCGGTATATGCATCCGATAAGCCGATTGATTTTTATCTTCTGTCTGTCTCTCAGTCATCCCTCGTCGTAGAAATGAATGTGAGGTGAGAGACACGTAGTTGACGCACGAGCGTGGATATTTGGACGGTTTTTGAACTTTTGACGGCCGATTTCGTCCGAAAATCCACTGTCATTTG
Organism: Collinsella sp.; assembly: GCA_019424965.1. Lineage (GTDB taxonomy): Bacteria > Actinomycetota > Coriobacteriia > Coriobacteriales > Coriobacteriaceae > Collinsella. Next base: position 41,538 of record JAHYYL010000017.1, read on the forward strand.
GCGGGCGTCCGAATTTCCACGCTCGTTTGTCCGAAAATCCACGCTCGTGCGGCAGATTGGTCGAAGGCCCCATATGGGTATACTCTCGGGGATTCGACTCGATTCGCCCCCGCTAGGGCGTCAAAGGAGACTGCATATGCCCACCACCTCAACCGACCCGCGCGCCGCTGCCGCCGCACTGCTGGTGCCCGGCACTACCTGCCACGGCTTTGCCGTCGAGCGCTGCGAGACCGTACCCGAGCTCGACTCGGACGCCTACGTGCTTCGCCACACCGTCTCGGGCGCTCGCCTACTGTACCTGGCGTGCGACGACGAAAACAAGGCCTTTGCCATTGGCTTTAAGACGCCGCCGGCCGATTCCACCGGCGTGTTCCATATTCTTGAGCACTCGGTGCTGTGCGGGTCGGCCAAGTTTCCCGTCAAGGAGCCGTTTGTCGACCTGATCAAGAGCTCCATGCAGACGTTCCTCAACGCCATGACCTACCCCGACAAGACCATCTACCCCGTCGCCACCACCAACGAACAGGATCTGTATAACCTGATGGACGTGTACCTGGACGCGGTGTTCAACCCGGCCATCTACACCAAGCCCACCATTTTTGAGCAGGAGGGCTGGCACTACGAGCTGGACCTGCCAGAGGGCGCCGAGGGCGAGGGCGACGGCAACCCCGCCAGCCTGCGCGAGGGCACGCTGCGCTATAACGGCGTGGTGTTCAACGAGATGAAGGGTGCGCTGTCCGACCCCATGAGCGTGCTGGACGACGCCGTCAACGCCGCGCTCTATCCCGACACCGCCTATGCGCACGAAAGCGGCGGCGACCCGCGCGCGATTCCCGCGCTCACCTACGAGCAGTTCCTGGACACGCACGCGCGCCACTACAACCCCTCCAACTCCTACATCACGCTCTACGGCGACCTGGACGTGGACCGCGCACTGGCCTTTTTGGACGAGCGTTATCTGTCGCAGCCGAGTGCCGCAAGCCGCCGCATGGACGCAGCCGTTGCCGCCGGCGAGGACCCGTCCACGCTGGCGCCCAATCCGCTGGGCGTGCAGACGCCCGTGACCTGCGAGTACAAGCGCGTCGAGATGGCCACTACACCCGAGAACGCCCTGGTGGGCCTGGGCCTTGTGTTGGGCAGCGCGCTCGACCGCAAACGCACGATCGCGGCGGATATCCTGTTCGAGGCGCTGCTGGGCTCCAACGAGGCGCCGGTCAAGAAGACCATTCTGGCCGCCGGCCTGGGCGGCAACGTGGTGAGCTACACCGCGGCCGAGAGCCTGCAGCCCTACGAGCTCATCATGTTGCAAAACGCGCAGCCCGGCGTGGCGCGCGAGCTGCGCCGCGTGTTTCAGGACGCCTGCCGCGACCTGTGCGAGCACGGCGTTCCGCGCGAGCGCCTGGAAGCCATCATCAGCAGCAACGAATACGATCTGCGCCAGCGCGACTACGGCATCGCCGACGGCGTGGCCATTGCGTGCGACGCGCTGAGCACCTGGCTCTACGATGACGACGCCGCGACGCTGGCACTCAAGTACGGCCCGGTGTACGAGGAGCTGCGTAGCGAGCTGGACGGCACCTACTTTGAGGACCTGCTGCGCGAGCTGGTGCTGGAGAACGACCACATGGCGCTCGTCGAGCTGGTGCCGGTGGACGCCGCCGAGGGTTCGGAGGGTGCCGAGCTTGCCGATGTGGTCGAGCGCACAGCCGCGCTGCGTGCCGCGCAGGAGGCAGAGGACACGCCCGAGGACAAGGCCACGCTGCCGCGCCTGCGTGTATCCGACATTGGCGAGGCACGCCCCGAGCCGCCGCTCGTTGTGGACACGACCACGCCCATCCCCTGTCTGCGCCACGGCATCCCCACCAACCGTCTGGCCTACGCCATGCAGTATTTCGACCTAAGCTGCGTCGCGTTTGAGGACTTGCCCTATGTGACGCTGCTCTGCCGCCTGCTCAAGCAGCTGCCCACGCGCGAGCATTCGGCCGAGGAACTCGACAACCTTATCGCCGGCAAGCTGGGCTTTTTGAGCTTTACGACCGAAGTCATGACCCAGCCCGACGTGGACGGCGTGCGCCCCTACCTGCTGGTGAGCGCCGGTGCCCTGTCCGAGAAGATCGGTGCGCTGGCGAGCCTGCCGCGCGAGGTGTGGTCGAGCACGCTTTTGGCAGATGCCGACGCCGACCGCGTGCGCGACGTGCTCACGCAGATTCGCATTGGGCTTGAGCAGGGCTTTATCAACAACGGTCACTCGGCGGCGCTCGGTCGCGCGATGAGCTACAGCTCGCCTTCGGCCGTGGTGCGCGAGCAGCTTTCGGGCGTGGACTTCTACCTGTTCCTGCGCGATCTGCTCGACCACTTTGACGAGCGCCTGGACGACCTGCGCGCCAAGCTTGCCGAGCTGGCAGGCCGCATCTTTGTGGCCGATGGCTGCATGGCGAGCTTTACCGGCAGCGATGAGGACTTTGACGCGTACTGGGATGCCGCGGGCAACCTAGGGCTTGGCGCGGGCGATGGTGCCGGCCGCGACGCGCTCGTGGTGCCGGCGCCGTGCGACCGCCACGAGGCTTTCGTGATCCCCAGCGACATCTGCTTTGCGGCAAGCGCGTGCGACCCGCGTCGCCTGGGCATTGACGTGACAGGCACTTGGGCCGTGGCTGCCAACGCGCTCTCCTACGACTACCTGTGGAACGAGATCCGCGTGAAGGGCGGGGCGTACGGCTGCGGATTCCGCGCGGCAGGTGAGCGTCAGGCGGCGTTCTACACCTACCGCGACCCGGCGATCGATCCTTCGATTGAGCGCGTGGAGCGCGCGGGTGCATGGCTTGGCAGCTTTGAGCCCGACGAAGCCGCCTTTGAGGGCTTTATCGTGAGCTGCGTGAGCGGCATGGACGCGCCGGTGAAGCCCTATGCGCTCACCAAGCGCCGCAACACGACCTACCTGGCCGGGCTCGATCCGCATGCGCGCGAGGAGCGCCGCGCCCAGATGCTCGCCGCCACGCCCGGTGAGCTCCGCTCGCTCGGCGCCGACGTGACGCGCATCGCAGCCGAGTCGCCCACCTGCGTCTTTGGCGGCCGCGATGTCATCGCCAAGAGCAACGCCAACTTCAACGTAGTCGACCTGCTGGGCTAGCCACAGCAAGCAAAACCACTACAAAGGGGACAGGCCCCTCTGTAGTGGTTCGAACACTTGTTCTATACGTACACATGTTCTATAGTATGGGTGATTGCATCGGATCTAAATTGCAACTAGAATATAGTTGCAGAATGTGAGGCGGGATGACTCGAGCCGATAAACTCATCGTCCAACTGTTTAGCTGCCCTTCGACGTATCGGTATGCCGATTTTTTAAAAGTCATGGCCTCATATGGCTTTGAAATGGACAGCAAAGGCAAGACATCCGGATCGCGCGTTCGCTTCTACAGGCCCTCAGATGGCAGGATGTTCGTGATGCACGCGCCTCATCCATCTGACGAATTGACAGCGGGGACCATTCGAAACATCGTTCGATTTCTGCAGGATGTCGGAGGCAGTCATGAGTAACGTTTTGGCATACAAGGGCTATTTCGCCCCAGTCGAGTTCGATGCCGAGCAGCATGTACTAACAGGTATGGTCGCCGGCATTAGGGACGCAATCGTATTTGAAGGCTCCACGGCTGAAGAAGTGGAGCAATGCTTCCACGACGCCGTCGACGATTACCTTGAGTTTTGTGCCGAAAAGGGCAAGGAACCAGAGCGGGCTTTTAAGGGCTCGTTCAATGTGAGAACAGGCTCCGAGCTTCACAAGCAGGCAGCACTGGCGGCGGCAAAGAAGGGCGAGTCACTCAATAAGTTTGTGACCGAAGCAATCGCCGCGGCGTTATAGCGTTAACGCATGGGCCAAAACCACCACAAAGGGGACAGGCACCTTTGTGGTGGTTTCGACATTTGCCCAGATAAAACCTGCCAAAATAAACCTGTCCCTTTTTGGTAGGTTTGGGAGAGGAAGCCGGGATGGACAAGGCTGAGTTGCGGCGGGCGGTCATTGCTCGGCGCGATGCTCTTGATTTGGACTTGCGGGCGGCGAAGTCTGCTGATATCTGTGCGCGGCTGGTTGAGCTGCTGGGCCGCTTGGATGCCGCGGCGCCGCACACCGTTGCCGTCTATGCCGCGATGGGTTCCGAAGTCGACTCAGCCGCGTTTGCCGCAGCTGCCGCCAAACGTGGCTGGCGCGTGGCCTATCCGTGCATGCTCTCGGCAACAGACGCCGCAGCTTGTGGCCAGCGCATGTGTATGCGGGCAGTTGCTGCCGGCGACGCGGACGCGGCTCCGTTTATCGCCCACCCCACGCGGGCCTTTGCGGCCACGGACATCGACAGCAGCCGCTTCCCTATCGTGCCTGCCGAAGCTCTCGACATGATCGTCGTGCCGCTCGTAGCATTCGACCGCACCGGCACGCGCCTAGGCTACGGCGGCGGCTGCTATGACCGCTACCTGCCCATGCTCTCGCCCGTATGTCAAATCGTCGGCATCGCCTTTGACGAACAGCGCGTCGACCACATCCCCACCGACGCCCACGATCTGCCGCTGCCCCACATCATCAGCGCCTAACCGCTGCCACATCAGCCACGGCTACAGCGGCATCATCGCAGCCTAGTGCTCCTCGCCGGCGCGGGCCAGGTCGTAGGGCGTGGTCTGGTAGACGTAATAGTTGAGCCAGTTGGTGTAGAGCAGCTGAGCCTGGCTGCGCCAGACGTTACGCGGCTCGGCGGCGGGATCGTCGCCCGGGAAGTAATGCGCCGGCACCTGAGGGTTGAGCCCGCGCTTCACGTCGCGCTCGTACTCCAGGCGCAGCGTGTCGGTATCGTACTCGGGATGGCCAAAGACAAAGAAGCGACGACTGTCCGTCGACTTGACGATGTACAGGCCTACCTCGTCGGACACGGCCACGACCTCAACCTGCGGCTCAGCCTCCACGTCCTCGCGGCGCACATCGGTGTTGCGCGAATGCACGGCATAGAAGCGGTCGTCAAAGCCGCGGACCAGCGGGCTTTGCGGCTTGACCAGATAATGCTCGAACACGCCGCTCGCCTTTGCCGGCAGGTCATACTTCTGAATGCCGTAATGATGGTACAGACCGGCCTGCGCGCCCCAACAAATGTGCAGCGTAGAGTGCACGTGCGTGGTGGACCAATCCATGATCTGGCAGAGCTCGGGCCAGTAGTCGACCTCCTCGAACGGCATCTGCTCCACCGGCGCGCCCGTGATGATCAGGCCGTCGTAGTGGATGTCGCGGATGTCGTCGAACGTGCGGTAAAACGTCTCCAGGTGGCCGGCGCTCACGTGGGTGGCCTCGTGCGTTTTGGTGCGCAGCAGGTCCACCTCCACCTGCAGCGGCGTGTTGGAGAGCTTGCGCATGATCTGCGTCTCGGTGGCGATCTTGGTGGGCATGAGGTTGAGGATGAGCACGCGCAGCGGACGGATGTCCTGGTGCAGCGCGCGGTACTCGGTCATGACAAAGATGTTCTCGCTCTCGAGCTGCGCGGCGGCAGGGAGGGCGTCGGGAATGCGAATGGGCATGGATGCTCCTTACGAGTCAGTTGCAGTTATGATACAACGAGCGGCCCCATCCGCGCGAGTACATCGCCCAGCGATGCCGTCAGCGGCCCAAATCACTCCAAAAGTAGAGATTAAGGCATGTCCCAAAAATCTACGGCGCTTTAGTCTAGCAAAGTGGCAGCAGGACGCTACAATAGTCCGACGCGAAAAACTCGGCCGAAAGGATACGTATATGTACCAGACGCGTAAGATCGGTGTGGTCGGCCAGGGCCACGTGGGAGCACATGTCGCCAACAGCCTGCTTATGCAGGGCATTGCCGACGAGCTGTACCTGTGCGATATCAACGAGGCCAAGGTGACGTCCGAGGTCCAGGACCTGCGCGACTCCCTTTCGTTTGTCCCGTACAACACCAAGATCGTCAACTGCTACGACCATTACGAGGAGCTGGCCTGCTGCGACGTCATCGTCAACGCCGCTGGCAAGGTCGCACTGGCCGCCGGCGACCGCGACGGCGAGCTGTTCTTTACCACCGACGCCGCGCGCACCTTTGCCAAGCGCATCGTCGACGCCGGCTTTGACGGCATCTTCGTGAGCATCTCCAACCCCTGCGACGTCGTGTGCACCGAGCTGTGGCACCTGACCGGCTACGATCCCAAGAAGATCATCGGCTCGGGCTGCGGCCTGGACTCCGCCCGCCTGCGCACCGAGATCTCCAAGAAGGTCGGCGTGAGCCCCAAGTCCATCGACACCTACATGATCGGCGAGCACGGCTTTAGCCAGCTTGCCGCCTTTAAGGCCGCAACCATCGCCGGCAAAAACCTCAACGAGCTTCAGGCCGAGAACCCCGACAAGTACGCCTTTGACCACATGGAGGTCGAGGAGCTCGCGCGTAAGGGCGGCTATGTGACCTACCAGGGCAAGCAGTGCACCGAATACGCCGTCGCCAACTCCGCCGCGCGCGTCTGCGCCGCCGTGCTGCACAACGAGCACGCCGTGCTTTCCGCTTCCACGCTCATGACCGGCCAGTATGGCGAGGAGGGTATCTTTACCTCCCTGCCGTGCGTGATCGGTGCCGAGGGCGTCGAGGAGGTCTACACGCTCGACCTGTCCGAGTACGAGCTCGAGGGCTTCCACAAGAGCTGCCAGCACATCCGCGACAACATCGCCCAGCTCGACTGGTGGGACACCGAGGCCTACGACGCAAAGTAGGCCGCTGGCTGCCGCAACCTTGCGAATCTAAGCGCGATACTAAGCGGGCCGCGCCGGAAATCCCCGGCGCGGCCCGCTTTTTTGACTCACGCAGTGCCCTTGCGAATCGAAGGTGAATACTTTTCCGCGAAGTGAACGAGCAAAAACGAGCCCCCGAAGCATCGACACTTTTCAGACGCCGTTTCCTGCGGTTTCGCCGAGTTTTTCCTGCAGTTTTGGCGTCAAAAAGTGTGGATGCTTCGGGGGTCCAAAATAGGTCGTTCACTTCGCGGAAAAG